>JAZOVD010000020.1:0-13756 GCA_045658525.1 Eubacteriales bacterium
TATGCAGGCAAAGAAGATACTCCTTATCGCCAACGGCGCAAAGAAAAAGGATATTCTTGAAAAGGCGTTCTTCGGTCCGATAACTCCTTTCGTTCCTGCTTCTATTCTTCAGCTCCACCCCGACGTAACGGTTATTTATTCAGAGATTTAATAACCCTGTAATAATATTCAAACAACGTTGCAAATTGGTAACAATAGCAACGTTGTTTTTTCTTAAATACCGGTTGCTTCAAAAAAACGCTTGATTTATTCATAGATTGATGATATACTTTAAATGTATTTATCGAATTCCAAATAATAAAATCCGAGGAAAATATGAAACTTATTAGTTTATTTAGCGGTTGCGGTGGTCTTGATTTAGGATTTGAGCGTGCAGGATTTGATATTCTTGTTGCCAATGAATATGATCCCACCATTTGGGAAACCTTCAAAGCCAATCACCCTAACACAAAACTTATTGAGGGCGATATAAGAAAAATACAAGAAGACGACTTTCCAGACGAAATCGATGGTATAATAGGCGGTCCCCCCTGTCAATCGTGGTCAGAAGCTGGTTCTTTGAAAGGCATAGATGATGCTCGCGGACAACTATTTTATGAATACATAAGGATATTAAAAAGCAAACGCCCTAAATTTTTCCTTGCAGAAAACGTAAGCGGAATGTTAGCAAATAGACATTCAGAGGCGGTACAAAATATTATATCAATGTTTAAAGAATGCGGATACAATGTGTCCGTAACCTTGGTAAATGCGAAAGATTATGGCGTAGCCCAAGAACGAAAAAGAGTTTTCTACATCGGTTTCAGAGACGATCTGCAAGTCAATTTTGACTTTCCAAAAGGCTCAACAAGAGATAATTCCAAAAAACTTACGTTGCGAGATATTATATGGGATCTTCAACACACTGCCGTCCCCGCAGGAGAAAGAAATAACCATAATCCGTTATCGGTAAATAACAATGAGTATTTTACAGGCTCTTATTCTCCAATATTCATGAGCAGAAACAGAGTTAAATCTTGGGATGAACAAGCCTTTACTGTTCAAGCATCTGGGCGACAGTGCCAAATCCACCCACAAGCTCCAAAAATGAAATTCATTTCGCATAATAAGAGAGAATTTGTAAAAGGGTATGAACATTTATACCGCAGGATGACAGTAAGAGAAATTGCGAGAATACAAGGATTTCCCGATGATTTCAAATTCATATACACTTATACGGATGATGCATACAAAATGATAGGAAACGCCGTTCCTGTCAATCTTTCTTACGAGATTGCCGTAGCAATCAAAAATGCATTAGAAACAGCGGAGGTACGCAAAATGAGTAACCAGAGCAATAATCAGGGAAGAGCATACGAATATATTTGTGCTATGACCTTAGCGCATGAAATAGAGAAAATACGCCCTGTTATTGTACAAATGAATAGTGCTTTACAAACCAATAAAAAGGCATGGGATTCCATGTCGAATAATTTGCAACAAACAATGACAGAAAGCGCAAAGGCTGCGGTATTCACGATTTTTGATATGGAACCGATGATTTTAGAAAAAGGCGAAGATTTAGTCGTACTTACGCTTCAAACTGACAAAGAAGGAAAAGAGGGGGACGTAAGAGATATCGTCATTACTCGTAAAGATGTTAAATGGGAAATTGGATTAAGTATTAAACATAATCACTTCGCGGTCAAACACAGCCGTCTTGCTAAGACACTCGACTTCGGACAAAAATGGTATAATATACCTTGCTCAACAAATTATTGGACTGATATTAAACCCATTTTTGATTATTTGGAGCAACAAAAGAATTTGGGCAAAAGATGGAGCGAACTGCCTTTAAAAGATAGCAATATTTATGTTCCATTATTAGAAGCATTCAAATCGGAAATATTAAAAAATAGCACTAACAATCCCGACATTCCAAAAAAGATGGTTGAGTATTTGCTTGGCGAATTTGATTTTTACAAAGTTATCAGTATTGACACAAAGCGTATAACGCAAATCCAAACCTATAATTTGCACGGCAAATTAAATCAATCAAGTAAGAATACAAAACCTAAAATCGAGATTCCATTGGCATCTCTACCTACCAGAATCGTTAGTTTGGATTTTAAACCCAACAGCACAACTACACTTGAAATGTATATGGATGGAGGTTGGCAATTCAACTTCCGTATACATAACGCATCCAAAAAAGTTGAAACAAGTTTAAAATTCGATATTCAAATTGTGGGAATGCCTACCGCAATTATTTCAATAAATTGCTCTTGGAATTAAAATAACAACACAAAATCCGCACGGAAATTCCGTGCGGATTTATTTTTATAATTAAATCGAATTTATAGAAACATCACGCTTATGGTGTTCGGTTTGTTTTTCAAAAAAAAATCTACGAAGTCTTCATTCACACCGATGGCTTTTGTTATCGGTGTGAATGAAGTTTTGCGGAGCTTTTTCAAAAGCGACCGTAATCCCTACGCGCGTTCTCTCTTCTTATTCGTAAAGCTTGCCCATCTTGACGAGTCTCTCGTACTTAGCCTTAGCAGCAGCCTCAGCCTTATTGAAGAGAACCTCAGCTCTCTCGGGGAAGGACTGCGCAAGTCTTGCGTAACGGGTCTCGCTGGTGATGAAGCTCTTGTAGTCAGCGGTAGGCTCCTTGGAGTCTATCGTGAGCTTGTTGCTTTCAAGAGTCGGGTTGTAACGGAACATATTCCAGTAACCTGCCACAACAGCCTTCTTCATCTCAGACTGGCTGTTCTGCATTCCGCCCTTAACACCGTGCATCTCACAGGGAGCGTAACCGATGATGAGCGAAGGTCCGTTATATGCCTCAGCCTCGGTAAGAGCCTTGAGGAACTGGTTCATATCAGCACCCATAGCGACCTGAGCTACGTAAACGTAACCGTAGGACATAGCGATCTCAGCAAGGTTCTTCTTGCCTATCGCCTTACCGGCAGCCGCGAACTGAGCGACCTGACCGATGTTGGAGGCCTTGGAAGCCTGACCACCGGTGTTGGAGTAAACCTCGGTATCGAATACCATTATGTTTACGTCCTCTCCGGAAGCGAGAACGTGGTCAAGTCCGCCGAAGCCTATATCGTATGCCCATCCGTCTCCACCGAAGATCCACATAGACTTCTTGGAGAGGTATTCCTTCTCAGCGAGTACAGCGGGAGCAACGGGGCATCCTGCGGCAGCCGCCTTTTCAAGCTCAACTACGAGAGCCGCGGTTGCAGCCTCATTTTCCTTACCGTTGTCCTTAGTGTCAAGGAACGCCTGAGCCGCCGCCTTGAAGTCGTCGGAAGCCTTATCGGAGTTCATCATCTCGACCACCTTAGCGATAAGTCTCTCACGGATAGCCTTCTGTCCGAGGTACATACCAAGACCGTGCTCGGCGTTGTCCTCGAAGAGGGAGTTACCCCAAGCAGGACCGCGTCCGCTCTCCTTGTTTACGGTGTAAGGAGTTGCGGGAGCAGAGCCACCCCAAATGGAGGAGCATCCGGTCGCGTTGGAGATGTACATTCTCTCACCGAAGAGCTGAGTGATTATACGTGCGTAAGAGGTCTCGGCACATCCTGCGCAGGAGCCGGAGAACTCGAGGAGGGGCTGCTTGAACTGGCTGCCCTTAACGGTGTTGTTGATAAGCTCCTTCTTCTCAGCGACGTTAGCTACGCAGTAATCAAATACAGCCTGCTGGTCTGCCTGAGTTGCCTGAGGAGCCATAGCCATAGCGAGCTTGGGAGCCGCGAGCTTAGCCGCTTCCTTAGCAGCGGTCTTGGCATCGTACTCGGGATGCTCGGCAGCAACGGTCTTCTGAGCGTTTTCAAGAGCCTTGTTGGATACAGGGCAAGCCTTTACGCAGAGCGTACAGCCCATACAGTCAAGAGGCGAAACAGCCATCGTGAACTTGTAGTTAGTCTTTACAACGGGCTTAGCCGTGAACTTGGTCTGAGCGGGGGCTGCGGCAGCCTCTTCCTCGGTAAGAGCGAAGGGACGGATAGCAGCGTGAGGACATACGAACGCACAGTTGTTACACTGGATACAGTTCTCAGCATACCAGGTGGGAACGGTAACGGCAACACCGCGCTTCTCGTATGCGGCAGAACCCTGCGGGAACTGACCGTCAACGTACTTTTCAAACGCAGATACGGGGAGACTGTCACCGTTCATAGCGTTTACGGGGTTAACTATCTTGTTTACGAAGTCAACGAGATCTACTCTGCTTCCGTTTACGTAAGCCTTAGCATCGTCGTTTCCGGCGTTCTTCCACGCCTCGGGAACGTTAACCTCTACGAACGCGTCAGCACCCTTGTCGATAGCTGCGTGGTTGAGGTCAACGATAGCCTGACCCTTTTTGAGGTAGGACTTGGTAGCCATGTACTTCATATACTCGATCGCGTCAGCCGCGGGAAGTATCTTAGCAAGAGCGAAGAACGCGGACTGAAGTATCGTGTTCTTTACCTTTACGTTACCGAGGTTGATAGCAAGCTGGGTAGCGTTGATGGTATAGAACTTGATGCCGTTGTTAGCGATGTAGCTCTTTACCTTCGCGGGAAGGTTAGCGGTAAGCTCCTCAACGGTGCTCCACTGACAGTCAAGAAGGAACGTTCCTCCGGGCTTTACGTCGTTTACCATATCATACTTTTTGAGGTACGCCTGATTGTGGCAGGCAACGAAGTCAGCCTTGTTGATGTAGTAGGGGCTCTTTATGGGCTTATCACCGAAGCGAAGGTGGGAAATGGTGATACCAAGAGTCTTCTTGGAGTCATACTGGAAGTATGCCTGAATGTACTTGTCGGTGTGGTCACCTATTATCTTTATGGAGTTCTTGTTAGCACCAACGGTTCCGTCTCCTCCGAGACCCCAGAACTTGCAGGAGATAGTACCAGCAGCAGCGGTATCGGGAGCGGGCTTCTCGTCGAGAGAAAGTCCGGTTACGTCGTCAACTATACCTACGGTGAAGTTCGCCTTGGGAGCGTCCTTGGCGAGGTTCTCGTATATAGCGAATACGGAAGCGGGGGTGGTGTCCTTAGAACCGAGACCGTAACGTCCGCCAACTACCTTCTTATCGGTTATGCCGAGAGTGGCGAGAGCGGTAACGACGTCGAGGAAGAGAGGCTCACCGAGAGAGCCGGGCTCCTTGGTTCTGTCGAGAACAGCGGTCTTCTTAGCGGTCGCGGGGATAGCCTCAGCGAGCTTAGAAGCAACGAAGGGTCTGTAAAGACGTACTTTAACGAGACCGACCTTTTCGCCGGGAGCGTTCATGTAGTCTATAACCTCTTCGATAACGTCACAAACGGATCCCATAGCGACTATTACGCGGTCAGCATCGGGAGCACCGTAGTAGTTGAAGAGCTTGTAGTTCGTGCCGATCTTGGCGTAGACCTTGTCCATATACTCCTCAACGATAGCGGGGAACGCATCGTAGAACTTGTTGCAAGCCTCTCTGTGCTGGAAGAAGATGTCTCCGTTCTCAGCAGAGCCGCGGAGAGCGGGATGCTCAGGGTTAAGAGAGTGCTTACGGAAAGCGGCGACCGCGTCCATATCGGTCATTTCTTTAAGATCGTCGAAGTCCCAGACCTCGATCTTCTGTATCTCGTGAGAGGTACGGAAGCCGTCGAAGAAGTTAAGAACTGGAACACGACCCTTTATGGTGGCGAGGTGAGCTACCGCGCCGAGGTCCATGACCTCCTGAGGGTTGGTCTCAGCCATCATAGCAAAGCCTGTCTGACGGCACGCATAGACGTCGGAGTGGTCTCCGAAAATATTAAGAGCGTGGGACGCTACGCAACGAGCCGATACATGGAATACGCTGGGGAGAAGCTCACCGGCGATCTTGTACATATTCGGGATCATAAGGAGAAGTCCCTGAGAAGCGGTATAAGTGGTGGTAAGAGCACCTGCCGCGAGAGAACCGTGTACAGTTCCCGCCGCACCTGCCTCAGACTGCATTTCGGTTACCTTAACGGGAGTTCCGAAAACGTTAAGAGCAGGCTTGCCGAGTATGTTCTTGCCTGATGCCGCCCACTGGTCAACATAGTCTGCCATAGGGCTGGAAGGGGTGATGGGGTAAATTCCCGCAACCTCGGTAAACGCATAACTGACGTGTGCCGCGGCGGTATTACCGTCCATGGATAACTTAGTTCTTGCCATTTTTATTGCCTCCTTGACAAATGTCAAAATATTAACTACTATATTGTATCATAAAAGAGTCATTTTGTAAAGAGTTATACAATAGAATTTGTAAATTTTTTTAGAATGTATATTTTGGCTATTGCGGTTAAAGAATACAGTATATAAAATTTCGTCTTGATAAGGGATTTTTGCAATGCTCAACGTTTTCATCAGAACCGTTATCGTATATATCCTGCTCGTCACGGCTATGCGTATCGGCGGCAAGCGTCAGATAGGAGAATTACAGCTCTCCGAGCTTGTCACCGCGCTTCTTCTTTCGGAGATAGCCGCTATGCCGATAGGACACGACGCCATTCCGCTGGCATTCGCCGTCATACCTGTCCTTACGGTCATCTGTATAGAGCTTATAACGTCATTTGCGGTAACAAAAAGCAAATTTTTAAAAAATATATTTGACGGGAATCCGAGCTTCGTAATAAGAAAAGGCAAGCTCGACATCTCCGAGCTTACAAAGCTGCACATGAGCGTTACCGAGCTTATGTCCGAAGCGAGACTTCAAGGAATATCGAACCTTGCGGACATAAACTACGCCATTCTCGAACAGAACGGTCAGCTTTCGGTTTTTGAAAAAGCGGAGAAAAACGATTCGGAACGAGGCATCGCGCACGCCGTTATAGTTGACGGCTGTATAAACGAGCACGGATTGAATGCTCTTAAAATAACCGACGCGGCGCTGAAAAAACGTCTGCACGAAAAAAAGACCGAGCTTTCGTCCGTATTTCTTTACACCGTAAACGACGCAGGCGAGGAATACTGGGTATTCAGACCAAAGGAGACTAAAAAATGAGAACGTTTATAATAGCCGTAATAGTTCTGCTCGTCATAATCGGCGGAATAACGGGATATTATTTTTATTGCGACAAGACCGTAAAGACTCTGCAAGACCTTTCTTTTTCCGAAACGGTAACTACGGGCGACGGCGTTGAAAGCATATACGCTTACTGGAAAGACCATCGGTTCGGACTTCATCTCGGAGTTGATACGAGCACGATAAACGACGTAGAAAAGCAGCTGCTCAGTCTTCGCGCCGCTATAAATTCAGGCTCAGATGAAAATACCGCAGAAGCTATCGAGCTTCTGCGGTATGAGCTGAGCGAGCTCAGAAAGGCTAATTCCCTCTCGCTCGAAAATATATTTTAACGGCTTCGCTTATCTGAATACCGTCATATCCGCTTTATACCATTCCTTACGAATGATATTGTAGTCGCCCTCGCCGTAAACGGCGCGGCAGAAAAGCTCGGGACTGAGATACGAGCCGCCCGACGCGTCAAGCACCGCATATATTAGTCCCTCTCCGAGTATCTCGACAGACTTTATCTGCGGACGTATATCAAGCGTTTTCTCGCCGCTTTTCGTCTTTTTAGTGACGTTTAGCTCGCCTGAAAGCGCTTTTTTCAGCCCTTCCTCGGTAAGACCGTCAAAGCCGTCCATAATATATCCCGCGTATGCTATCGCGGTAAATTTTTCCGTAGGATTATAGACCTCGGTAACGTAAAGCTCGTCGGTAAACGCCGAGCGAAGTCTGTCGCGAAGCTCCTCGCACGAGACGTGCTCGGTTATCTTTATATCAAGGAACTCACATTCGCTCTCAACAAAAAGCGGAAGCGGCTGAGCGAACACCATTTTCGGGTGTGGGTTAAAGCCCTCGGTGTACCAAAGCGGTATCCTCGCGCGTATCATAGCGGGCTGCATAGTTCTGCAAAGGTCAAGGTGCGAAATGTATTTCAGCCTGCCTGTTTTCTTGAATTTTATTCTGATATTTTCGGGCACCACGGCGTAACACCTCCAAGTCTGTTCGCTCCGCAGCCGGAGCATTTTTCACGACAGTTCGGCGTAGATACCGACTCTCTTGACTTCTTATATTCTCTTATAAGAAATTCCTTTGTAACCCCTATATCTATCACGTCCCACGGGAGCACTTCGTCAAGCGCGAACGCTCTGTTAGCGTAAAAACCCATATCTATTCCTGCATTATCGAACGCCGTTTCCCATTTTTCATAGCTGAAAAATTCGTCCCACGCGTCAAAGACCATTCCGAGCTTATGCGCCTCTATAAGTACCCTTGACAGCTTTCTGTCTCCCCTCGCAAGTGCCGCCTCTATCCTTGATGCCTTTGCGTCGTGGTAGTTATACTTAACTCTCTTGTCGGTTATAACGCCTTTAAGATATTCCTGCTTATCCTTTAACTGTTCAAGACTGTCCTGAGCGTCCCACTGGAAAGCGGTAAACGGCTTCGGTATGAAGCACGCGCAGCTCAGCGTTACCTGAGGCGAGCGTCCTTTTACGCGGTTCGGGGTCTTGTAGAACTCGTCCACGACCTTTTTACCCATATCGGATATACCCGCTATATCCTCGTACGTTTCGGTAGGTAAGCCCATCATAAAGTAGAGCTTTACTCCCGTCTTTCCGCCTCCGAACGCAAGCGAGCAGGCGCGAAGTATCTCCTCCTCGGTGACGTTTTTGTTTATAGCGTCACGAAGTCTGGGAGTTCCCGCCTCAGGCGCGAACGTCAAACCGCTTTGTCGAACGGACGATATTCTGTCCATAAGCTCCTTTGAAAATGTGTCCGCGCGAAGCGACGGAAGTGAAAGACTGACCTTTTCGTTATCAGTCCAGTCAAGGAGCATCGAGGTAAGCTCGGAAAGTCTCGTGTAGTCGCTTATCGAAAGCGAAAGGAGCGAAACCTCGTCGTAGCCCGTATTCTCAAAAAGGCATTTTACCTGCTCGTTTACCTTTTCGGGACTCTTTTCTCTTATCGGACGGTATATCATTCCCGCCTGACAGATGCGACAGCCTCTTATACAACCGCGATATACCTCCTCGGTTATACGGTCGTGCACCGTTTCTATGTACGGCATAACGAACTTATCGGGATACGGCACTTTATCCATATCCTTTATTATCCTCTTGCGAACCTTAGCGGGAACGTCGGGATATACGGGCGTATAGCTCTTTACCGTTCCGTCGCCGCTATATTCAACGTCGTAGAGCGAGGGAACGTAAAATCCCTCTATATGGGAAAGACGGCGCAAAAAGTCAGCTTTTGTGTAAGAGCCGTCTTTTTTCATATCTATATACAGACGCACCATCTCGCAAAGCGCTTCCTCACCCTCTCCTATCGAGAAAACGTCAAAGAAGTCGCAAAGCGGCTCGGCGTTATAAGTACAAGGTCCACCGCCAACGACTATCGGAAATTCCTCGCCTCTGTCCTTTGAAAGCAGCGGCATTCCCGAAAGCTCGAGCAGGTTAAGCACGTTGGTATAACAAAGCTCGTACTGCAAGGTTATGCCCATAAAATCAAAATCCTTTACGGGGTCGAAGCTTTCAAGCGCGTAAAGCGGTATGCCGTTTTCGCGCATCTGCTCCTCCATATCAGGCCAGGGAGAATAAACTCTTTCACACCATACGTCAGGCATAAGGTTTATCGCGTTATAAAGAAGTCTTACTCCGAGGTTGGACATTCCTATCTCGTAGGTATCGGGAAAGCAAAATGCGAACCTCGCCGCCATCTTATCCTTGTCCTTTATTATCTGTCCGTATTCTCCGCCCGTATATCTTCCGGGCTTCAAAACCTTTTTAAGTACCGATTCAAGTTTCATTTCTATCTCCAAGGTTGATAATTACAGTTACGGGAGCGACGGAAAAACCTCTCCATATCGCTCCCCAAACTGTGGAAATTTATTTTTTCTTTATCTTGTTTTTCGTATTTATAGTTCCTCTCGTACCGAGAAAAGCTCCGATACCCGAAAGGATCGCGTGGAACGCAAGCGTTGCCGCCGACATCATTTCAAGCCTTACGTTGAACACCGTAAGCAAAAGCGCAAGCGCTACTCCCGCTACACAGGCTACCCCCGCGAATCTGCTTCCGTTAAATATAAGCTTCTTCTGGCGTTTATATTCAAGCAGAGCCGATATAAGACCTGTCGCTCCGCTATTTGATACGAGTATTCCCTCGCGGTCCGTTTCAGCCGGCGCAAGATCGTCTCCCGCTTCAAACTTTATAACTCTCAGAAGCTCGGGTTCAAGTCCCGTAGTACAGAAAACAAGCGCCTTATCTATACACGGATCACAGGTTTTGAGAGAAACGACCGTATCGGCGTGGCGAAGTCCCGCTATCTTACGGCAAAGAGCCGTATTCGGAGTATAGCTGAGAACTATTCTCGTAAAGAATTCACCGTTATCGCTTATATAAAGCACCCTCGTATCGGCTGAAAGAACTCCTATATATTTTTCAACGGTTATTCCGTATTTCTCCATATAGGATGCCGATCCCGCACGGACAGTATTGCCATCGACCGTTGCCGTCAGACCGTGCTCGCTCACCTCTGTGACCGTAACTGTCTCCTGACCCGAAAGGCTCTGCTCCATATTGCGGAAAAGTCCCGAAAGAGTTCCGCCCGTCTTTTTGAACATAGCAGCGGCTCTCGCAAGATGCTTTTCAAGCATAGGCGATTTACATACGTCAAATTTAACTATTTTCAGACTTTCCGGCGGATAAAGCGCGGAATCATCAAGCATTATAACGTTATCGTCAAACTCGTCGCTTTCCTCGTCAAAGCCTATTATCGCGCCGCCGTCAGCCGCCGCCTCGGTAGCCGCTATATATCTCGGAACGAGAAGCGCCACAAACACCGAAACGGGAGAGGCAAGCGCTATTACCGTATAAGCGCTCAGTATTCCCGAATAAAGATCGCGTCCTATAAGCCCGAAAACTATTCCGCACACCACTGCCGCGCACATTATACAAAGAGTAAGTATCCTTATGATACCGTAACATTCATCGCGCTGAGGCTGTTCGTTATATACTCCGTCTATTCTCGAAATACGGTTTATCCTGTAAAGCGAGGAATCGGGAGAAACGTAACCGTCAAGCTCCGAGCCCTCGGGGGTATTTCTGAACCCGTACATACGAACCTCGGTGGAATACGACCCGTAAGATGCCGCCACCTCGAAAACCTTGATCTCGCGCTTAAGCAGATAATATCTGTAAAGAACCGTAAGCATTACCGCTATTCCTGACGGAATACCGAGGAGCATAGCTTCCTCGGGAAGCGGTCTGCAAAGCATAAGGAACACGTTATAAAGCACGGAAAACGCGACCACGCCTGCCGTTACCGTTTCGGGAATAAAGATACCTCTTACAGCGCATCTTATTCCGTCTAAAACGCTTTTTCTCGCTATAAATGCCGAAATAAGCACGAGCAATATATCTATTCCCGCAAACAGGTATATATTTTTCGTGGCAAATCCACCGAAAAACATTCCCACGTTTTCATACACGAGCATAAATCCGAGACAGATAGCGGCAAATATTATACTTAGCGACGACTTTTTAAGCTTTTCCGCGAGAGCCTCTCTTCGTTTATCCTCGCGTTCTATGCAATACGCCTTTTCTCTATCGATATAACCGTCCTGCTCCTTTCCACCGCGAAGTCCATCGGGGAACAGGGGAAGTCTTTCGGTCATCTCGTAACGATAACCTGAGTTTTTGACGGTTTTGGTATCATTTTTGATATTCTTAACGGTCTCTCCGTCGCCCAGCTTCATTTCAGGGAGCGGAAGCGATGCGCAAAGATCGGTAAAGCGTTCTCTTTCTGTCCACGACGCTCTTTCATCATCATCCCACACGTCGTTATTGTATTCCATCGCCTCGTCGGGCTCGTCCTCTATCTCGGTAAATTCGTCCTCCGCGGTCTCTTCACCGGAAACGTCAGGCGTTTCTGATATATCGTCAAGTACTTGCGCCTCGGCTAATCCTATACCGTCATCGTCAAGCTCGAAGAACTCGTCTATATCCTCATCATCTTCGTCATTTTCGTCATCTTCGCCGTCATCAAGATCAAGTCCCGAAATCACTATCGGCTCCGGTTCTTTTTCGGTTCTGTCATCAAAAGCGTCCAGACCGGGTATATCGAACTTCTCCTGTACTCCAACGGGATTGAAGAATCTCGGAGCATCGTCCTCCGGTTCCTCGGCTTCTTCAATTTCATCAGCTTCTTCGGTCTCTTCAACCTCTTCTACTTCCTGAACCTCTTCAAGCTCGTCCTCGGGTTCACTTGGAACAAGAGGTGCGACAACCTCCTCGACCTCAGGTGTTTCTTCCTCGGCTTCCTCGGTCTGTGCTACCGCTTCCTCGGTCTGTGCTACCGTCGGTATTCCGAAAAATACCGAGACGCTGTCAGACGAAACGTCCGACATTTCATCTTCTTCGTTATCCTCAACGTCAGGAGCTACATCCTCCGCTATAACGGCGACTTCCGCTTCCTCTGAGACCGTCTGCCCGACTTCCGCTTCGTCAAAAACTTCCGCCGGGACAGACGCCTCCTCGGAAACTTCCGCCGCCTCGGGCTCGTTTTCAACGTATGTATCATCTACGTTATCGGAAACAGCTTCCCCGTTTTCCGTATCCTCATCCTCAGGTTCATCATCAAACTCAAAGCTCTCAAACTCAAAAAGCGATTCCTCATCGGGGAGACGTATCGGCTTTTTCGTTTCCTGCGGTTTAGGCTCGGAAACTGTATTCGGTTCGGATGGCTGCTCCTCTTCACGTTCATTCTCAACGGAATTTCCGTGAATGTATTTCTTCATTTTATCTATGAGCTGTGATGCCAGGTTCTTATCGTCCATCCTGTTTTCCCCTTTCTCGGTTATTTACTGAAAAATCTTCTCGCGTGGAACAGTATCACCGCGCCAGCCGACGAGACGTTAAGAGAATTCACCTTTCCTTTCATAGGTATGGAAAGTATGAAATCACTTTTCTCCTTAACGTTCCTCGATACGCCGTCGCCCTCGGAGCCGAGAACGAACGCCGCGGGAGTTATTATCTCCGTTTTGTCGTAATCCGTTCCGCCTGCCTCTGCGGAATATATCCAAAGTCCCGCCTTTTTAAGCTCCTCTATTGCAGAGGATATATTCGTGACCTTGGCGACAGGCAGATGCGCGTACGCTCCCGCCGAGGCTTTCGCTACCGTCGCGTTGAGCGTCGCGCTCCTGCGCTTCGGTATTATAAGTCCGTGACAGCCCGCTCCCTCGGCAACTCTTATGAGCGCTCCGAGGTTATGTGGGTCGTTTATTCCGTCTGCTATAACAACGAACGGCTCTTCGCCCTTACTTCTTGCGTTTTCTATTATATCAGCGACCGTGCAGTATTCCTTTTCGGCTGAGACCGCTATCACGCCTTGGTGATTAAGACCGCCGGCGAGCTTGTCGAGCTTACTTTTGCCCGCACTGACTATCGGTATGCCGAGGTTCTTGGCTTTTGCGGCTATGACCTTTATCGAGCCTTCCCATTCGCCGTCCTTAACAAACAGCTTGTCTATGCTCTTTCCGGAATTTATAAGCTCCATTACGGCGTTTCTACCTACCGTAACGTTTTCGGAAAGAGTACCTATTTCTTCATCAATCATTGTTATATGACCTTTCAATGCTTCTTTACAGATATACATATAACATTATATCATAGATTTTCATATTTGTATAGAGTTTTTTGAAATTTTTTAGAAAAAAAGAAAAGTGTTTTTTCCCCAATATTATCTATATTTTTATCTTCATTTCTTTTTCCTTC
>JAZOVD010000021.1:0-7662 GCA_045658525.1 Eubacteriales bacterium
GATATACTTACACCTTACGCTGATATTTCTTGCCGTATTTGTGCTTGGGCTGGTAGTACGTCTGCCGATGAAAAGAATAATCTTTTTGCGTTCCGTAAAAAAGATATGCGGAAAAAAAGGCTATGGCTTTGAGGTAAGGCGAGCGCTCAGTTCAATGTTCATGCGCGGAGATGAGCCTGACTTGGTTATTACCAAGGACGGAACGGAGTATAGAATATTCATACTCACAACGCGTTTTAAGAGAGTAAGATACCATTTCGAGACCCCCGAAAGCTTTACCGTGTATAAAAGACATCTGACCTTCGGCGGTCGGAAAAATGATAGGATAACCGTTTTTAACAGCTACGATATTTATGAAGTAAAGCGCTGTGAAAGAGATAATTTCGATATAAAAGAGGACGGAAACGCGGTAAATATACTGCTTCCGCTCCCTATGCCGAACGAGGTTACCTTCGTAAAGAAAAATCAGATATTCCGCCCTTGGGACGGAGATAAGGTATACGGAAACGTATTATTTTACTCGGGCAAGGGACTAAGAGATATGCTTAACAAATAAAAAACGCCCCTCGGGGCGTTTTTTGTTTTGAACTTAGCTTCTCGGCTCAAAAGAGGCACAGTCGGTGCACTGAATGACCGTGGGGTCCTCTTCGTGGGTTACTACCTGTATTTTGGAAAGAGAGCAGTAGTTTTCGTTTCCGCAGTGATGGGCGCACTTCGACACGGTGCAGCCGATAGACTTGTTGGCGGTATCACAGCCGCTCTTGCTTCCGCAGGAATTTTTAAATTCGTTCATTAGTAGTACCGATACCTTTCGTTTTTTATTTGCTTTACGAAACCGTTTTCGGCTTCTTTAACAGTATTTCCGGATTTGTTTTTTATATGCGTTGATTTAAAATAAAAATATATCACTTGACAAAACGCGTTAGATTTGATAGAATAAAAACGGATAGCAATGTGCTGTCTTAAACTTTAAAAAAGAAGGTATTTTGAGATGAAAGTAGGAGTTCAGTTTTATACTCTGAGAGATTACTGTAAGGATCTTGATTCGTTCAAGGAAACGCTTAAAAAGGTAGCCGATATGGGATTTAGCACCGTTCAGATATCGGGAACCTGCGCCTATGAGGCGGAGTGGCTCAGAGACGCGCTTAAAGAAACGGGTCTTACCTGTAACCTTACGCACTACAATTACGATAGGATCATAAACGATACCGAGGCGGTGATCAACGAGCATAAGACGTTTGGCTGTAAGTATATAGGTATCGGAGCACTTCCGGGAGTATTTTCGTCCGAAAAGGAAAAGATACCTCAGTACTGCGCGGATTTCGTTGAAAAGGCAAGACCTGCCGCTAAGAAAATGACTGACGCTGGCTGCTATTTTATGTACCATAACCACGCCGCAGAGTACGAAAATACCGTAAACGGCAAGAACTGTATGGAATATCTTTCCGATAACTTCGCCGCAGACGAAATGGGCTTTACGCTTGATACCTATTGGGTAAAGAAGGGCGGCTACGATCCCGTTGAGGAGATAAAGCGTCTTTCCGGCAGACTTCCTTGCGTGCATTTCAAGGATATGATGGTAGAGGCGGACGGAAACCGTCACTTTACTTGGTGCGGAAACGGTATAATAGACTTTTCTTCCGTAGGTCAGGCGTTAAAGGATGCGGGAACGGAGTACGCGTTTATCGAACAGGATCAGACGTTTGCTTGCGAGCCCGATCCGTTCAAGTGTCTTTCCAACAGCAAGAAATACCTTGAATCAATAGGATTTGAGTTCTAAAACCGGAGGGCCATTTTATGAAAGGCTATTGGATAAGACCCAATAAAACGTTTTTAGATAAAAATACGTCGTACCGCTTTGAAAAGACGGTAAGCGTATCTGAGAACGCGGATATAGAGCTTAACATAAGTGCCGATACGCGTTATAAATGCTATTTTAACGGAGAATATCTCTGCGAGGGTCCGTGTGTAGGCGATATGTGGACACGAAAATACGAGACGGTAAAAGTACCAAAAAGTCTCGTAAAGGACGGGGAAAATCAGATCTCCGTGACCGTAGCGCATTACGTTGATAGCGGTTATGACAGCTGCATAAAGGGGAGATACCCCGCGCTTCTGGTATTTGGAACTGTTACGGAAGGCGACAAGCGCGAGGAGATAATAACCTCTGATAATTCAGGCTGGAAATGCTACTATGAAGCATCTAAGAGCTTTGAATTGCGTAAAGGCGTTTGCAGAGGACTTCCGCATAGCGAGAGCGTTTCGCTCGAAGCGGACGTTGAAATGGGCTTGGTAAACCTTTGCCCCAACCACTTAGAGCGGGGAAATTTCACTCCGTACGGTGTTCCGAGCGGTTATCTTATGGACAAAAGAAGCATACCGCTTATGGAGCTTTACCCTGCGGTCGATTTTACCGAGATAAGACGTGGAAAAACGTTTTGTGAGATAGATGCGGGCGTTTACACTACCGCTTATCCTAAGTTTACGTTTAAAGGTGAAAAGGGCGGAGAAATACGATTTATTTACGCCGAGTGTTACAGTGACCCCGCAAATTTCAGAATAAAGGGCAGACGCGACTGCTGCGAGGAGGGTAAGGAAATATCGGGATATTCCGATACGGTTACGCTCAGCGGTGAGACGCAGAGCTTCGAGCCGTTTACGTCGAGAGCTTACCGTTTCGTAAGAGTCGAATACCCCGAGGGAACGGAATTTAACGCCTCGGAGCAGAGCTACCGTCCGTATTTCTATCCGATCGAGGAAAAGGGATATTTCAAGACCTCCGACGAGGTGGTAAATAAGCTCTGGGATATATCCATAAATACGGTGAAATGCTGTACTCACGAAACGTTCGTTGACTGTCCTTATTACGAGCAGCAGCAGTACTGTATGGACAGCGCGCTTGAAATGATGTTTATGTTCAGGTTCACCGATGATTACGCTATGGGAAGAAAGTCTGTGTACGATCTTGCGTACTCGGTCAGACCGGACGGAATGATATGCGCGCATTATCCCGATAACGAGCCTCAGGTAATACCTACGTTCTCGCTTTTCTGGATACTTATGCTCAGGGATTACGTTACTTATTCGGGAGATATGAAAGCGGCGAGAGAGCTTATCTCGGTCGTTGACAGAGTGCTTTCGGGATTTGAAAACATACTTACCCCCGAGGGACTTGTAAACGTAACGAAATACTGGCACTATACCGACTGGGTCGAGGGCTGGAACGCCGGAGTGCCGCCTATGGGCGATAAGAAGCCGCTTACCGTCAGCAGTATGATGTATGCCGCAGCGCTTGAAAGTGCCGCGACGTTAGCTTCCGATATGGGAAGAGACGGTCTTGCAAGTGAATACCTTGCGCGCAAGGAGAAAATGATAGCGGCGGTCAACAAGTACTGCTATGATGAAAAGGAGCAGTTTTACGTTGACGTTCCGGGATATAATACCTATTCCGAGCATACGGCAGTATGGGCGGTGCTTTGCGGAGCGGTAACGGGAAAAGAAGCAGTCGGGCTTATGGAGAGAAGCTTTGCAAAGGACGTAAGCCGCGCGACCTTTTCGTTTAACTACTATATGTTCAGAGCGCTTGAAAAGACGGGACTTTATAAGAAATACGCGCCCAAGATATTTGACGGCTGGTACGAAATGTACGGCAAGGGCTGTACCGTTTGGTGCGAAAAGCCGGGCGAATGCAGAAGCGAATGTCACGGTTGGAGCTCAGCTCCTCTGTACGAATATTCCGCTATGGTAATGGGCGTTCAGCCTCTTTCTAACGGCTTTGAGACTGTTATCATAAAGCCTGACGTTGCGGTGTTTGAAAAGGTGGAAGGTGCTATCCCGACTCCGCTTGGAGAGATAAAGGTGCGCTGGGAAAATAAAGACGGTGTATCCGATCTCAGAATAGAGCTTCCGAAGGGAATTAAGGCTACGGTCGTTCTTCCCGACGGCGCGGTGGAAAATAACGTTACCGATAGCTTTGAAAAGAGAATAACTCTTTAAGCAAACGGTGAAAATACGAAAGGAGAATTGCATTGGGAGAAATAATCAAGGCGATAGGTGGAAATATCGAGGTCATACACGTAATACTGTTCGCGCTTGGACTTATCGCTATGGTGGCAGAGTTCTTTGAGCCCGGAATGGGTATATTCGGCGGCATTGGAATAGTCATAATGATAATAGATATTTTCGTTCTCGCTAAAACTTGGGAGCAAGGGTTCGTGCTTCTGGGAGGACTGGCGATAATAGTAATACTGTTTGTGCTCCTGCTGTTCGTGCTTACCTCGTACGGATTGCTTCCCAAGAAGCTTATACTTTCGGACTGCACGGATAATGACAGCGGTTACGTAGCCGCAGCAGAGCATAAGGTAGCCGTCGGTGATGAGGGCGTTACCGTAACGGAGCTGAGACCTGCGGGTAAAGCAAAGTTCGGTGACGTAGATGCGGACGTAGTCAGCGAGGGAAGCTTTCTTGACAGCGGTGTAAAGATAACGGTCATATCTGTGACGGGAAACAGAATACTCGTCAAAAAAGCATAAAATAAGGAGAATACGATATGTTTATGAATTTTCTTGCGTCGAGTCCTGCAAGCTATCTGCCTGCGGTACTCATAATATTCGCGGTCATCATACTTCTTGCGCTGTTTTTCAGCTTTGTGCCGATCAAGCTTTGGATAAGCGCTCAGGCATCTAACGCTAAGGTCAGCATACTTACGCTCGTGGGAATGAAACTACGCCGCGTAAAGCCGGAGAAGATAGTAAACCCGCTTATCCAGATAACCAAGGCGGGAATATCCATACCGATAAATAAGCTTGAAGCTCACTACCTTGCGGGCGGTAACGTCGATAAGGTGGTAAAGTCGCTGGTCGCGGCACAGAGAGCTGAGATACCTCTTAACTTTGAAAGAGCGGCGGCGATAGACCTCGCGGGACGCGACGTTCTTGAAGCGGTACAGATGAGCGTTAACCCCAGAATCATCGAAACACCCGTAGTTGCCGCGATAGCAAAGGACGGAATAGAGCTCCGCGCAAAGGCGAGAGTAACGGTAAGAGCTAATATCGACCGCCTTGTCGGAGGTGCGGGCGAATCGACCATAATCGCGAGAGTAGGTGAGGGAGTCGTAACCACGATAGGCTCATCGGAAACCCATAAAGAGGTTCTTGAAAACCCCGATAAAATATCCCGTACAGTTCTTGATAAGGGACTTGAAGCGGGAACGGCGTTCGAGATACTCTCAATAGATATAGCGGACGTTGACGTCGGCAGAAACGTTGGCGCTCAGCTCCAGACAGAGCAGGCGGAGGCTGATAAGCGCATAGCTCAGGCAAAGGCGGAGGAGCGTAAGGCTATGGCTATGGCGGCGGAGCAGGAGATGAAAGCCAAGGTGCAGGAAATGAGAGCGAAGGTCGTAGAGGCGGAGGCAGAGCTTCCGAGAGCTATGGCGGAGGCTTTCAGAAAAGGAAATCTTGGAATAATGGACTACTACAATATGCTCAACGTTCAGGCTGATACCGAGATGAGAAAGAGTATAGGACAGGTTGACGACGTAAAAGGTAAAGAACCCGCAAGTCGCTGAAAGGAGGCTTGAGCTTTGAATAGCGGTAACAACAGAATGAATAAAAAAGAGCCTCAGCCGATATTTCCGCGAATGCCATCCGATGAGGAAATAAAACGGGAGATACGTCACGAGTTCGGGGACCGTTCCGCTATGCGTCCGAATATATTTGAGGAGGAGCGGGAAACGGAAGAAAATACGGAAAAGCCGGTTGCAAGATTTACGCAGGAGCAGCTCGCGGACGGCTTTCGTATGAGTATAATACTCTCCCCACCTGTATCTAAGCAGCGTCAGAATGCTCAAAAATACCAAAAACGTTAGTTGTATTGCACAAAATCTTGTATTTCAAATTGTGCAAAAGGCGAAAAATGGCGACGGAATTTCAAATTTCACAATCTTGTAACAAACAAGCTTGCCTTTTGTGCTAAAATACATGTATAATACTATAAAAATGCAAAGGAGAAAAGCTGATGAAAATCAGAAGATTACTCGCGCTGTTGCTCGTACTGGCAATGGCAATAGTACCTCTCTTCATTACGTCGTGCGCCCAAAAAGATGACGACGATGATGATGACGATGAAGAATACCTCGAAGAGTCCGATCTTCCTCCGAGCTTTAACGGAGAGATAGAGAAGAAGTTCAGAAACAAGAAGTTTACGGTCCTTACAAGAGAAGACCGTGCAGGAACACAGGCGTTCAACATAGTTGACCTTGTAGAGACCAAGGATGAGCTTGGTGACTCCTCTATAAGAACGGCTGTTGCGAACAGAAACGCTACCATAAAGGATAACCTCAAAATAAGAATTGAGAGAGATGACGTTCCTACCAATCAGCTCGGAACGCATATAAACACAGCTCTTAACTCCAACGATACGACCTACGGAGCTATAATGAACGCTGTTGGAGCTTCTCTTAGCACCGCGGCAAGCACGGGAAGATTCGTTGACTTCAACTCTGACGTTTCTTACATAAACCTTGAAGAGTCTTGGTGGGACTCCGCAGTTATAGAGAACCTTCTTCTTTACGATGGTGCTTATATAGCTCTCGGAGATATCAACACCGTTGACGATGACGCTACCTGGTGCGTTCTTTTCAACAAGCAGCTCTACGAAAGAAATACCGGAAAGAAGAGCTCGACTCTTTATCAGACGGTAAAGGACGGACAGTGGACTGTTTCCACGCTCAGATCCCTTGCTTCCGGTAACTATTCCAAGGATAACAACGTAAGAGATAAGTGGCTTCCCAGCTACGCCGGAACAGGTACGTACGGTCTTTATGCTCAGAGCGAATGTGCTACCGTTTTCCTTCAGGCAGGTAAGATGACTCCTTCGAGAATTCCCGAGGGCGGCGGAATCCCGGTAGATAACATAAGCGGTAACGACGATTTCTTTACTGCTGTTAACGAGATATACAGCCTTATGGGCGGAACGGCGAGCAGCGAGTGGTACGTTGATATTACTACCGACGTTGACCCCAGGAATGCAGGTACTTACGGAGATAAGTGGGAGACCGTCGCGAGAGGCGGATTTAAGACAGGAAGAGCCCTGTTCTTTATGTGCCACGTAGGAACGATCGACCTTATCCGTGATATGACCGCGGACTTCGGTATTCTTCCTATTCCGAAGCTGAATGTCGCTCAGGAGGAGTACGGCAACACCATTCAGTACAATAACGCGCTTTGCTACTCCGTTTACAGCCGTTACGCTACTGATAAGAACGCGGATGACCTTTCCGCTTACGTTCTTGAAGCAATGGCTTATTATTCCAGCCCTGCGTATTTCGATGCAATAGGTGCTGACGATAAGTCTCTCAGACACGAGTACCGTGAGACGGTTCTTAACACCAAGGCTACCCGTGACGACGAGTCCGCGGAAATGCTCGACTACGTTTTCAACAACAGAGTATTCGACATAGCATGCGCTCTCAATCTTCTTAGTATCAACGGCCTTATTCAGGGCGAGTGCATCAAGGACACGCAGTCCAATATGGCAGGAGTTTACCAGTCCTCGATCGAAGGCAAGCTTACCCTTGCGTTCAATGAGAAGCTTGAAATGCTCCGTGGTGTTGAATAATTTTTAAATACCGCAATCAAATTATCCCGCAGAAAGCTTTTC
>JAZOVD010000022.1:0-8012 GCA_045658525.1 Eubacteriales bacterium
AGGCGGCGATGGAAGCGGCTGAGAGAGCGGCTAACGATCTTACGGGAGTCGTTTCACAGCACATAATCGCAAACACCGAAAGCTCGACTGAAAAAATGTTAAAGCTCAACGCTTTCGATAAGAAATAATTTAAAACAGTAAAAATACAGAAAGGTCAGGAAATAAAAATGGCACTTGAAGCACTCGGAATGGTAGAGACCAGAGGACTTGTAGCGGCGATAGAGGCTGCTGATGCAATGGTAAAGGCTGCGGAGGTAACTCTCATCGGAACAGAAAAGATCGGTTCAGGACTCGTATCTGTTATGGTAAGAGGCGACGTTGGAGCTGTTAAGGCGGCAACGGAAGCGGGAAGCGCGGCAGCGTCCAGACTCGGCGAGATCGTTGCGGTACACGTAATTCCCCGTCCTCATGCAGACGTTGAGAAGATCCTTCCTTCTCTTGACTAAGATCAGACAGAGCGTAAAATCTGAACGGAGGCGCGGACGCTGATGAAATCACTTGGTTTTGTTGAGGTAAGCGGAACAGCGGCGGCAATAGACGCGCTCGACATAATGTGTAAAAGCGCGGAGGTCACACTTCTGAGCTGGGAGAGAAAGCTCGGCGGACGTCTTGTGACCGTAATAATAACGGGAAGCATATCTGCGGTAAAGGCAGCGATAGAGAACGCGGCGGCTCACTGTATAAAGAAGCCTTGCGCAAGCGCTGTAATAGCAAACCCGCATCCCGAAACTATGAGACTTGCGGAGCTTTCCGCTAAAAGACTTCAAAAAAATAAAAAATAAAAAATAAAATATAACATATTTACGGAGGAAAACAAAAATGGCACTCGAAGCACTTGGAATGGTAGAAACCAGAGGACTTGTAGCGGCAATAGAGGCTGCTGATGCAATGGTAAAGGCTGCAAACGTAACCCTTATCGGAACAGAGAAGATCGGTTCGGGACTCGTATCCGTTATGGTAAGAGGCGACGTCGGAGCTGTTAAGGCTGCGGCGGAAGCCGGAAGCGCGGCTGCGTCGAGACTCGGTGAGATCGTTGCGGTACACGTAATTCCCCGTCCTCACGCGGACGTTGAGAAGATTCTTCCTTCTCTTGACTAAGAAAATAAATAAAATTTTGTACGGAGGTAAATGAAAATGGCACTCGAAGCACTTGGAATGGTAGAGACCAGAGGACTCGTAGCGGCAATAGAGGCTGCCGATGCAATGGTAAAGGCTGCAAACGTAACCCTTATCGGAACAGAGAAGATCGGTTCGGGACTCGTATCCGTTATGGTAAGAGGCGACGTTGGAGCTGTTAAGGCTGCAACCGAAGCCGGAAGCGCGGCTGCATCTGCTCTCGGCGAGATCGTTGCGGTACACGTAATTCCCCGTCCTCACGCGGACGTTGAGAAGATTCTTCCTTCTCTCGACTGATAAAAGGATAAGTAAAAAGCTATCTTCTTTTCCGTTTTTCGTTCCAAGGAACGAAAAACGGAAAAGTGGGCTTTTGCATCTAACAATAAATAACCTATTCCTTGTTTTTTGTGCGACGGACATAACAAACGTATTCTCTTTTTGTGTTGTAAATAGCAATATTTGTGTTCGGCGCATAAAAAATAAAGAAACAACACCTTGATTTTTGGGGGTATGATTATGTTGATCGGAAAAGTAGTTGGAAGCGTTGTTTCCACAAGAAAGAACGAAAAGCTTGTAGGAAGCAAGTTTATGGTGATAGAAACGCTCGCGGGAACGGGAGATACGAAGAGAATAGTAGCTATCGATAATATCGGGGCGGGTATAGGTGAGAACGTACTCGTTGCGGTAGGAAGCGCGGCAAGAATAGGCTGTGACCATGAGAAAGCCCCGATAGACGCGGCTATAGTCGGAATAATCGACAGCGGAAACGGATTAGAGGAGCTTATCTGATCATAGCTCAGCTACGGAGATGTATAAATGAAACTTGATGAACTCAAAGAACTGCTCAGAGTAAGCGGAGTCGTAGGCGCGGGAGGCGCGGGATTTCCGACTTACGCTAAGCTTTCGGATAAAGCCGATACGGTTATACTTAACTGCGCTGAATGTGAACCGCTTCTCAGACTTCACAGACAGGTAATGGAGATATATACCGATGAGATCCTTTCTGCTCTCGACGAGATACTTAGCGCTACGGGAGCGGAAAAGGGTATAATAGCGGTAAAATCTCACTATACCGAAACGGTTAAGGCTATTGAGGCGGAGATATCGGAGCATCCAAAGCTTTCGATCTGTAAGCTCGATAGCGTTTATCCGTCTGGCGACGAGATACTTTTGATAAAGGAAGTAACGGGCAGAACGGTACAGCCGGGAGAGCTTCCTATATCTGTCGGAGTTACGGTAAGTAACGTAGAGACGGTTTATAACGTCAGCCGTGCTTTAAAGGGAGAGCCTGTGACCGATAAATTCGTTACTGTTGCGGGCGAGATCGCAAGACCGATGACGCTTCTTGTTCCGATAGGAACGAAGATAGCGGAGATAATAGAAGCCGCGGGCGGAGTTACCGTAGAGGATCCCGAATACGTATCAGGCGGACCTATGATGGGTAAGCTCGTCAGTCCGCGTGATCCTGTGACAAAGACTACGAATGCGATAATCGTTCTTCCGTCGGATCACACGGTGGTTATGAATAAGAAAAGAAACCCGAAGGTAGTTCTTCGCAGGGCGATGGCGGCTTGCTGTCAGTGCAGAGCCTGTACGGAGCTTTGTTCGAGACATATCGAGGGTTATCCGGTCGAGCCTCACATGGTGATGCGGATATTCTCAAACGGCGGTAAGGGCGACATTTCAACTATACCGGGAGCTATGTTCTGTTCGGGATGCGGACTTTGTGAGGCGTACGCCTGTCCGCAGGATCTCTCGCCAAGAGCAATGATAGATCAGATAAAGGCGGCGGCAAGAGCGGCAGGAATAAAACCCCCGAAGGGTATAAAGGCGTCAGAGGTCTCCGACGACGCAAAGTACAAAAAGGTGTCGGTCGCAAGACTTACCTCACGTCTCGGACTGAGAAAATACGACGTTCCCGCTCCGATGAACGGAAAGCATAAGACGGGAACTGTAAAGATACTTCTTTCACAGCATATAGGAGCGCCCGCCGTGCCTAACGTAAACGAGGGCGATTTGGTCAAAAAGGGCGACGTCATAGCGGTCATACCAAACGGCGCGCTCGGAGTAAATATACATTCTTCCATCGACGGAAAAGTAAGCTCAGTCACGGGAAAATATATTACGGTAACAAAGGACTAATGTAATGAAAAAAGCACTCGGAATGATAGAATTTAAGACCGTTGCATCCGGTATAACCGCAACGGATATAATGCTTAAAACGGCAGAGGTTGAGGTGGTTTCCGCAAATCCGGTTTGTCCCGGAAAGTACCTTGCGACCATAACCGGGGAAATAAGCGCGGTCAAGGCGGCGATAGAAGCCGCGGAGAATTACGCTCCCCAGATGCTTATAGATAAATTCATACTCGGAAATCCGCACGAAACGGTAGTTCCCGCGATAAGCGGAGCGCTTGAAGTAAATAACAAAGGCGCGCTCGGAATATTGGAGACCTTTACCGCGGCTTCGGCGGTAGTTGCCGCGGATACAGCGGCAAAGACGGCGATAGTAGAGCTTATAGAGGTCCGTCTTGCCAAGGGAATGTGCGGAAAATCCTACGTACTTATTACGGGAAGCGTATCGGCGGTAACTGCGGCGATAGAACGCGCAAAGCAGGGCACTGAGGACGGAATACTCCTTGATACCTCTGTTATTGCCGGACCTGACGCGAGACTCTGGGACAGCATACTGTAAAAGAATCCAAACGGAGGTAAATGATCAAGTGCTTGCAATAGAACGCAGACGCGAGATACTCGCAAGACTGGAAAACGAGGGGAAGGTCATAGTCGCGGAGCTGGCAAAGGACTTTAACGTGACGGAGGAAACTATACGCCGTGACCTTGAAAAGCTTGATAGAGAGGGGCTTGTATCAAAGACCTACGGCGGGGCGGTGTCGAAGCAGGATCCCGCGCTCGATCTTCCGTACAAAGTAAGGAAAAGCGTAAACGTAGCGGAAAAGCAGAAAATATCCGATACGGTAGCCGATATGATAAACGACGGAGACCGTATAATGCTTGACGCAAGCTCGACCGCTATATACATAGTCAAAAAGCTCAAAACGAAGAAGAACCTTACAATAATAACGAATTCCGTTGAGATACTTTTGGAGCTTGCCGACAGGCCTGATTTCAACGTGCTTTCAACGGGCGGAAGTCTCAAAGAGGGAGCGCTTTCGCTTACCGGATCATCGGCGGAGAAAATGATACGCTCATATCACGTCGATCTTGCGATATGCTCCTGTAAGGGAGTTGATACCGAGCTTGGAATTACCGACTCGAACGAAAAGGATTGCCTTATAAAGCAGGCTATGTTTGATTCTGCCGAGCGCAAGATACTTGCTATCGATAACGGTAAATTTGACAGAAAATCGTTTGTAAAATTAAGTGACCTTTCAGAGGTCGATATTATAGTCACGGATAAGCAGCCTGCGGACAAATGGTTGGAATATTGCCGCGGCGAGGGTATCGGCGTGATATATTAAGCGGTAAAGAAACAACGAAAGGATAGAAATATATGAAGATACTCGTACTTAACGCGGGAAGCTCCTCGCTCAAATACCAGCTTTTCAATATGGAAACGAAAGAGGTACTCGCAAAGGGACTTTGTGAGAGAATAGGAGCGGGCGGCACCGTTACACATAAGAGATCGGGAGCAGAGCCTTATTACGAGGAAACCGAGCTTTGCGATCACGGAGCGGCTCTTAAAATAGTTCTCGGACTTCTTGTTTCAAAGGAATACGGAGTCATCTCCTCGGTAAAGGAGATAGACGCTGTCGGAAACAGAGTAGCGCACGGCGGAGAGCAGTGCAGAGAATCTACGGTCATAACCGAAAGCACGATAAAATATCTTGAAACGATAGTTCCGATAAATCCGCTTCACGGACCTCCCGCGATAGCAGGAATAAAGGCGTGTAAGGAGCTTATGCCCGACGTGCCTCAGGTAGCGGTATTCGATACGTCGTTCTATTCCGGAATAGAGGATTTCCGATACATCTATCCGATACCCTACGAATACTACGAAAACGACAGGATCCGCCGTTACGGCTTCCACGGAACGTCGCACAGATACGTAAGCGCGGAGCTTGCGAGAGTTATGGGTAAGCCGATAGAGGAGCTTAAAATAGTTACCTGTCATCTCGGTAACGGTTCTTCCATTACAGCCGTTCAGAACGGTAAGGCGATAGATACCTCGATGGGCTTTACTCCTCAGGAGGGAATAGCTATGGGAACCCGTTCGGGAAGCATCGATCCTACGGTAGTTACCTATCTTATGAGGACCAAGGGATATACTCCCGACGAAATGGACAACATACTCAACAAAAAGAGCGGACTTCTCGGAATATCCGGTATGTCGAACGACTGCCGTAATCTTACCGCGGCGGCAAACGACGGAGATAAGCGCGCGGAGCTTGCTCTCAAAATAATGACCAACGGAATAAAGCGTTATATCGGAGCTTACGCAGCGGAGATGAACGGACTTGACGCGCTCGTATTTACCGCGGGAATAGGCGAGAACCAGTTTAACGTCAGAAATATGGTCTGTAAGGATATGAGCTACCTCGGAATAGAGATAGACGAGGATAAGAACGTAAACTTTGAGCGCGGCGTACCGTTTGATATAAGCGCGCCGGGAGCTAAGGTAAAGACGTGGATAATCCCCACGGATGAGGAATATATGATAGCGCTTGATACTCAGAGACTCGTATTCTGAGATAAAAAATAACGTTGAAGGGATAAAAATAAAATGGCAGCGAATATCACCGAAGCGGAAATAAGAAAAATAGTTGAAAATATAATAAAAGGCAAGAGCGCGGAGAGCGATAAGGATTTCTCATCCACGCAGTATTGCGGCAGAAAGCTCATAGGAATATATGAGGATATGAACGACGCCATCGACGCGGCTGAAAAGGGCTATAAAGCCGTAAGAGCTATGACGGTGGAGCAGAGAGAAAAGATAATAACCGAGATACGCCGTCTTACTCTCGAAGAAGCGCCGATAATGGCAGAGATAGGCGTTAAGGAAACGGGAATGGGTAAGGTCGAGCATAAAAGACTTAAACACATACTTGTCGCCGAAAAGACCCCCGGAACAGAGGATATAGTATCTAACGCAAAGACGGGAGATAACGGACTTACGCTTATCGAAATGGCTCCTTTCGGAGTAGTTGGAGCGATAACGCCCAGTACTAACCCGTCCGAGACGGTCATCTGTAACTCAATGGGAATGATAGCGGCAGGTAACGGAGTCGTTTTCAACCCCCACCCCAACGCCATAGCTACATCAAACTACGCGGTTGACCTTGTAAACAGAGCGTCGGCTCTCGCGGGCGGACCCGAGGTACTTGTTTGCTCTATGGTAAAGCCCACTATGGAGAGCGCGGCGATAATGCAGTCGCACCCCAAGATAAGACTTCTCGTTTGTACAGGAGGTCCGGGCGTTGTTAAAGCGGTTCTTTCGTCGGGCAAAAAGGCGATAGGCGCGGGTGCGGGAAATCCACCTGTTATAGTTGACGATACTGCGGATATAAAGAAAGCGGGTAAGGATATAATCGACGGCTGTTCGTTTGATAACAACCTGCCCTGTATAGCTGAAAAAGAGGTATTTGCTTTCGATAGCATAGCGGATCAGCTTATTGCCGAGATGCAGAAGAACGGCGCTTATCTCATAACCAAGGAGCAGGCGGAAAAGCTTATACCGATAGTCCTTACGGAAAAAACATCAAAGAGCGGAAAGACGGTCAAGACCGTCAGCCGTGACTGTGTTGGACGCGATGCGGACGTACTGCTTGCAAAGATAGGAATAAACGTAGGAAAAGAAATACGTTGTATAATCTGTGAGACAGGATTTGAGCACGACTTCGTTCAGCACGAGCTTATGATGCCGATACTTCCGATAGTAAGAGTAAGTAACATAGAGGAAGCCATAGAGCTTGCAGTCAAGGCGGAGCACGGAAACAGACATACCGCGCACATGCACTCAAAGAACATAGACAGACTTTCGGCGTTCGCAAGAGCGGTAGAAACTACTATATTCGTAAAGAACGCGCCTTCTTACGCGGGCATAGGATTCGGCGGCGAGGGACATACCACCTTCACGATAGCAGGGCCTACGGGCGAGGGAATAACCTCAGCAAGAAGCTTTACCAGACAGCGCCGTTGCGTAATGGCTGACAGCTTCAGAATAATATGATAGGGGCAAGAGTATGAATTATACGGAAAACGATATAAAAGAGCTGGTAGATCGCGTTATAGAAGCGGTTAAAGGCGGAAACGCGTCGGCAGGTGATGGTGATATTCCCGTAGGTATATCAAACAGACATATACATCTTACCCGTGAGCACGTTGAGATACTTTTCGGAAAGGGATACGAGCTTACCAAGCTTAAAGACCTTTCCCAGCCCGGTCAGTACGCCTGTAAGGAACAGCTTACGCTCGTAGGCCCGTCTATGAGAGCGATAGAGGGAGTTCGTGTCCTCGGCCCTGAGAGAAAGCAGTCGCAGGTAGAAATATCGAGAACCGATAGCTTCGTGCTGAAGGTCAAGCCGCCAGTAAGAGAGTCGGGTGACGTTGCAGGATCTGCGCCCGTGCTGATAGTTGGTCCTAAAGGCTCGGTACAGCTCACAGAGGGCTGTATAATAGCCAACCGCCATATACATATGAGCGAGGAGGACGGAGCTAAGTACGGAGTAAGGGACGGAGAATACGTTGACGTTGAGGTTAGCGGAGAGAGAAGAAGCCTTTTCTATGACGTACAGATAAGAGTAAGCGATAAATTCCGTCTGGAAATGCACGTCGATACAGACGATGCTAACGCTGCGGGAATATCCAACGGAAGCAAGGTAAAGCTGATAAAGAGATAATTTTAACGGAGGACTTGCCTATGATATACTTACACCTTA
>JAZOVD010000023.1:0-42071 GCA_045658525.1 Eubacteriales bacterium
GCTCGTTATGCCATAAGTTTCGGAATCATTTGCAAATATCGGCACTACCGAGCCGAGGAGTATTATGCTCACCAAAAGAAGTGAAATAATGCGCGTGATGCTTTTTTTCGTTGTTTTTCTCATATCTTTCTCCTTTCACGACGTGGTTTAATTGCTTACATACACATTATACCACAAAAGGAAATATGTGTCAATATGACCCCGATTTTTGTCGAACGCATTGTGCAAAACAAACAAATGAATATATTGCGTTTTGGTTGTAGTAATGAAAAAGAGCCGAGTTCATCTCGGCTCCCTTTTACTATTTATTTACTTTCTTTTTCCTTTTCGGGTTCTTCCGCGGGAACTATCTTGTTAAGTCCGACCGCATCGTTTACCGCTACCGAAAAGGCAATGCCCTGACCTGCCGTTTTAAGACCCGCGTTTTTATATATGGCGTGGAGAACGTTGTCCTTTATTTCGGCGGGAACGAGAAGGAGAACAAGATCCTTTTCGGGCTGAATGGTTATCTTAAAGAAGGATTCGGCTTCCTTGTTTGCCGTTCCTCTGGCGTGGATAACGGTTCCGCCGCCCGCGCCTGCTTCCTTTGCCGCGTCCATTACGCTGCCTGAAAATCCTGAGTTTACTATGCAGACTATCATTTCGTATGCAGTGTTCATACTTGTTTTTCCTCCTTTACGGTCATACGGTTATTGCTGAGAAATCCGAAGAGCGAAACGCCTATCACGCTTGAAAGCGAGACAGTCCACGCAACTCCCTTGCCACCCTTGATCGTGTTGAATTTTTCCTGTATAAGCCTGAGTGCCTTTGGGATCTTATCTTCTCTTATTACGCTGAATATAACTGCCTTTTCCGATCCTGCGAGTCCGAGAAAATCGAGCATCGCCGCGTCAGCCGTTCCCTGACCCATTGCGACTATCTGCATATTCACCTCGAAGGACTGTATAAGGTCAACGTAGAAGTCGGCTTTGTTTCTGTTTACTACGGTTATGAGAAGCTCGAGCTTGTTTTGAGTAATGTTGTGCTTCTGCTCGGTTTTTTCAGGCTTTTGTATAACTCGGAGCAGTCTCTTATTTTTTCTTTCTGCCATTTACATCAGTCCTCCTCTCAGGCGAAATAGATGATCTGCTCGTCATCAGAGTCAAGAATACGTCTCATTACTATTCTCTGTCGTACCTTAGCCGCCGTTACCGCTCTGAATCCGAGCGCTTGTATCGTTATAAGAGGCGTCATTGCGACCATAGCGACTACTCCGAACGCAAGGCTCAGCACAGAGGCTTCGCCGCTTACCACGGAGCAAACGCCTATCGCTAACGGAAGAATAAAGCTTGAAGTGAGAGGTCCGCTTGCGACTCCACCGGAGTCGAACGCTATTGCGGTGTACATTTTCGGAACGAAGAACGAAAGTCCGAGTGAAAGCAGATAGCCGGGGATAAGATAATAGAGAATGGAAAATCCGAAGATGATCCTTATCATAGAAAGTCCTATGGAGATCCCAACACCGATGGAGAGAGCGATAAGCATAGAACGCTTCGTTACGGTTCCGCCCGTTATCTCCTCGACCTGCTTGTTAAGGACCTGTACCGCAGGCTCTGCGAGAACGACGACCATTCCGATCACAAATCCGAATATAACTGTAAGAAGCTTGTTTTTCGCAAGCTCAGCACCGAGCTTGAAGCCTATCGGCATAAATCCGACCGCTACGGTCGTGAGGAACATTACGAGTCCGACAAACGTGAAAGCGATTCCTATAACTATGCGGATCATATGCTTTTTGGGAAGCTTTAATACCGTGAGTTGAAGTATTACGAAAAGCGCGATTATCAGCGCGAGCGCTCGCGCTACCTCTATGCAGGTGTGGAATATCTTGGGAAGGAAATTAGCGCCGAGACTTGCGTCTATGGAATAATCGGGAAGCTGATAGGTAAGCTCTCCGTTTGAGGCGAGCGATAATACCATAACGGCTATCATAGGACCGATGGAACAAAGCGCGATAAGACCGAAGCTGTTTTCGCTGGTATCGGAGCCGCCTATCGTTGTGGCTATACCCACGCCGAGCGCCATTATAAAGGGAACGGTTATCGGACCTGTCGTAACTCCGCCGGAATCGAACGCGAGCGGGAGAAAGTCAGCCTTTCCGCTTTGTATGAGGAGCGCACAGAATGCGAAAAGCACCATGTAGAAGAACATGAGTATCATAGCGAGATTATTTTTGAAAACTATCTTCAACACTGATATAAACAGGAAGATACCGACTCCGACTCCTACCGTTACTATGAGCAGAGTGCCGTTCATTACCGCGCTTACCTGAGAAGCGAGTACCGAGAGGTCAGGCTCAGCAACTGTTATCAGAACGCCCATCAGAAAGCATACTGAAAGCAGTATTTTCAGATTTCCCGTTTTCGCAAGACCCGATCCTACGTGCTCGCCCATAGGCGTCATCGCAAGATCTGCGCCGAGATTAAAAAGTCCTATGCCAAGTATTAAAAATACTGCCGATACAGCAAATACTATCATTTCACGAAGTGAAAATCCGACGAGCGGGGTAAGCGAAACGATCAGTACTATAAGTGTTACGGGAAGCACAGATACAAGTGCTTCTTTTAGCTTTAACCATAGCGCTTTTTTCATGATCTTCCTCCAAGCATACAATATATCGTTATAATTCTAACATTTGTATGGTTTCAATTCAATATGAATTTGTAAACAAAAGAGTTTTTTCCGCTTTTTGCAAAACGAAAAAGGTATTGACAAATTGTGTTACAGGTAGTATAATGTTATCTATAATATTTTAGATAGTAAGGCGATATTGAAAACGCCTGTGATACTGCGGAGGAGAAAGAAATGGTAAATGTACCGGAAATATTCGGAAGTATGGTCTTTAACGACCAGGTCATGAGAGAAAGACTTCCGAAAGAGGTGTACAAGTCGCTGACAAAAACGATAGCGACAGGAAAAACAATAGACGCGTCTATTGCGGACTGCGTTGCTAACGCCATGAAGGACTGGGCGATAGAAAAGGGTGCGACACACTATACGCATTGGTTCCAGCCTCTTACGGGCGTCGCCGCGGAAAAGCACGATGCGTTTATATCTCCTTTCGGAAGCTGTAAGGTAATAATGGAGTTTTCGGGAAAAGAGCTGATAAAAGGTGAGCCTGATGCGTCATCGTTCCCCTCGGGCGGACTCAGAGCAACGTTTGAGGCGAGAGGCTATACCGCGTGGGATCCCGCGTCTTATGCGTTCGTAAAGGACGGTTCGCTCTATATTCCTACGGCGTTTTGCTCTTATACGGGTGAAGCGCTTGATACCAAAACTCCGCTTCTCCGTTCTATGGACGCTGTAAGCGAGCAGACGCTCCGCATACTCAGACTTTTCGGTGATACGACCTCAAAGAGAGTTTGCAGTACGGTCGGTGCAGAGCAGGAATATTTCCTTATCGATAAAGAAGCGTACAGAAAACGCAAGGATCTCATATATGCGGGAAGAACGCTTTTCGGCGCGCCCGCTCCGAAGGGTCAGGAGATGGAGGATCACTATTTCGGCGCGCTCAAAACGAGAGTCAGCGCGTATATGCACGACCTCGACAAGTCTCTTTGGGAGCTTGGTATAATATCTAAGACCAAGCATAACGAGGCTGCTCCCGCACAGCACGAGCTTGCTCCGATATTCGTTACGACCAACTTAGCGGTCGATCAGAATGTTCTTATAATGGAGTATATGAAAAAGACTGCCGAAAAGCACGGGCTTGTCTGTCTGCTCCACGAAAAGCCGTTTGCGGGTGTAAACGGTTCGGGTAAGCACAACAACTGGTCGCTTTCCACGGATAGCGGAAAGAACCTTATTAACCCAGGTGAGACTCCTGCGGAAAACGCCCAGTTCCTTTTGGTCCTTGCGGCGATAGTCAGAGTCGTTGACGAATACGCGGATCTGCTCAGACTTTCGATAGCCTCGGCTGGTAACGATCACCGTTTGGGCGCTGACGAAGCTCCTCCCGCGATAGTTTCTATGTTCATAGGAGACGATCTGGAAGCGATAGTAGAGTCGATAGTTGACGGTACGGCGTACAAAAAATCCAAGGGTAGGATCATGAACCTCGGAGTTCCGTCGCTTCCGACATTCGCAAAGGATAATGCGGACAGAAACAGAACCTCTCCGTTTGCGTTTACGGGAAATAAATTCGAGTTCAGAATGCTCGGCTCGTCGCAGAATATCGCGCTTCCCAACATAGTTCTCAACTCGGCGGTAGCAGAGGTATTCAAGGAATTTGCGGATAAGCTCGAAAAGGCTAAGAATTTTGATGCAACGGTAAAGTCTATAATAAAGGACACGCTCGCCGCGCACAAGAGAGTTATATTTAACGGCAACGGTTATTCAGATGAATGGCAAAAGGAAGCCGCTAAACGAGGGCTTCCGAATATGAAGAAATGCGTTGAGGCATTTGCTTGTTTCAGTGCCGACAAGAACGTGAAAATGTTCGAATCGACCGGAGTTATGAGCAGGGTGGAGATAGAATCAAGAGAGGAGATCCTCTTTGAAAATTACGCCAAGACCATAAACATCGAAGCGCGTACAATGATAGATATGGCAAAGCGCGATTACATACCTGCCATTATGGGTTATACCGCTGAGGTCGCAAGCTCCGCAAAGGCAAAGCTTGACGTTAGCAGCGATATTTCGGTCGGAGTGGAAAAATCTATCGTAGAAAAGCTTTCAAAGCTTAATTCCGAGGCATTCAAGACTGTCGAGAGTCTTGAAAAGGCAACTGTGTCCGCCGCTTCCGTAAAGGACGAAAGAGAAAAGGCAGAGGCTTACTGCTACAAGGTGATCCCGCTTATGGAGACCCTGCGCGAAAAGATTGACGAGGCTGAAAAGCTTACCGCTACGGATAAGTGGCCCGTTCCCTCGTATGGAGATATGACGTATTACGTTGATTAAATAATATAAAAGGCTATGTCGCGGAGAACCCGATGACATAGCCTTTTGCTATTGAGTTGACAGATATATCCATTTATGATATAATATAGGTGAAAGAAGGACGAAGAATATTTACGGCAAAGCTAAAAGCACAGGCAACTACACAAGCAAAAAAGTTTTTCATCACTTTTTGACTATGAGAGGAGAAAGTGAATAGTATGGTGAGACAAACTATGGCACATAAGATAAAATCAATTCATAAAATCTTGATTCCAATAGCTGCGCTTGTTATAGTTTTTTGCAATCTTTTTCTGTTATTTGGATATCAATACAACATCAGGTTTGAATATAGCAGCGATAATTTTGGGGATGTAATGTTCAATGATAAGACTTTACAGAAATTAATGTATCCAAAAGTTAAAATGCAAGCACAAGTATCTTCCGAAGAATATCGTGTTTTTGAAAAAACGTTAGAGTTTGACGGCGTAGCGTACACCTGTAAGTCAGTGCAGTCAACGTTTTATGAGGATTACAGATACCATACGGAAAAATATTCCTTCGTTTCAGAAGACGGAAGAAAAATAAGCTTTGAGGCTTACGAAGATCAAGTATATTCGCTTAAATTTGAAACAGCGACCCCAAATTTTAGTACAGATAAAAACTTTAAAGAGCTTGTATATGAGTACGTTGAAAGATATTGTGGAAGCATTTTAATGGATTACAGCGGAGATTTGCATGAGGATTATAAATACGTTAGCCATTACCCACGATATAAAGTTCCAGATGTACGCGATTACCTGTATTATGATTTTATTGACATAAATGGAGAAAGCGAACTTCTTGTAAAATATGCTAACGGCAAACTAACTAATTATATAATAGAAGTTAAGTTAAGAGATAGCGGAGAATTACATAGTATAAGAATAGTAAATTCCTTTCCCATATCTTCTGATACCAATATATACATTCCCCAAGCTATTTTAAGAAATGCTATTTTGAGATATTATAACGAATTTGCAAAGATACGTGCGGAAAAATATATGTATAATTTAAATACAGCCTATGACGAAGATTTTGAATTAGGCGATTTTGAGAGCATACGTATATTTAAAACTCCGCTTGGAGAATACGGCGCAAGAGGTTGGATAAAAGTAACCTACAACAAATATGACGGATACGTTTATGACAAAGAAACGGACAGCTTCGTTCTCGGAGAGCCGACCAAAGTAACCGACAATATTTTTATCTCAACCATGCTTACGTCACCTGACGTTATTGCAAAGAACGTTATAGCGATAGCAGTGGAAGTACTGTGTCTTGGATATATAGTGACCGTCATAGTTATGTATATTGTCAAACACAAAAAATCCGCTCATTTAGAACAGGAAGAACAAACCGAATAAAACAAAAATCCCCCGAATGGGGGATTTTCTTATACTCTGTCACCAAGAATATCTATCCACTTGTGATAAAACTCCTCAAAGCAACCGTTGTCGAGAGCTTCTCTTATTCTTTCCATAAGAGTGTTGTAGAAATAAAGGTTGTGTATAACGCAAAGCCTCATTCCAAGCATCTCGCGTGCCTTGAAAAGATGGCGTATATACGCTCTTGAATAGGTGCGGCAGACGGGGCAGTCGCATTCGGGGTCGAGAGGGAGCGTGTCGTCAAAGAATTTTTCATTTGAAAGATTGAGTCTTCCTTTCCAAGTAAAAAGGTTTCCGTGACGTGCGTTACGGCTTGGCATAACGCAGTCGAAAAAGTCAACTCCGCGGCGAACTGCCTCTAAAATGTTCTGAGGAGTTCCTACACCCATAAGGTAACGAGCCTTTTCGACGGGCATATAAGGCTCTACCTGCTCTATTATGTGGTACATTATGTCCGCGCTCTCGCCAACCGCAAGACCGCCGATGGCGTAGCCGTCAAGGTCAAGCTCGGCTATCTTCTTCATATTGTCTATACGGAGATCGTCGAACGTGCTTCCTTGATTTATTCCGAAAAGCAGCTGATTTTTGTTTATGGTATCGGGCAGAGAATTAAGACGCTCCATTTCCGCTTTACAGCGTTTCAGCCAACGGATAGTGCGCTCGGACGAACGCTTTGCGTATCCGTATTCGCAAGGGTTCTCAACACATTCGTCGAACGCCATTGCGATAGTTGATCCAAGGTTCGACTGTATCTGCATACTCTCCTCGGGACCCATAAATATACGCATTCCGTCCATGTGCGACTGGAAGTAAACGCCTTCCTCTTTTATTCTGCGGAGCTTTGCAAGCGAAAACACCTGAAAGCCGCCGCTGTCGGTGAGTATAGGACCGTCCCAGCGCGCAAACTTGTGCAGACCGCCGAGCCGCTTGATAAGCTTGTCTCCCGGACGAATGTGAAGATGATAGGTATTTGAAAGCTCGACCTGACATTTGCAGTCAATAAGGTCGGGAAGCGCAACGCCGCCTTTGATAGCCGCGCTCGTTCCTACGTTCATAAAAACGGGTGTTTGTATCGTGCCGTGGACGGTCTCCATAACTCCACGACGTGCTTTTCCCTCGGTTTTCAGAACCGTAAAGGGAAGCTTTTTAATGTTTTCAGACATAATAAGAGATCCTTTTTGTTACATTGAAGTTTTTGCATACGGGTTGGTTTGGTGAAATTATTATCGTTTGCGGGTTATTTCCCTTTCCTTTTGCGAAGCAAATAACAAATTCTTTTCTCACGCGCCTATTAACAAGTAGGCGTGTGAGAAAAGTTCTTTGCTTCTTTCTTTCAAGAAAGAAGAGAAAAACTTACTTACGTTTGAAGAAATGTTCTATATCGTTTTTGGAAAGCTCGAAGGCAACGGGTCTGCCGTGAGGACAAAACCGAATTGCGGGATCGTTCATTACTCGCTTGCAGAGCCATTCGATGTGACCTTGGTCGTAAACACGCCCCGCTTTTATGGCTGCCTTGCAGGAAGCCTGATGCAGAGCCTGCTCGTAGAATATGCTTCTTGCTACGCTTGCGTTTCCGGTTCCCGACGCAAGCTGTCCCGCTATCGTTACAAAGAGCGTTTCGGCATCCGCGGCTGAAAGAATGGACGGTATAGCCGTTATCTTAACTGAACGATGAGCGTTTTCGGGTAAAAACTCAAATCCGGTGGCTCGTATCTCGTTATCATAACGTATAACGGCGTCAAGCTCTTCAAGAGAGAGCTTGATCTCGATCGGAAGCATAAGCATCTGCACAGTAGCGCCTGCCGAAAGATTCTTTTTCATATCCTCGAAAAGAACTCTTTCGTGCGCCGCGTGCTTGTCTATCATGATAAGCTTTCCGTCGGTTTCCAGCATTATATATGAGTTGAACGCCTCTCCGAGAACACGGTAATCAACGTTTTGTTCTGATTCTGTTGCCTTATCCGTAGCGGACGCGCGCGGGATCGAGCTTACCGAGTATTCAGGCTCAGGCTTTTTCAGCTCGGTTTCCGGTTTCTTTAAAGCTTCGCTAAGATCCACCGTGCGAACGGTTGACTCGGGCGTTTCTACTTTTTTTGGTGGGATAGGTCTGGACGCTGATGACGGTATATCGCCATCGACCGTACTGTCAAACGCAAACGGCAGCGGAGCTTCCGTTGGTTTCTCCTCATCTTCGATTTTGGACTGAAAACGAAGATGAGGCGGAGTGTCTTCCGCGTGCTTTGAATAGAGATGAAGGTCAGAAACCGCCTGAGAACGTGTATCTGTCACAGGAAGCGAAAGCTGAGTTCCCTTAGCGGGAGCATCGTCCTTGCCGTCCTTTAAGGGAACGAACGCGCTTATTATACGCGCTTCCTTGCGTGCTTCTTCCTTGGATTTTAATCCAAATTCGGGACGTGTCAGGTTCTTTTCAAGTGAGGTGCGGACGGCGGAATATACCGCATCAAAGACCGCCTGCTCGTTTGAAAATTTAACTTCCAGCTTAGCGGGGTGAACGTTTACGTCAACGAGCGCGGGGTGTATCTTTATTTCAAGGACACATACAGGGAACTTTTCCGAGGGAATATATGAGGAAAACGCCTGCTCTATTGCCGCCATAGCGGTACGGCTCTTGATATAACGTCCGTTTATGAAAAAGTTCTGATAATTTCTGTTTGCGCGTATGTTTTCAGGAGTTCCTATATAACCCTTTACCTCTATTCCGCCTGTCATACCGTGAACGGGAGAGAGCTTTTTAGCGAAATCGCGTCCGAGAACGGCGTGGATACAGTTGAGAAGATTTCCGTCACCCGCAGTTCCGAAACGCATAACTCCGTCGGAAATGAATTTTATCGACAGATCGGGGCGCGAGAGCGCTATCTTTTCAACGACCGCCGCTACCGCAAGCGCCTCTGAGGAATCCTTTTTAAGGAATTTTCTACGCGCGGGAACGTTTGCGAAAAGCTCCTCTACTATTATGGTAGTACCGTCTCTGCCGCCGCTTTCAACTATCTCACGTATCTCACCGCCTACGCAGGTGAGCTGTGTGCCCATAGGCTTGTCAGCTTGCTTTGTAAGTATGCGTAACGTAGAGACCGCACCGATAGCCGCTAATGCCTCACCGCGGAAGCCGAGCGTCATTATACCGTCAAGGTCGTCCTCGTCACGTATCTTGCTGGTCGCGTGCCTTTTTATACAGACTGGAACGTCCTCGCGTGACATTCCGCATCCGTTATCGGAGACGCGTAAAAAGGTTATACCGCCGTGTTTGATCTCAACGGCGACAGAGGTTGAACCTGCGTCTATCGCGTTTTCAAGCAGCTCCTTTACAACGGACGCCGGGCGGTCAACGACCTCGCCCGCGGCTATAAGGTTAGCTACCTGTGGGTCGAGAACATTTATTATACCCATTTATTTTTCCTTTCATCAGGTGAGCTTTTTAAGCTCGAAAATGAAGTTCAAGGCTTCGATGGGAGTAAGAGTATTTATATCACATTTGCGAACCTTGTCCGCAAGCTCTGCGTTAGCCATATCTTCAAACGATACGTTTCCGCCGAGTGAGAACTCAGTATTATCGCTTGGGTTTTTCGCCGTGATCTCCCCAGATTCTGTGAGAGAAAGTATCTCCTTTGCCCGTTTTATTACATCGTTCGGTACACCCGCGAGCTTTGCTACTTCTATACCGTAGCTGTCGTCGGCGTTACCGCGGATTATCTTGCGTAAAAAGATGATGTCGTCGCCCTTTTTCTTTGCGGCGATGTTGTAATTTACTACGCCTTCAAGCTCGTCTTCAAGAGAGGTAAGCTCGTGATAGTGAGTAGCGAAAAGCGTCTTTGCTCCAAGCTTCTTTCCGGCGGTATATTCCGCTACCGCGCGCGCAATGCTCATTCCGTCAAAGGTACTCGTTCCTCTGCCTATCTCGTCGTATATTATAAGCGAACGCTTTGTCGCGTTTTTAAGTATATACGCGACCTCGTTCATTTCAAGCATAAACGTTGACTGACCCGACGCTAAGTCGTCCGACGCTCCCACGCGTGTGAAAAGCTTGTCAACTATACCGATATGAGCCTCGCTTGCGGGTACGAACGAGCCTGCCTGTGCCATAAGAGCTATGAGGGCGACCTGACGCATATACGTTGATTTACCTGCCATATTCGGACCGGTTATCAGCATAAGACGGTTGTGAGATGTGTCAAGCTCGGTGTCGTTCGGTACGAAATAACTGTCGAACACGAACTGCTCGACCACGGGGTGGCGTCCGTCCTTTATAACAATCCTGTCGTCATACGCGATCTCAGGGCGCACGAAATTGTTTCTTGAAGCGACCTCGCCAAGGCTGACGTAAGCGTCAAGCGTTGCGAGAAGTATGGCGTTATCCTGTATTTCTTTTGTATATTCCGCTATCTTATCACGCAGATAACAGAATATCTCGTGTTCGAGCGCGCATATTTTTTCGGATGCACCGAGGATCTCGCTTTCAAGCTCCTTTAACTTTGGAGTTATATAACGCTCCGCGCCCGCGAGGGTCTGCTTTCTTATATAGTAATCGGGAAGCTCGCCCTTGTTGGCGTTCGTGACCTCTATATAATATCCGAAAACACGGTTATATCCGTATTTCAGCTTTGAAATACCAGTAGCTGCGCGTTCTTCCTCGATCAGCTCTTCAAGATAGCCCTTACTGTTTTTGAGGAGTCCGCGGAGCCTGTCAAGCTCAGGATCTATTCCGTCAGCTATCATTTCTCCCTCACGAATGCTCGTCGGGGGCTGCTCAACGATAGATCCGCTTATCTCGTTTATAAGCTCGTCAAGCGGGTTCAGCTTCTCTCTTATGGAGATAAGCTCCTCGCACGTAACCTCGCTCATAAGCTCCTTTATGGGATTTATTACCGAAAGCGTTTCCGAGACCGCGCGGAGATCGCGCGCGTTAGCTGTACCGTAGATCACCTTAGCCATAAGACGGTCTATGTCGAGAACGGAACGAAGGTTTTGTGACAGCTCCTCGCGGAGCATATATCCGTCCTTAAACTCGGCTACCGCGTCCTGACGTCTGGATATATAATATGTGTTTACTAACGGAAGCTCGATCCATTTTCGGAGCATTCTCGCTCCCATCGAGGTCTTTGTTCTGTCAAGCACCCAAAGAAGAGAGCCTTTTTTCTCTTTTGTACGCATAGTCTCGCAGATCTCAAGGTTTCTTCTGGTGTTCGGGTCTATTTCAAGGAACTGACCGTCCGTATATATATTGAGATTTCTTATATACGATACGTCTGTTTTTTGTGTATCGGCTATGTATGCAAGGAGCGCGCCAACGCAACACGTTATAACGGGGCTCTCCTGTCCGTCGATGCCGGGCATACCTTTTCCGAACTGACGTTTGACTGTCAAAGCGGCTTTTGTGTATTCAAAGTCGGCTTCTCTGTTATCGTTCACTATCGCCTTTAATCTGTCTCGGAAATAGCTTTCAAGAACGTGATTTTCCGAAATAGGTATGTTTATGAGAAGCTCGCGCGGAGAATAAGCCTCGACCTCAGTTATTATGCGCTCATAAAGAAACGAGCCTTTTACCCCCGTCGCGTAGATGTCGCCTGTCGATGCGTCGGCAAAAGCTATTCCCGCTTCGGAGTTATTTACGCATACGGCACAAAGGTAATTGTTCTGACGGTCGTCGAGCATACCGTTATCAGTTACCGTTCCGGGCGTGATTATACGAACTATCTCACGCTTGACAAGACCCTTTGCGGTCGCGGGGTCCTCGACCTGCTCGCATATAACGACCTTATGTCCTTTCGAAACAAGCCTTGCTATATAAGTATCAGCCGCGTGGTACGGAACACCGCACATCGGGGCGCGCTCCGCTTCTCCGCAGTCTCTGCCCGTGAGGGTGAGCTCGAGGATCTTCGATGCCTCTTTTGCGTCGTCGAAGAACATCTCGTAAAAGTCTCCGAGACGGTAAAAGAGAAACGCGTCGGGATACTGTTTTTTTACTTCAAGATATTGAAGCATCATTGGGGTCATAAAATAGCCTTTCCTTTCTGTGAAAGTCTGCCGTAAAGAGCGTGCGGTTCGGCGTTTTCGATGTAAAGCTCAACGTAGTTGCCTATAAGTCCGTCGTCTCCCTCAAAGTGGATAAGACGGTTGTTTTCAGTTCTCGCGGTGAGCCTTGTGTCGTCCGTTTTGCTTCTTCCTTCAACGAGGGCGCGAATCGTTTTGCCCTTATATTCGAGATTTTTTTCTTTTGAAATAGCGGTTTGAAGATCTATAAGTCTCTTGAAACGCTCTCCCTTTACGTCGTCGGGTATCTGGTCCTGCATCTCGGCGGCGGGAGTACCGCTTCTTTTTGAGTAGATGAACGAATATATGTTATCGTATCTTACCCTTGAAAGCATATCGAGGGTCTCGCAAAATTCTTCCTCTGTCTCTCCCGGGAAACCGACTATTATGTCCGTGGTTATAGTTATACCGGGTATCTTTTCTCTCATATAATCGATAAGAGAAAGATAACGCGCCCTGTCATAGTGGCGGTTCATAGCGGAAAGGACTCTGTCGCTTCCCGATTGGAGCGGGAGGTGGAAACGGCGCGATACGCCTATTTTCCCTTTTGTCGGCGGATTTGCCGCCATAACGTCTATAAGACGGGTGTTAGCGTCCTTTGGGTGGCTGGTCATAAAATGAATGACCGCCTCTCCGTCAAGCGCGCAGATGTCCGAAAGTAGATCCGCGAACGCATAATTCTCACGTCCCGACGGAGAATAGGAGTTGACGTTCTGACCGAGCAGGGTTATCTCCTTTATTCCCGAGGAAATAAGCTCCTGTATTTCCGAAAGAACGGCTTCCGGCTCGCGGCTTCTCTCTCTGCCTCTTACGTAAGGCACTATACAGTAGGTACAGAAGTTGTTACAGCCATACATTACCGAAACGTACGCGCTTGAATTTTTGGGGTCGCGGCTTATCGGTATGTCCTCGGAAATAACGGAAACTGAGTTATCTATCACAAAACTGCGTTTACCGCTTGTGAGCGTGCCGTAAAGTATTTCGGGCAGTCGGTGGATAAGCGTTGAGCCGAGCAGAAAATCTATATAGGGATATTTGTTCTTTATATCGTTTAATCTGTGCTCCTGCGAGACCATACAACCGCATATACCGATCAAAAGCTCGGGGTTCTTTTCCTTGCAATGCTTATAACCGCCGGTTATCGAAAGTGCCTTTAACTCCGCATGCTCGCGGACGGCGCAGGTGTTTACGAGTATGAGATCTGCTTTTTCCGGACTGTCTGTTTTTACGTACCCCATTTTTTCAGCCATACCGAGAAGCTTCTCACTGTCGGCTTCGTTCTGTTGACAGCCAAAGGTCTGTATATATACTTTTTTGTTACCTCCCGTTACCGTGAGGACCTTTTGCATATAGGAGAAATGCTTTTCGCTTTCTTCCTTTGAAAGTATTACGCTTTTTTTCATTTTTGAGGGGATTGCCTTTCTTTATGTGAAGCTGATATGAGTTGTGTGTTTTAATATCAAATGTAAAAGTATTCCCGTTACCGTTCCTGTTACGAGCGCGGTGATCATTAAGGCGGGAAGATAGTAAATGAGGACGGGGAGTCCGAATATCACCGCCGCCGCGAGGCACTGACCTATATTGTGCATAGCGGCGCAGATGACCGAAAGACCTATACAACCGAGGCTTTTCGGTTTTGTGAATTTATAAACGGTAAGCGAGATAAGTACGAGCAGTCCTCCCGAAAGCGAGAACCAAAACGAGGTTACGCTTCCGAATAAAACAGAGGAGAGCAGAGTCTTACCAAGCGATACCGCCATAGCGTACGGTAGTCCGAGGAGAAAGAATGCTCCCGTTATCGCAAGGCTTGCCAGTCCCAGCTTAAAACCGGGGACGGGTATGATCGCGCCAAGAGGAATGACCGCCTCAACGTAGGAAAGTATCATTCCGAGAGCGAGGAAAAGAGCCGAGACGGCGGTTTTTTCAGCGTATGACCGCATCGTATCCGTCCTCCTTTTCTCCCTCTATCCGTATAGCGACCATAGCGGGCGCGCATACGATTACCTGTCCGGATTTCGTTATCTTTCCGGTATCCTTGCAGATACCGTCGTGACAGTCAGAGCTTTTAACATATACCGAACCGTTTTCTATCACCACGGTGAGGGTTATACCGTTATTTTCTATATCGAACGTGTTGTTTTCAGAAAGAGAATACTCTTTTGCCGTATCACCGCATACAACGACCGCCTTTTGCGGCTCTGCTTGTCCGTTACCCGAAAAAACGAGCAAAAACGCGGCAAGTATTACGAGTATATAAGCAAATATGTCCGCGCGTCCGAAGAGCACGGGAAGGGTTGCGGCTTTATTTTTCATCGCTGCCTCGTTTTTCGGAAAGTATTACATTTTATTATATCATATTTCGCGAAAAAAAGCAACCTTTTTGACGATTTTGATGTAAAATTATTTATAATAATTATGTGGTTATAATACTTGACACGGACAAAAAAATGTGATACAATAAATTCGGTAGTGATCTACCGAGAGGCTTTCTGTGACTGACGGAGGTAAGCGGGTTTTAAAACCGCGTGGGAGCAGAAAGCAATAAAGCCGACCGTCTGGGCAGTTTTCGTTTCGTTATTTAGACGGAACGGGACTGTCCTTTTTATAATCTCACACACTAACGGAGGAAAAAGAAGTGGACGTTTACAAGATCGAAAGTGTAAAAGAAAGAGTTATCGACAATTCATACGTCGGACGCGGTATCATAGTCGGAAAGAGCGCGGACGGAAAGAACGCGGTTTTTGCCTACTTCATAATGGGCAGAAGCGAAAATTCCCGTAACCGCATATTCGTTGAAAACGGCGAGGATATAACCATTTATCCTTACGACGAGAGCAAGGTCGAGGACCCCTCTCTTATAATCTACTCTCCCGTAAGAGCCTGCAAGGACAGCGTTATAGTTACTAACGGCGACCAGACCGACACGGTATATGATTTCGCTAACGAGGGCAAGACCTTTGAGGAAGCTCTCCGCACAAGAGAGTTTGAGCCTGATCGCCCGAACTTCACTCCCAGAATAAGCGCGATACTCAATTTTGAAAACGGTTATTCCTATAAGATGAGCATACTTAAAAGCGAGGACGCCGAGGGCAGTGCCTGCACCCGTCACTTCTTTGAGTATCTCCCCTTGAACGGTCTCGGTCACTTTATCCACACCTATAACTGTGACGGAAACCCCATTCCTACCTTCACGGGCGAGCCTGAAAGAGTAGCGATACCGAACGATATAAAAGAGTTTGCAAACGAGATATGGACCTCTCTTAACGAGAATAACAAGATCTCTCTTGCGGTAAGATACATTCCTCTTGACGGCGGAAAAGCTGAGCAGGTGGTAATAAACAAGTTCAAAAAGGTCTGAAAGGAAAAGGTAACTAACGATGAAAAATTACGAGCTTAAATACGGTTGTAACCCCAATCAGAAGCCTGCCGAGATCTATATGGAGAACGGAAGCGAGCTTCCGATAGAGATCTTAAACGGCAGACCCGGTTATATAAACTTCCTTGACGCTTTCAACAGCTGGCAGCTCGTCAAGGAGATAAAGGTGGCTCTCGGAGAGCCTGCGGCGGCGAGCTTCAAGCACGTCAGCCCCACCTCTGCGGCTATCGGTATAAAGATGAGCGAGAAGCTTAAAAAGGCTTGCTTTGTTGACGATATAGAGGGTCTCGACGACTCCAAGCTCGCTACCGCTTACGCAAGAGCGAGAGGAACTGACAGAATGAGCTCCTTTGGCGACTGGATAGCGCTTTCCGACGTTTGTGACGTTCCCACGGCTCGTCTTATAGCACGCGAGGTATCCGACGGAGTTATCGCTCCCGGCTACGAGCCTGAGGCTCTTGAAATTCTCAAAGGCAAGCGCAAGGGAAGCTACAATATAGTTAAGATAGACGAAAATTACGTTCCCGACGCAAGAGAAAAGAAGCAGGTATTCGGTATAACGTTTGATCAGGGCAGAAACAACTGCGAGATAAACGCGGACATGCTTACTAACGTAGTAACCGACGCAAAGGACTTCACCGAGGAAGCCAAGCGCGACCTCGTTATAGCTCTTATAACCCTCAAATACACGCAGTCCAACTCCGTTTGCTACGCAAAGGACGGACAGGCGATAGGCGTTGGAGCGGGTCAGCAGTCGAGAATACACTGTACCCGTCTTGCGGGTAACAAGGCTGACATCTGGCATCTCCGTCAGCACGACAAGGTTCTTAACCTGCCTTTCCTTGACAGCGTAAAGCGCCCCGACAGAGATAACGCGATAGATGTTTACATCTCCGACGAGTACGAGGACGTTCTTGCCGACGGCGTATGGCAGACTCTCTTTACCGAGAAGCCCGAGCCGTTCACCAAGGCTGAGCAGAAGGCGTATCTTGCCACTATAAGCGGTGTTGCGCTTGCTTCCGACGCGTTCTTCCCGTTCGGTGACAACATCGAGCGCGCGAAAAAGAGCGGTGTAAGCTACATCGTCCAGCCCGGCGGTTCTATAAGAGATGACAACGTCATTGAGGTCTGCAACAAGTACGGCATGGTTATGGCAATGAACGGTCTTAGATTGTTCCACCATTGAGTTTTATTCCCTACTTTTCTTGGAAAGAAAAGTAGGCAAAAGAACTTCCCTCACACGCCACATTGATATATGGCGCGTGAGGGAAGTTTTTGTTATTTGCTTCGCAAAAAGGTAGGGAAAGCATCAAATATTCCACCAAGCAAACTCTCTACGCGAACTCCTCGAAAGTGAAAACTATTCAAGGTGGAAATATCTCTATGATACGATAACAAGCTCTACACAAAAGCTCCCATAGAAAAGTCTTTGCCAAGCTTTCTTTCAGAAAGCGGGAAAAAGAAATGAAGATAAAATAAAAAGCCCCTTTGGGGTCTTTTTATTTTATCGAATCAAGATAATTTTGCAAAATAATCGCGGCGGAAAGGTTATCTATAACGTCCTTTCGCTTCTGACCGCGGGTATTGGTCATATTCAGAATATTCGCCGCCGCCATCGTCGTGCAACGCTCGTCGAAAAGAACGGTCGGAATATCGCAAATATGATTTATTTCATCTTGAAGCTTATGCACGCGTGCGGAGCTTTCGCCAAGCGTTCCGTTCATATTGATGGGGTGACCGATAACGATAAGCCGAACGTTCAGCTCCTTTGCTTTATCGGCTATCATAGCGGCAAGTGAACGCAGTCCGCCTGCTTTTATAGTACATAGCGCGCTCGCAAGAAACCCGCTCTCGTCGCTCACGGCAAGACCCGTGCGCACAATTCCCGCGTCAACTCCCAAAACTCGTCCTTTTACTTTCTCTGACATATTAGTTCTTCCTTTTTAAAGCTTTATATCCCTTTCGGTTATAAAATCCGTAACCTCATTTTCCATCGGTACTGCTTCGCCCGCGCCGCGCTTTGAAACAGTAAGAGAGGCTACCGCGTTACCGTAGCGGCAGGCGCGCAAGATGTCACCCGAACGTACGTATTCAAGCGTCATCGCGGCGGTAAACGAATCGCCGGCGGCGGTGGTATCGACGACCTTTACGTCATAAGTGGGGATAACGGTTATTTCTTTTCCGTCATAAACGCCAACTCCGCGTTTCCCAAGCTTTATTACGTAATACTTTGCTTTTACAAGCTCCGAAAGCTTCCTTGCCGCGGCAAGTGCCTTGTCGGGATCTGACGGGTCTATTCCCGTGAAAAGCTCCGTTTCCGTTTCGTTGGGTGAGAATACCAGCATCGGGGCGAGATCGCCGAGCGGATATGAGGCGTCGGCAGGGCCTGCGTCAACAAAAAGCGGTATATTAAGCTCGTGACATATCCCCGAAACCGCCGAAACTGTATCAAACGGTATTTCAAAATGACAGAATACCGCGTCGGGCATAACCTTTTTAACGCACGAAACGGCATGTTCCGCGTTAAGATATGCGTTCGCTCCCGAGAAAACGGTTATACGGTTCGCGCCGTCGGCTTCAACCGAAACCGTCGCAAGTCCCGTAGGGACTCCGTTCGGAGTTAAGATACAGCTTGTATCTATTCCGAGGCTTATGTAATAACTACGGAGCGAATCTCCGTTAGCGTCACTGCCGAGCGCGGCACAGAAAACGGAGTTTCCGCCGAGCTTGGCAACGGTAACAGCGGAGTTCGCACCCTTACCGCCCGGAACGTAGGAGTAACTGTCCCCCATAACCGTCTGTCCCTTTTCGGGGCATACGTTTATCTTCATACTGAGGTCCATATTTGCCGAGCTTATAGTAAGTATCTTTTTCATCTCTTTATCCTTTGAACTTAAATTCGGAAATTATAGAATTAAATTCAGCCGCAAGAGTGTCGTTATAATCCGCGGATTTACAGCAGAACGTTACAAGATAAACGTAACCGTTTCTTATCAGCACGTATTGCTCGTAACGGTACTCGCAGCCGTTGTTTACAAGAGTATATGTGTACTTGCGCGCCGCGTAACCGTCAACTGTGCAGTCGGTGTATTCGGGGTCTGCGGGAGTGAATGAGGCAAAGGTGGCTGTAAGATCAGCCTTGTATCCGTTCCAGAAATCGTCAAGCGCGGTGAACGTCGTATTGAACGACATCGCATTTACAGATATTGAAGCACTTGCCGAGGAGTTCGCGGCGGTCATACCCGTGCTTATCTTGGGTGTCCAGCTCTCGGGCACGAACATAAGATAGTCCGATTCCTTATTGGAAATGAGCTTGAAGCCGCTCGGAACTTCAATTCCCTCAGTTGAGGGTAACGTTATCGGGCGCTTATCTATCATTTTGATAGGCTCGTCCACGAATTTAAAGTTCTCCTTTGCGTCGGTAAAGACGGAGTAGTGCGAGTCATATACCTCGGTGTGGGCGCTGTACGTTATAATAAAAATATTTCCGTTTTTCGGGGAATCGACGACAGTCTGGCTGAATTTGTGGGTAGTTCCCGTGATCTTTGCGGTAAATTCAAACGTATAACAGGTCCTTCCGCCTATCATACCGCTTTCGTAATCCTTTGTACCGTCGGATTTTTTAACTATTTCAAATTCCGGAAGCTCTTGCGCGAGCTTTGAGATCTGATTTTCATAGTATTGAAGCGGAGAAAGCCCCGCAACCTTGTCAGCGTTTACGGTAGTAAGGGTTATCATTGAGTAGTCTTTGTTTGAAAAGTAGGCGGTCGGCACACCGGTAGATGTATCGACAGTCCAATCTATCGGAACGTAAACTACCGCTCCCTCACTTCCGTCTGTTATCGGGCGCATACCCTTTGGTGAATCCTCGTAAGCCCTCTGGATAGTACAGGAAGCGAGCATAGAAAGAACTATGCAGGCGAGAAGAAGTATCGAAAAAATAGCTTTCAGGTGTTTTTTCATTTAACCAATATCCTTTCGGAAAAGCGTTTAATATAAACATAATTATACAAGTATGATTATACCATCGAAATATAAAATATCAACAGAATAATTGTAAACAACTCGGCAAGTTCGTAAATAAATTTTGATTTCTATTGACAATCGCGGGTTTTCTGATATAATATAAGATGTCGTAAGATAATAGTACAAGAAAGGAAGTAAGTAAAATGAAAATAACGAAGGATACCATAATAGGTGATATACTCGATAATCATCCCGAGACTGAGCCGCTTTTCCTTGAAATAGGAATGCACTGCCTTACCTGCCCCTGCTCGAGAGGCGAAACGGTAGAGGAGGCTTGTGAGGTTCACGGAACGGACGCGGACGCTCTCGTAGCTAAGCTCAACGCGGCGATAGGCGAGTAATTTTACTACTGAACGGGCGACCGAAACTCGGTCGCCCATATATTTTATCGGAGACTTTTTGAAATGTTAAAGGATAACAGAATGAGAGTAATAGCCGACCTTGTACGTCAGGGCGCGACGGTCTGTGACGTAGGAACGGACCACGCTTTTATCCCAATTGAGCTTATACTCAGCGGAAAGTGCGTGGGTGCAGTCATAACCGATATAAGCGCTTCGTCGCTCGAAAAAGGCGTTACAAACGTAAAAAAGAACGGACTTCGGGATAAAGTAAAGTCATTTTGCGCCAACGGAACGCTCGGCGCGGAGCTTGACGGCGTTACTGACGTGATAATAGCGGGAATGGGCGGCGAGCTTATCTCGTCTATACTTTCACAAGACCCTCGGCTCAAAAACGAAGAACTGCGGTTTATCTTACAGCCTATGAGCCGTGCCGAGGAGTTACGAATATTCCTTGCCGAAAACGGTTTTGAGACTGAAAAGGAAGTGAAAGTAGAGTCTGAGGGGCGCGTTTACGCCATACTTTGCGTAAAATACACGGGCAAGTCCTTTGCTGCTGATACACGTTATATACTGTTTGGCGCGACCCCGAACGCGGAAAACGAGGCGGATATACGTTACGCCGAGAAGCTACTCCGCGTTTTGCAGACAAAAAAAGACGGTCTTGCTATGTCCGCTAAATCTGATATAGATACCTTGGATATTGACGGAAAAATCAAGTGTGTAAATGAGTTTTTAGGAAATTTTTAATCCAAAACCGTAGGGGGCTGCTACCGCTTACCTCCTCGACGTCCCGTATAAATTTTCGCATATATCAAAAAACAATTAAAGCACTCTACTCTTATTGATCTAAATTAATCTGATATAAAAAAGCAATCTTCTCAACAAAGATTGCTTTTTCTTTAGTTATAGACATATTTTCTTAAAAATTCATTAACTTTCACTGCTGGTATTGCGTATTCTCTACCTACAGATTGTGCCCCTGCGTAATGAACGCCTATTACATTTAAATTTGCATCTAGCAATGGACCACCACTAGAACCACTATTTGCATATGCGTTATGGCATATAACATCAAATGTCACATTACTTAAGGAAGTTGAAGTATTAGATAGTGTAACTTTACGATAATCAATAAGTTCTCCATAAGTTATAGAATTTGATTGCCCGTTGGGAGCACCAATAGATATAACATCATCATTTATGCTTGGATTGCTGGAAGCAATTGGCAAATTCTTCACATTTGTAAACGATGGTTTAAAATACAAACAAGCCAAATCATACGAGGCATCAATTGCACTAACTGATCTATTAGGATCTTTATATAAATACCCCTCGTATGTATTCCCTTGATAATCTTCTATTATAATTTTTTGATTGTCATATGAGGAGTTCTTTTTCACCACATGGCAATTTGTCAATACGTAATAATACCCGTTCTGAATATGAAAACAAAAACCAGAACCTTGTGATGTTACAGATGATGTTTCAATCCCTAGAACAGTATCATAATTTTTGTTATAAATTTTTACAACCCCCTTTATCAAATCAGTTGAAATTTTATTAGTAAGGGTTGTTGCATCAATTTCGTATTTAGCATATAATGTTATTTTTTTCGTTACGGGTTTAGAAAAATCATATCTATTAATAAATGAACTATCAGTATACCAACCACTAAAAAGATAGTTAGTTTTTTGTGGTTCACTGGGAGTAGATACGGTTTTTCCCTCTTCTACCAAAACTTTTGAGCTACTCACACCATTATTATACACAAAAGAAACCTGATATTTTGGTGTTATTGCATTTGGTTTATCATATGACTTTCCCGTGAACGCTACATCAATAGAAGCTGTTGATAATTGTACCTGCCGTGAAACATCAATATCAAAAGAAAACTCAGTATTAGCATCAATGTTTTTGACTTTGCTTATCGTCTGTGTATCCAATAATGTATTTGAAGCTGAGTATAATTTAACAACTGCTGTATACTCGTGTATAGAAACCGAGCAAGAAGAAGTGCAGGTCAAAATATATTCATAAGTTGTTCCGCCGCCCTGCAAATTAACATTTGTATGGATATATGGTTCATATGTTGCGATTGAAAAATACGAATTACTTACATAATATGATTTTTTTCCATCATCAGTTTCTGTCGTTCCACAACAAGAGAAAGATAGTAACATAATAATTGAGATAATTATATTTAAAAATCTAATTTTTCTCATCATCTTTTACTCCTACTATACACAAAAAATATCGCATTACACAAAGTTTTTCCTAATAAAAAATATGTGAAGACAGTATTTTACACGGTCTTTTTTAATATTAAAACTTAGTTTTTCCAAGGAATGCCTGCAATATCGGGCTTTTGGGTGAGCCGAACACCTCGTTGGGCGTTCCCTCTTCCTCAATAACTCCGTTCGCCATAAATATTACCTTATCGGCAACGTGACGGGCAAATTCCATCTCATGCGTGACGACTATCATCGTTGAATCCTTGGATTTAAGACCGCGGATAACGTTAAGCACCTCGCCCGTAAGCTCGGGGTCGAGCGCAGAGGTCGGCTCGTCAAAGCAGAGTATGTCGGGAGTAAGCGAAAGCGCGCGCGCGATAGCCGCTCTCTGCTGCTGACCGCCCGAAAGCTGGCACGGATAGAAATCCGCCTTTTCGGTAAGTCCGACCTTTTCAAGCAGCTCGCGAGCCGTTTTCTCGGTTTCGGGGTTGATAAGAGCCTTCTTTTCGCGGTATTCCGCCGCAGTTATCTTTTTTAGCTTATACTCTTTTTTTAGCTCGCCCTGACGGAGAAGCCTTGCGGCAAGCGTCAAGTTTTGCATAACGGTGTACTGCGGAAAAAGATTGAACGACTGGAACACAAGTCCGAAGTGAAGTCTGCGAAGTCTTATTTCGCTATCGCTTAAAGAATGCTTGTCCTCCGCGTCAAAATAAGGCTTGTCAGCTACGGTTATCTTACCCCCATCTGGCAATTCCAGATAGTTCATACAACGCAGAAGCGTGGTCTTTCCACTTCCCGAAGAACCTATTATTGCAAGGACCTCGCCCTTTTCAAGAGTAAAGGAGATGCCCTTTAATACCTCGGTAGAGCCGAAGCTCTTGGTTATGTTGTTTACGTTTAAAATAGACATTGATATACCTTTTTATATCTTGTAATAGCTCTGGCGTTTTTCCAGATAACCGAACAGAAGCGTAAGCGCTCCGACAAACACCAGATAAAATACTGCCGTATAGAAGGTAGGCCATATTATAGCCTTGTCCATAAACAGCTCCGCCTGACGTATTATCTCGACTACCGAGATAACTCTCGCGAGCGCGGTATCCTTAACGAGTGTTATTATCTCATTGCCCATAGGCGGAACTATTCTTTTTATGACCTGCGGGAGCGTTACTCTCGTAAATATCTGGGTCTTGGTCATACCGAGAACAAGTCCTGCTTCCGTCTGTCCGCGCGGTACAGCCTCTATTCCTGCTCTGTATATCTCGGAGAAGTAGCAGGCGTAGTTTATAACGAACGCCACGAGTGCCGCGGGAAAACGGTCGAGTGACGGTATCCCGTAAAATCCCGGAACGTAATAAACGATGAATACTTGGAGCATAAGCGGAACTCCGCGGACTACCCAAACTATCACCTTTACGACGTAACGGAGCGGCTTTATCTTTGACATCGAGCCAAACGATATAAGGAGTCCGAGCGGCAGAGCAAAGAGCAACGTAAGGAAGAAGAGTTCGCAGGTAACTGCGAACCCTTCCAAAAGTTTAAGGGTAACTTCTAAAAACATGATCAGCCGTTATTGTTTTTAAGAGCAAGGAGGTCGCTGGTGAGCGGAACACCGTACTTGGTGGAAAGTGCCTCGATCGCGCCATTGTTCATAAGCTTGGAAAGAGCCTTGTTTACCTCAGCGGTAAGCGTGCTGCCCTTGCGGAAGCCGATAGCATACTTTTCAAGAGAGGTATCCTCGATAGCCTTAGCGAGACCCGTGAAATCGCCCTGTCCGCACTTTCTGTTTGCGAGAAGAACGTCAACAACGATGAAATCTACCTTGTCGGATTTAAGCTCGGTGAAAGCGTCTATCTGCGCGTCCTTGGTTACTATCTTATCAGCATCGGTAAGAGTCTTTGCGAGATCCTCACCGGCAGAGCCACCCTCTACGGCACAGGTCTTGCCCGCGAGAGAAGCGGTGGTGGTGAAGGTAGCTACGTCCTCGCTTCTTACGACTATGCACTGATAGTTGTTAGCGTAGGGAGTGGAGAAATCAACGTATTCACTTCTGTCTTTGCCGTTGTCCTTGCTGTTGGAGGTGAAGCCGTTCCAGATACAGTCGATCTTACCTGCGTTAAGCTCGTTGTACTTCTGAGCCCAAGTGATAAGCTTGAATTCAGCTGTAACGCCAAGCTCTGCCGCTACGAGCTTCGCAAGCTCGGTGTCAAAGCCAACGAAGTTTCCTTCTGTATCGGTGTAGTTCATAGGATCGAATACGGTGTATCCTACTACGAGCTTACCGTCAGCCTTTGTGTCTTCAAGATCCTTTGCGGGATCTACCTTGGAGCAGGAGGTAAGTGCGAATGCGCTGAAACACATTACCGCTGCAAGAATGAGTGCCAAAACCTTTTTCATTTTGTTTTCTCCTTTTCGGAAATAAAAATATTTTTCACCCGTCTTTTTGGGATACTCAAACGCGTTATGCTGTCCCTTAAAAGTACGGATATACTATTATAACAATTTTTAGAAAGGATGTCAAGCGTAAATGTGATAAAGAATGTATAAAAATTCTCTTTTTTTCACTAAATATTTGTAATATGTTGTAAAATTATAAAGCAAACTGTAGTTTTTCTTGACACGGAGTTGTATATATGCTAAAATAATAACGATCATAAAATACGCAAGGATAGTAAAAACAATGGGAGAAACAGTAAAGATCGAAGCCCGCGAGAACAAAATGGGCGTTATGCCGATACCGAAGTTGCTGTTCACTATGTCGGTGCCGATGATAGTGTCAATGCTGGTTCAGGCATTTTATAACATAGTTGACTCGATATTTGTCGCTATGTACAATAACGAGGCTGGAACAGGTGCGCTTACGCTTGCTTTCCCTATGCAGAACCTTATGATAGCGGTAGCGGTCGGTCTTGCCGTCGGTATGAACGCTCTGCTTTCGCGTTCGCTTGGACAGAAAAATTTTGAAAAGGCAAACAAAGTAGCGGGACAGGGAATTTTCCTTACGCTCTGCGGTTATCTTATGTTCCTGATAATAGGAGTATTGCTGGTCGCTCCGTACGTCAGATTTCAGTCAAGCGGTGATGAGCTTCTTATAAAATACGGCGTTGAGTATCTTTCGATAGTATGTATCGGCTCGGTCGGAGTTTTTGTGCAGGTCACGGTAGAACGTTTGCTTCAAGCTACGGGAAAAACCGTTCTCAGTATGGTTGTTCAGGGTGCCGGCGCGATAACTAATATAATCCTCGACCCGATAATGATATTCGGTCTCTTAGGCTGCCCCAAAATGGGCGTTGCGGGTGCCGCTATCGCTACTGTGATAGGTCAGTGCGTTGCCGCGGGGCTTGGAATATTCCTCAATTTGAAATATAACAAGGAGATCGTACTGAAGCTTAAAAATATACTTCCCGATAAAAAGCTTATAGCCGAGATACTCGTTATAGGAATACCGTCGGTGCTTATGCAGGCGATAGGCTCCGTTATGACCTTCTGTATGAATAACGTGCTTAAAGGCTTCGGACTTGACGCTATGAACGTATTCGGTGTATATTTCAAGCTTCAAAGCTTCATATTTATGCCGATATTCGGTCTTAATAACGGTATGGTTCCCATAATAGCGTATAACTACGGAGCAAAGCATAGAGACAGAGTGGTAAAGACCACGATGCTTGCCGCGGTATCGGCTGTAACTTATATGCTTTTTGGTTTTGCCGTATTCCAGATATTCCCCGTACAGCTTCTCGGTATGTTCAACGCTACCGAAAATATGATAGCCATCGGAAAGGTCGCGCTCCGCACGATAAGCTTCAGCTTTATCTTCGCGGGATTTTGTATAGTTACGTCTTCGGTCTGTCAGGCACTTGGAAAGAGTATATACAGCCTCTTTACCAGTATAGGCAGACAGCTCGTTGTTCTTATACCCGTGTCATTCTTACTCTCTTTAAGCGGTAACGTTAACTATGTCTGGCTTGCGTTTCCTATCGCTGAGGTGGTAAGCGTTACGCTTTCGGTAACGTTTATGATAAGGGTACTCAACAAGGTAATGCCAAAAGAAAAAATTAAAACGCCCAACGCGTGAAAATTAAAAGGAGAATAAAACAATGTCGGAAATCTTAGAGATATGTATGATACTCAGCTTTGGCGCTTCCTGGCCTATGAATGTTATAAAGTCCTACAAAAGCCGCTCGACCAAGGGTAAAAGCCTCACCTTTCTTATCCTTATATTCGTCGGCTACATAGCGGGAATAGCCTCTAAATTCACTAACGAGGCTTATATGGCGGCGTTTTCAAGCAAATGGTACGTCCTCTGCTTCTACATTCTTAATTTCCTTATGGTCGGAGCTGATATAGTTCTGTATTTCAGAAATCTCAGACTTGACCGCAAGGCGGCAATCTCGGAGACGGACAAATGAGAGTAGAAAAGGATATTTTCTATACCGAGGGAGGTCACAAGTCAAGAGTTCTCGACGTTTATCTGCCCGATAGCGACACCTTTTCCGTTTTCGTGTATTTTCACGGCGGCGGACTTCAAGCGGGGGATAAAAGTGCCGGCGAAAGCTTTGCCGAATATCTTTGCGAGCGCGGTATAGGTGTGGTGAGCGCAAACTACCGTATGCTTCCCGATAACGGCTATCCGGACTTTATAGAGGATGCCGCGGCGGCAGTTGCGTGGGTCTATAAAAATATAGGAAATTACGGTAAATGTGAAAAGATATTCGTTGGCGGAAGCTCGGCGGGCGGTTATCTTTCGATGATGCTTTGCTTTGATCCGAAATATCTTGCCGCTCACGGTATAGACTGTACAAGGGTTGACGGTTACGTTCACGACGCGGGTCAGCCCACCTGTCATTTCAACGTTCTTAAACACAGTGGGATAGACCCGCGCCGTATAATAATCGACGAAAGCGCGCCGCTTTATCATATAGGTCTGCTTCCGTCGTATTCACCGATGCTTTTTATCTACTCCGATAACGATATGGAGAACCGCCCCGAGCAAACGCTTCTTGCGGTATCTACACTTAAACATTTCCGTTACGATATGTCTAAGATCGACGTTATATGTGCCCACAGTAACCATTGCGCGTACTGTGGCAAGAAGGACGAAAACGGAGAGAGCGTTTTCGGACAGATGATGTATCCTGTAATGAAAAAATGGCTTTCGCTTTAATGCGAAAGCCATTTTTGTTCTCCTAAGGGCTTTACCTCTGTCGCGCCTTTTGCGACGTTGTCAAACGTATAGTCGGTCCCGTTTACCGTGACCGTTACGTTCGAAAGCTTTTGTGTTGGGTCGGCGCAGGAGATCTCGCTGTCCGAGATCATAACTGTACAGGGTGCGTTTACCGTAACTCCGTTGAACGTTCCCGCTTCCCAGAATATGTATCCTGTCATCTTTGAGCTTTCATCTCTTACCGCCATTACAGAGCCTGTATTTGAAAGAATGGTGATTTCGGGGTTAGCCGCGTAATTCAGTGTTTCGGGTAACGACATAACGGGGAGAAGAACGTATGAGTAGGTCTCGTTCTTGAAATTTTTACCGTGGTCGAAATAAAGCTCGAGGAAAGGAATGCTTTGAGTCGTTCGGTTGTAGGTGACGGTATCCTTTTCGGGGAGATATACTCCGCCAAAGCCGCCTATATGGAGCGAGCTTTTTCCTGCAAAAGTACCCGAGCCTGTTATCTTTTCGCCGTCTGCCATAAACAGTCCGTTACCGATACGGCGGTTCTCTATTACGGTAAGAGCGTTATATTGGTCGGAGCAGGAAATATCCGCACCAAGACATACTATCTCGTTGTCGAATACGAACCAAGCCTTTTTACCGTTAAGCGTGGAAACGAACTTGGTAGCGTTAATCGCGCTTTCCATTTTAGCCGTGGAGCTTTCGAACTGCATAGCGGCAACAAGGGAGTTTCCGAGTGACGTGCCGCCTACGAAATCGTACTGTGAAAGCGTGTTGTTCTGATTTATATTCAGGGTCTGGTCTCGCGGCGCGGTGGTGACGGTCGTTCCGGGGAGACGGTATTTGTTGACGTTATGCCAGAACTGCGGCGTATAATCGTTTACTGTTGTATAAACGTAAAGCATACCGTCGCCTGTGTACCAGCCGTCGCGGTTTTCCTCGTTTATCGATTCATATTTTGCTATACGCGAGGACGACATCGAAATGCTTACTCCGTACTTTTCAAGCTGAGCTATCGGTCTGTCCATACGGGCAAAGACCTTTGCGAAATCAAAGTCTGTTCGTTCCTGAACGGAATCGTCCGTAAGAACGGAATTTAAAAGCTTTAAGCTATCAGGGGAGAGCTCTGATTCATAATACGCTCCGTTGTATGCGGCATACTCTTTTATTATGGACTTTATCGTAATACACTTCGCGTTGTCCTTAACGTACTGTGTCATTCGGAGCATTCCGATAACAGCGGTAAGTCCTTGGGAAAGGTCGGTGGAGGTCCTGTGTATAGCGCGACCGCGCACAGAGCTGAAAAACGCGCCGTGGAACATAAGCGGGGTAAATGAGTCGATCGTCCAGTTGTACTGATGGTTTATCATTTCATCACTGAAACGGAAGCATGTATCCGATGCCGCCATAACGAGCTTTGAAAGTGCTTCGAGCATTATCGGACCGTAGCTTCCCGTATATGCTATGACGTCGTGCTGAATGAACGATCCGTCCGTATAGAAGCCGTCGCCCTTTTCGACGTATGTACAGCATTCATCGAGCGATTTTACCGAGCGTACCAGACGCACAGGGTCCTTTTGTATCGCCGAGGCTGCTATCGTAACGTATGCAAGGTCAACTCTGTTCGCCATGGTGAGAGACGGGAGCGGAACGTATTTATTTACGGGCGTAAGCCATTTTTCAACGAACTGCTCGGGAATATCGTCCTCGATAAGCATGATTATATCAACTATCGCCTGTGCCGAGCCGATCTGCCAATCCCACCAGTTATCTCTTTTGGGATAGAGGTTCAGCGAGCGGTCCTTGTAGTAGCTTTCGTGCATTTTGTCCATAGCGTAAATGATGTCGCTCAAAAGCTGATCGTCGCGGTAAAGCTCTCCGCCCTCGATAGCGTAGCCGCACGCCATACATCTGATGTCATAATAGTTTGAAGATATTCCCGCCGTTGTGGTCATATCATAAGCAAACGGAGCTTCAGCATCGCGGCTCATTCTGCTCCGGACGTTTTTCGCGGTGTTAACGTAAGCTCGTATCTTTGAGGCATAAGCCGATGAAGCGTTTTCAAGGCTCATACCGCCCGTCAGAAACGTTACAAGCGTATCTTTTATATGGTCATAGTTATAATCGCCTATTTCGGAGATAGACGGAGTGTACGTGGTCTCAACGTAACTGAGCGAATCGATGTATATATCGCCTGAGAGGTTTGTTCCGTGGTTTTGCCAACCGCTCGGATTTACGGATATATTGAAAACCTGTGAAATATCCGCGCCATAGGCGTTATCAAATTCGTTGAATTTCAGAGTTACCGTTTTCCAGCCGGTCCAGTTTATTTTTATTTCGTGGCGGAGATACGATCTTCTGTTGGGGTTTTCGACGGTAGGGGAGAGCTGGCAGTTTATGCAGAACTGTATTATAGACGAAAGCGAGTCGCCGGGATTGTATATTTTTATCTGTATTGCGTCGTAATCGCTTATATCGCGTGTCGTGTTTATTATGAGAGAATTGTATTTGTCGGATTTTTTCGTCCACATACCGGAGCATTCACTGCCCTCGGCTGCTACTCTGAACGACGGTGTAAGTCCCGCGTTATTGTAGGCAGACTCATTTCCCGAGACGATTATCGGAGTAGTGTTTTCCTCAGAGGTTATTTCAAGTACTTCGCTATGTCCCTTCATATATTCCGTGTCCTCTTCTCCTGACCGTCATCGTCGTCATTATCGTTTTTGGGTTTAGTACAAGCTGTAAGGTAGTGGATGAGCATCACTATTACTATGAAAAAGGAAATTAACGATAATATCTTCTTTTTCATAAGCATCTACCTTTCGTGTCAGTTAAACGTAAAGCTTCAAAAATTCGAGTCCTGCTTTGAGTGCGGGAAGATTTTCCTCCATACCCTCGAATTCAATAGAAAGCCATTCGTCGTAGCCCGCGTTTTTGAGAATGGAAATGCAAGCGGGAACGTTTACTACTCCGTGGCCTATGACTGTTCCTCTGATGTGGTTATTGCCGAGCGTTCTGATAAAGCCGTTCGGACAAGGCTCGCTATTGCTCTTGAAAATGAAATCCTTTGTATGAGCGTGGAAAGTATATGGTGCGGCTATCTTGACAGAGCTGACGGGATCGGCATCCGCGCAGAGAAAGTTACCCATATCGCAGAGCCAACCGTAGTTTTCGTGACCGACCGCGAGTATAAGCTCCTCAACTCTTTCGGGACTTTGGAATATGTATCCGTGGTTTTCCGTGCAGGTGCGTATTCCGAGCGAGGCGGCAAACTCCGTTACCTTGCGGATCCTCGGTGCCATCTCCTTTATAGCGTCTCTGTAACTGTAAAGATGCTTTTTGGGCAGTGAGTAGCACACGTCGTGTCTTAAAACGGGCGCGCCAAGCTCCTTTGCTACGCGCACAGAGTCGCAAACACGCGCTATCTCCGTTTCTGGGTCTCTGTTAAGGAAATCCGCGCCGATAGTGTAGGCGATGATTTGAAGTCCTATTTTTTCACAGTACTCACGGATTTCCGCCGCGGTCTTGATGGGATCATCGGTTATTCCCCAGTTCTTGTTGTCAAGCTCTACGAACTCGATGCCCTCGAAGCCGTATTCCTTTGCTATGTCGCATATTTTGAAGTAATCGCACTTGGTCTGTGTTATATATTTGCTGAAGCTGTAACTTGATACACCTATTTTCATTGAGATATCCTCCGTGTTTTTAAATTTATATATGCCCATTATACAATAACTAATATAAAAAGTCAATAGTTTTTTGTTTTGTTTGACGGCTTGACAATGATACGAAAAAAGGTTATACTTATTTGATAGAGTGGTTAACTATAAAAGGAACGGTTACTGAGATGGATGAAAAAAAGGGGCTTTCTCAAAAAAGTCAGAAGATACTTATCTTTTTGTCTTGGCTTATGTACACTTCGGCATATCTCGGAAGGTACAGCTATAATTCCAATATAAACCCCATAATGACGGATTTTGGGTTAGATGGACAGCGCGCGGTCGCGGGAATGGTAACGACATTCTTTTTCGTAGCGTATGGAGCGGGTCAGGTTATAAACGGTCTGCTTTGCAAGAGGTATAACAAAAAATACGTTCTTTCGGTAGCGATGATCATATCAGCTGTGCTCAATATAATGTTTTTTATCGGAGTGGATTTCGCTTGGGTAAAATATATGTGGTTTTTGAACGGTGCCGTTCAGTCTGTGCTGTGGTCATCTCTCATACTCGTTCTCAGCGAAAACCTTGATGCCGCGAACTTGAAAGGCGCGATCGTTGTAATGAGCACGTCGGTCGCTGTCGGTACGTTTATATCCTACGGCGGAAGCGCGCTTTTCGTACATATCGGTAACTACCGTCTTTCTTTCCTCATGGGCGGTATCGTTACGGCGCTTGTCGGCATAACGTGGTTCATTTTGTACGGGCGCATTTCCCTGGAGCGCACTGCGGTTTGCGTAAAGAAAGAGGAGAGCGTCAAGGAGATCAAGCCTAAGAATGTCAGCGGAGGCGTTATCGCGGTAATAGCGATACTTGCTTTCTTTGCTGTGGTCGATAATCTTGTAAAGGACGGACTTAACACATGGGTCCCCGTTATTCTGAAAGAAAACTACGGACTCAACGACAGTATTTCTATACTGTTGACTCTGGTTCTTCCCATTCTTGGAGTATTCGGCGCGACCTTTGCTATGTTTATGAACCGAAGGATAAAAAGCTACGTGTCGATATGCGGTCTCTCGTTTGGGGGCGCGGCGGTGTTCGTATTGGGAGTTATACTCCTTGTGAAAACACCATATTGGCTTCCGATACTTCTCTGCTTCGGTATAGTGGTATTCGCTATGCACGCTGTAAATAACGTTATAACCAGCATGGCTCCTCTATATATGAGAGATAAGGTCAATTCGGGAATGGTAGCGGGCGTGCTTGACGGATTTTGTTATGCGGGAAGCGCGATAAGCTCATACGGTCTCGGAGTTATAGCGGATAATCACGGCTGGACGCCTGTGTTCTATCTGTTCCTTATAACTATGGGCGTTTCGGTGGTCGTATCGGTCGTATATGGCGTGGCTTCGCGTAAGAACGAAAATTAAAAATGTAAATTTCGGCAGAGGGATTGTTCCTCTGCTGATTTTGTGATATAATGATGATATGATTGTTTTCGGAAAGAGAAATCGTTATATATTTAACGAAAAATAACCCCTAACTGAGAATCAACTCAGTCAGGGGCGTGATTTCATTATATTTTAAGACCTGCCGCACGAAGCTCCGAGAACATCTTCTCTTTTGTTTCGTCGGATAAACGCTTCATCGGGAATGTTGCGTTTCCTACGTTGTAGCCGAGCTTTTCAAGTATCGCTTTGGTAGCGGGAATTACGCTGTAATGTCCCGAAAGCACGCCGATTATCTTGTCGGCTTCATACTGGGCAGCCTGAGCGGCTTTCATATCTCCCTTTTGGAAGTTTTCGTATATCTTCTTTATTGTGGGATATATGAAGTTATACGTCGTTCCGATACCACCGTCAGCTCCCGCGTTGAGACCCATAAGAAGCATCTCGTCACAGCCGTTTATAATGTTCATTTCACCGTTTGTAAGCTGCTTTAAGCGTATCATTCCGTAGTAATCGGAGGACGTCCACTTTATTGACGTAACATTGTCTATCTCAAACATACGGGCGGCGGCGTTCGCGGTGAATTTAAAGCCTGCCGCGAGGTTGTAATATATCATTACGGGGATATGTACGGCGTTTGCTATCGCTTTATAATACTCGTATATGTCGTTTTCATCGTAACCGAAGAACAGCGGAGGGATAGCCGAGATCGCGTCCGCGCCGCATCTTTCCGCGTGCTTTGCAAGCTCGATACATTCATTGAAGTTAACTGCCGCAACGTGGATTATACAAGGCTTTTTGTGATCTACGCATTTTACGGATTCCTCGGCAAGCTCCTCTCTGACCTCACGGCTGAGGCAGATGCCCTCGCCTGTCGCGCCGCCTATATAGAAGCCGTCCGCGCCTTGCGCGAGAAAGTCTGTGAGAAGCTGGCGAAGTACGGGTGTATTAAGAGAGTTGTCTGCATTTAAAGGGGTTACGAGTGCGGGCATAGTGCCTTTGAAGGTTGTCATTTCGTTTTCTCCATTTCTCATTATATTTTATATTTCGGGAGTGAATTTCCATTTTTGCTGCATTATGACAGCGGGTGCGCCTTTTTCGGGACGCGCATAGAAGATCGTGAGCAGATTTCCGTCGGGAAGCTCTACGGTCTCGGGGTATCCGAGATCTCCCGAAACCTCATTTTTGTAAAGGATATTGTCTGTATCCCAAGTCTTTCCGTTGTCGGTGCTGAACATAACTCTTACACCGTAAGGGGGCTGGCGGTATCCGTAGCAGGATACGAGCATACCGGACGAATGCTTAAAGATGTGCGCGGGAGCGCCACCATTGTCAGAAAGTATCTGATGAGGCTTTGTCCAGGTCTTGCCCTCGTCGGCAGACTCGGTCTGATATATCGTAAAGAACTTTCCCTCGCGGTCCTGTACTCTGATGTGGCAAAGAAGCGTTCCGTCGTCAAGCTCCATTGTGTGAGGCTCGCAGGATATAAGACGATTTTCTCCGTCGAAAACGGCTTCGATCTCACCCACAAACTCGCATTTTCCCGTGTACGGGTCAAGCGTATATGCGCGGATAAAGTCGCCATTTGATACGTCGAACGGTCTGCCTACGTAGAGTATCTTTCCGTTTTTAAGCTCGAAAGGCCCGTGGGGAGAGCTTACGGGAGCGTGGTAAAGCTCACCGAAGGTTATGCCGTTATCAAAGCTTACGCGGAAGGTAGAGCCGAGAACGGCGTTTTGCTGTTCAAGAGTAACGGTGTCGAGATACGCATTGCAGTATGTCAGGTTTTTCTGACATTGCTTGCGCTGAAATTCGATAGAGTTGTTGAAAGATGAAACTATAAGACCGCTTTCTCCGAACGGAGTAAGACCCGCGTCGCGGTCGTCAAGCACCGTGTCTATTACGGGTGCGGGATATGTGTAAGTTTCGCCCTCGTCGTCACTGAAAGATATAACGGCTTTTCCGAAAGGACATATATGAGTCAGACGGAAGCCCGAAGCTCCTACGGCTATTCTGCCGTTTTTGAGTCTTGCGGCACTGGGCCAGCCGAAATAAGCGTGATTGCTCATCGGGTTGCTCATAACTACCTTTGGAGCGCCTAAAAGTTCTATTTTCATTTCGCGAACCTTCCTTTTTTCAATTTATAACCGTTTTGGGGTTTACAAGCGTATGATACCACAAATATTCGATATGGTCAATAAATTTTTAGGTCATATTGTAAAATAAAATGTCCTTTGAGGAAATGTATTATGAATTATGAGTTAAAAATACCAATAGGTGAAAGAAATGTCAGGATATTCTTGCAGGACGGTTTTTTCAGTTTGGGAGCGTCTGTGTCAACCTATCACCGACACCGCTACCCTGAGGCTCATATAATCGTTTCGGGAGAGGCGCGTTACGATATAGACGGAGATGAGGTAAATCTTAAAGCGGGCGAGATGTACGTTATTCCACCGAAGGTATTCCACAGATGCGTTGAGGTCTCTGAGGGAGCGGAGCGACTGGCGTTTATGGCTGAGAGCGAGGCGACGGGCTTTGGTAAACGAGTGCCAATGTCGGACGTGATAAAAGAAACCGTCAACGCTGTTAAAAGAGGAAACGGTATAGGTAACGCGAGGATATATGCTTGTCTTTCCGCGCTTTGCTCGGAATTTTTGGACGGTCAGGCATCCGAGCCTGTTCCGGTAAGTGACAGAGGATTTATAATACACGAGTTTTTTTCAAATAATTATCATAGAGATATAAACATTTCCGAGATAGCCGATATTTTACATCTTTCGGAAAAACAGACTCAGCGTATGATAAAGCATTATACCGGTAACGACTTCCGTACCGAGCTTACTCACAGGCGTATGGAAGCCGCTCAGCGTTTTATAGAATCTGCGGATATGAGTCTTGGTGAAATAGCGGAGAGGGTGGGCTATAAATCATACAGTGGGTTCTGGAAAGCGTTCAAGGCTTGGCAAAAACGTAGCGAGAAAAAGTGATTATACGAAAAAGCAACCGCAAGTTTGCAAATAAAAACCTGAACTTTATAGAGTTTTGAGTGTTCGTGTAGTATAATCGTGTCAAAGAAAAACGCGAGCTGCGTAAGAAAGGAATGGTTACGTTATGACGACAGGAAACAAGCTGGCAAAGCTTCGTAAGGATGCGGGATATACACAGGAGGAGCTTGCTGAAAAGCTTGGGGTATCCCGTCAATCCATAAGTAAGTGGGAAAGCGATATGGCTTATCCCGAAACTGAAAAGCTGATAAAAATAGGAGAGCTTTACAACTGCTCTATGGACTATTTACTGAAAGAGGAGATAGAGGAGCCGGAGCAGACTTCGTGTTCTGAGAAAAAGCGTTCATTAAAGGATAGTCACTTTGAGTGGAAAAGCAAAAAGACGGTCAGGGGAGTGCCTCTTTGTCACATAAATATAGGTATAGGAAGAACTGCAAAGGGGATCATTTCTATCGGACTGGCTTCCAAGGGTATAATTTCGTTAGGAATATTTTCTATGGGTATATTATCTATGGGTATATTTTCGCTTGGACTTTTGGCGTTTGGCTCGTTTGCTCTCGGAGGACTTGCGGTGGGAGCTATCTCTGTCGGTCTTATAGCGTTTGGAGGAGTTTGCCTTGGAGTTATTGCCGTGGGCGGGATCGCCGTAGGCGGTTTTTGTGTCGGTGGCTGCGCGGTAGGACGTTATATCGCTATCGGGGATTATGCGTTCGGCGAGCTTGCGTTTGGTAAGACGTGGATGAACGCAGGTCGGTACGGGATAGCACCGTTTGATAGCTCCGATCTGAACGAGGCGAAAAAATACCTTGAACAGAGCGTGCCGTGGATATTCGGCTGGGCAAAAAATATAGTGAAATGGTTTATGTGACAAAAATCCTCCCTTGTGTGTACAAGGGAGGATTTTTCGCGCACCCGTTCTACGAATGAAAAAAGGCAAATACCCATTGGGTATGCCGTTTGGCGTGCGGTGCGTACAATGGGACTTGAACTCCGTACTGATTATCCGCCGTGGGCGGATAATTTAAGATTTTCCCGTCGGCTTAACGCCGCCGAAAAAAATCGGTACGTTTCGCGTACCCGTTCTACGAATGAAAAAAGGCAAACACCTATTAGGTGTTTGCCTTTTTTGGTGCGAGAAACGGGACTTGAACCCGTACGGTGTGAACCACACGCCCCTCAAACGTGCGCGTCTGCCAGTTCCGCCACTCTCGCTTACCGACGTTCGTTATTATAGCACATCATTTCGGTTTTGTCAATACCTTTTTGAAAAAATCTGAAAAATATTTTTTGTCCTCAAAACCAAAGACGGCATTGTATCCCTAAATAAGCTATCGCCATAGGTATAGACGCTACGTAAGGTATCATCGTTATGACGTTGCCGAATATGGCGGCAAGTCCGAAAAGCAATATCCCCACTATTCTCTTGAACACCGATAATTCTCTGCAATCCTTGTTTTTCTGTGTCATATTCATATCTCCTTTTGCCTTCCTTGTGTATGTATTTTAACACTGTAAATGGGTGTTAAACGGTACATTAAAACGAGCTAAGGACATTGGTTATTTGCACAAAAAAACACAGATGATTTGTTTGAAATGCTGAAAATGGTTTTGAAAAGCTCGAAAATTCACGGATTTCTTGACAAATATAGCGGTTTTGGTATAATAAATTGTAGATTACCAACACATTTGAATTTGCAAAATGGAGTGGATTTATGATAAAAAAGCATATAAGGCTGATTGCCGCTGTTATGGTTATATGTACGATACTATCGGCTCTTACAGCTTGTAAGCCTAAAAACTCAAAACCTGATGATAAGGAGGAGATCGATATGAATAACTATTATTTGAGACTGCAAAAGGGAGCGATCACGCAAGACGCGGTTTTCGATTATAGTGCTGAGAGCTTCAAAAATGCTAACGCGGCACTGTTTGATAAAACCGAACAGGACGCTGTTTATATCAGCGATACCATCACGTATGACGGATATGACGAGTGGGAACAGGCGTCTATATGCGCTAAGGGTAAGACCCATTTTGAACTGAAAGCCCCTCTCATAAACGATTGGAGCGGTTACGATACGCTTTCGATCGCGGTCTATTCCGCTAAGTCAACCAAAACTTCCGTTATGCTGTATTTTTCCAGCCCGAACGTTGCTGATACCGATATGGACCCGTATATCCGTTTCCCTATAACCGTTGATTGGACCGGCTGGAAGATACTTGAATTTGAGCTTGAAGCAGCACTGAGCAATTATTCGCCGAATATCTCCAATATAGTAAAATGCAACTATACTACAAGCGGCTGGGATCTTACTTGCAGCTCGGAAAATCTACTGTATTTCGGTTATATGTACCTCTTAAAGCAGGAGTATGAGGTGGTATCGCCCATTTCGACTGACGATCCTGAGTTATATAAAGTTGTCAAGGATCAGTGGAGGGAATATCTTGTGGGGGATCCCGACGAGAACGCCTCTCATTCCGACGAATACAAGGCGAGAGTAAAAAAGGTCTCAAACGCCTGTAAGACGGATTGGGATAGCTTTAAAGCCACTTATTCAAACGGCGAAGTCGGCAAGCTTTGGGGTGAGAACGTCGTTTTCGGTGTAAGGGGGAGCGAGGTAAAGATAAACAATATATACAGTAATCTTTACGATATGACCTGCGGTTACGCTACCGTCGGAAGCGATTATTATCATAATTCCGAGCTTTATTCCGATATAGTCAAGGGTCTTGAATACGCTTATAATAATTACTACGGACCCGCGGTATGGCAAAAGGGTACTTACGGTAACTGGTGGCACTGGGATATAGGTATCCCGCTTCAGCTGACCAAGATACTTATGATACTTGAAAACGATCTTGGAAGCGCGGCGGTCAAAAAATATCTTTCTCCGTTCGATCATCTTAATAAATATCCGTCTATGACGGCTTGTAACAGGCTTTGGATAGGTAACTGTGTGCTTGCCTCGGCGTTTTTGCAGAACGACGCGGAAAGGATACTTATTTCCAAGGAAATGCTTTACGAGATATTCGATTACGTTTCCACGGGTGACGGATTTTACGATGACGGCTCGTTCGTTCAGCACGGTAAGCTCGCCTATACGGGCGGCTACGGACGTTCTATGTTTAACGAGCTTACGCAGATAATGCTCATACTGCGTGGAAGCAGATTTGAGTTCTATCAGGAGAACGTAAGTAATCAGTACCGTTGGGCATTTGAGAATTTCCAGCCTGTGATCTATGACGGTTACTTCTTCGCTTCCGCGCGAGGCAGAGAGGTGTTCAGGAACACGAGCGAAAAATCGGCGGGCAATGAGATAGCCGCATCACTTATAAAGATGATGACCTACGCTCCCGATGAATATAAGCTTAGAATAGAGGCGATTATACGTCACTATATGATAGCTACCGATAACAACTATTCTTCAAGTGTTCCGCTTATGCTCGTTGACTATGCCGTCGCTCTCAAAAATAACGATGCCGTTACCCCGAGAACTGGATATGAGCTTGTAAAGGTGTTCGGGAATATGGACAGAGTCGCCCTGCACGGGGCAAAGTACGGCGCTTGCATGTCTATGAGCTCTACCCGTATTTATAAATATGAGGCTATAAACGATGAAAACCGCCGCGGTTGGTATCAGGGCGACGGAATGCTTTATATCTATACCGACGGATACGATTATAATTACAGCTACTTCGATTTCGTTGACCCGTTCAAGCTGCCGGGTACGACTGTCAGCGGTACTGCCAGAGTTCAGCAGAATATAAGTGTTCCCATACTTGGCAATTCCGCGTTTGTCGGAGGCGTTGAGCACGGTAAATACGGAATAGCCGCTATGGAGCTTGGTTATGCTGAGAATAAATATTTCAGGACCGACCTTGCCGCGAGAAAATCTTACTTTATGTTCGATAACGAGATAGTCGCCGTAGGCTCCGGTATAAGCTGCTCGCGCGCGGAAAACCTTTTGGCTAACGAGGATGGAGCGACTATTGTAAGAGGTGACACGAACGGCGTTTATACCGTTGTTGAGAACAGAATATGGCGCGGCTCCGATATATTGACCGTTAACGGAAGCGCTCTCTCGCTTGCAAACGGCGCGACAAGAACCGAAGCGGTAAAAACTATGCACTTTACCAATATGGGCGGTTACGTTTTTGCTGACGATACCGTTATCACATACGGTAAGGCTAAAAATTCCGGACAGGTACAGACGGGTAAGAGCAATACCTTCTTTGAGGCAACGTACAGTCACGGAAATACCCCGGATGACGGCACTTATACGTTTATATATCTTCCCGAGGCTACTGCAACTGAGACTGAGGCTTATTCGAATAACAAGGACGTGACCATTCTTACCGTTACGGATAAGGTCCACGTTGTAAAAGAGAATAAGCTTGGAGTTACAGGTTACGTATTCTTTGAAAGAGGAAGTGCGAACGGAGTTAACGCGGAGACTCCCTGTATGCTTATGATAACCGACAAGGACGGAGAGGTGAAGATAAGCGTAAGCGATCCGACGCATCTTCTTGAAAATATTAAGCTCACCGTAGATCTTGGTCGCTCGCTTTCGGTAAAAAGCGCGGATGCGGGTGTGGTGGTCAGCGCAAACGGAAACAGTGTTACGCTTTCTGTAAGCGTTGAAGATAACGTTGGAAATACCTATTGCGCGGTGCTTGGTTGATATTTAAAAAACAAAAGCTTCCCGAAAACGCATTTTAAAAGGTGCGCTTCGTGAAGCTTTTTTGTTATTTCGTTTCCGTTCTGTTTAATTTCCTGATAAACGGAATAAACAGACAGATGGCGACGGTCATAGCGAGTATATCCGATATTGGAGTTGCCCAAGCGATGCCGTAGGCTTTGAAGAAATGGTTCAAAAGAAACATAAACGGAACGTCAAAGCCACCCTTGCGGATAAGCGAGAGTATCATAGGCTGTATCTTTCTTCCCGTTGCCTGAAATACCGTGATTATTATGAATGTAGCGGAGATCGTAGGACAGGTGAGGCAGATAACGCGAAGGAAATACTGTCCGAATTCTACGGTCGCCTTGTTGTCTATGAAGAATCTCGAAACGGGAGCGGCACAGGTGAAAAGGAATACAGAACCGAGAACAGCCATAAGCAGGGTATAGAAGAATGTGGTCTTTATAGCACTGTTCATACGTTTGCGGTTACCTGAGGCGTAGTTGTAGGCTATGAGCGAAAGGACTCCCTGAGTCATTCCGTTTGCTATGGCAAATGCGAGCATATCTATCTTTTTGGCTATACCCATTCCCGCTATCGCTTCGCTTGAATATGAGGCGACGAGCCTGTTCAGTACCGTGTTTGAAACTATACCCATCGCCATCATCATAAAGCTCGGAAAGCCCACGGCGAGCGTTTCAAACGGGATACGGTGCTTCAAGGTGAAGCTCTTGGGATCGGGAGAAATGACGCTGTTTTTGCGTATCGTGTAGATAAAAATAAGGAAATAACAAACGGAAACGCAGTTTGAGAGCATAGTCGCGATGGCCGCGCCTTCTATTTTCATATTGAATGCGAAAATGAAAATAGGGTCTAATATCATATTGAGTATGCCACCCAACGCTATACCGAGGCTTGCCTGCTTTGAATAGCCCTCGGCGCGGATAAGATGCGCAAGGCAGGCGCTGAGGATAGTGGGTACTGCTCCGACGGTAACCGTCCAGAACAGATATTTATAGCAGAAATCGTATGTACTTGCGTTTGTGCCGAGTATAGGGAGTATCACTGGACGGAATATCATTATGATAAGTCCGTACAATAAAGCGGTCGCGCCTGCTCCGTACAAGCTGAAAACGGCACAGCTCTTAGCCTTTTCTCTATCGCCTTTGCCGAGATAACGCGATATAAGGCTTGCTCCGCCTATACCGAAAAGGTTTGCTATGCCTGTAAGCAGAACGAACGCAGGCATAGCGAGAGTAGCAGCGGCGACTTGGTTCGGGTCGTTCATCTGACCTATGAAAAAGGTATCCGCCATATTGTAGATAACAGTTATAAGCTGGCTTATGATCGTTGGCAGGGCAAGCTTGAACACGGCTTTCCGTATCGGCATTGACTCGTATAATTCTGTGTTATCCGTTTTCATTTATTATGGTTCTCCTTGGTGCTGTACTACGCATTTTATTATACTGCATATATCCTTTAAAGTCAAGCAGTAAAAACGATTGAGAAAAATAAAAATAAATATTTCGTCGAAAAGCTATTGACAATATCAGAGGCTGATGGTATAATAAGTTATCATAAACCGTTGACGCGGAGATAACGTAAGATAAGACTACACAGAGAGCCCGTGATGCTGAGAGTCGGGAGGGAGCACCGTTTGGCAAATGGACCGCAGAGGGCGCAGTCAAAGGTGGCGCATATGTGGTGGCATTAGTACGGACGATAGCCGTGAACCACCGATAAA
>JAZOVD010000024.1:0-2383 GCA_045658525.1 Eubacteriales bacterium
AGTATAGCTCTTCGCTTTACAAACAAGCTCGGTTATCAGTTCGAGTGCCTTTGCGGGCTTTTTATGGCACTGATATTCAAGGCATACGGCTGACGTGGGAATAGACACACAAAGCTCAGGCTTTACCGCAGTGCTTACCGCGTTCCAAGCTACATCGAGCGACTCGGAGGTATATCCAACAGGAATAGAAAGCACCGAGTTCTTCACCACGGCGGCTACCGTGCGCATAGCCATAGTATCTGCCTTTACATTAAATATGGGAGCAAGCGATATAACGTCAGCTCCAAGCTTATCAAGAACCTTGGCTATCTCAACTCTTTCCTTGAACGTGAAAAAGCTCTGACCGTCCTTTACACTATCACGAAGCGTGATGTCCGTTAAAACTATTTTTTTCATAACCCTTTACCAAACACCTTTCTTTTGGCGTATAAATTAGTTTTAAAGCGAAGCTCTGAGACAAAAAAAGTCCCTGTGCAAGCCTCTGCACAGGGACGACATTTTTTCGTAATATCGCGGTACCACCCCGAATTACCGTCATAAAACGGTCACTCATAAATCCTCTCGGGCGTCCCCGTAAAAGGATCCGCTGCTGTAACGGGCGCACCCGTAGCTCCTTAAATATTTTTCGGGAGCTCCACTCCGAAACGAGACCGCTACGTGGCTTTTGCATTGACTTGCACCGACCGTCAACTCTCTGTAACAAATTTTACCTCGCAACGTAATTTCTTCACAGTGTTTTCGCTTAAAACCTATAACAATGTTTATTTTATCACAAAACTTTTCGCTTGTCAAGTGTTTTTGAAATTTTTTCTGATGTTATTTTTTGTCAAGCTCACCTAACCCGAAAAGCCTCATAAAGTTACCCGAAAATATCTTTTCGTTTTCGCTTTCCGTAAATCCGAGATCAAGAACCCTCTGTACCTCTGCAGTCGGCTCCCATATCGGAAAATCAGTTCCGAACATAAATTTTTCAAGTCCGAATTTTTCGACCATTCGTTTAGCTGCGTCTTTACCAAGTCTCATAAGAGCGCTCGACGTATCAAAATAAAGTCTCTCGGACGGAACAAGAACCTCATACGCTTCTTCCCAACGCCCCCAACCGCCGAAATGCGCGGCTATACACGTAAGCTCGTGAACCTGCCTCATAAGACTCGCAAGATGTATCGGACGCGAATAGTCGTAACGGTCGTCACCCATGTGCATAAGAACGGGAAGTCCGAGCCTCGCTATTTCTTTGTAAACAGGGATCATTTTTTCATCGTCTATTCTGAATTTCTGAAAATCGGGATGGAGCTTGACTCCTTTGAGTCCCAAGGACTTTATTTTTGCAAGCACCTCTTTGAAATCAGCGTTATCGGGATGTAACGTTCCGAGCGCGGTAAACTCCTTATGCTCCGACATAAGGGACGACATATAATCGTTTATATGATCTGTTTGCGACGGTGAAAGCGCACTTGAACAAACGAGATAGTGACAGGCGTTTATCTTTTTTCCGCTTTCCAGAAGCGCGGACACCGATGCGGGCGAATACCATTCAAGTCCGTAGAAGTTACCTATCGACTCCGAGCTTCTTGTCGCCAATTTGTCGGGAAAAACGTGTGTGTGCGCATCTATTATTTTCATTTTTTAAAATTGCCTTCTCTCTTGTATGGGCTCAAATGTCTTGTCTCGGCGATCTACGTCCACCCATAGGCGGACGTTCCGCCAATTCCTCGGGCGAACGCTCCTCCGTCCCCTCGGAAAATTCTATATAACGCTTCGCCTGCGTGGAGAACAGCTCGTAATAGCGTCCTTTTTTAGCCATAAGCTCAGCGTGATTTCCGTTCTCTATGAGCTTACCGTATTCAAGAACGAATATCTTGTCCGCGGTCGTAGCGCTTGAAAGTCTGTGCGAAACGAACACCGTGGTCTTATCCTCACGCAGCTCGTCAAAACGGTTAAACACCTCTTGCTCAGCCATCGGGTCAAGCGACGCGGTAGGCTCGTCAAGTATCAGTATATCGGAATCCGAATAAAACGCTCTCGCTATCGAAAGCTTCTGCCACTGACCTATCGAAAGCTCTATTCCGTCCTCCTCGAATATGCGCATAAGAGGTGTATCGTAACCCTTGGGAAGCTTGTCTATGAATATATCCGAGTTACTGCGCTCAGCCGCGTCTCTTATATTTTTCTCATCGGGGGTGCGGTTTGTATCTCCGAACGCTATGTTCTCCGATACCGAAACCGCGTACTTTCCAAAGTCCTGGAATATTATTCCGAATATGCTGTAAAGCTCCTCAACGCTATACTCCTTTATATCGTGTCCGTCAAGGAGTATCCTTCCCTCTGTCGGGTCGTACAGTCTCGTAAGAAGCTTTATAAGCGTGGTCTTTCCCGCGCCGTT
>JAZOVD010000025.1:0-37686 GCA_045658525.1 Eubacteriales bacterium
CCAAGTCCAGTTATTTCCGTTGTGAGTATCTCTATTATACTCGGTTATATCGCCAACACCGAAAACGTACTCTATATTCTTTGAGTCCTTGTTATCGACTATCCAATCGTATATGTACGAGGTGCACTTCTGAGCGGCTAACGCTTCCTCATAGGTAGCGTACCTTTTACCATCTCCAAAGTTGTTCCAAGCATTGTAAACGTCGGCGTAAACCGCTGACTGAGTGTCTCCTACTACCGCGAAGGAGTATGCATAGCTTGAAGGATCTTTATATCTCTTATAAAAGCTGGATGCGTCGTAGCCGTTTGCGCTGCGGTCAACTATACGACCCTTAACGTCCTGCGTAAGATCGTAGTACGCAAGGATATTTGCAGCGTTTGCGTTTACGCCGTCAGCGCATATCTCCGCTACCTCGGTAGCGGAGAGCGCTGCGGAATAGAGCGCGAGGTTCTTCATATTGCCTAAGAAATAGGAACGGTTGTCATCGTTTACGTTACGTGTCGGACCCTGTTGTGCGGTACCTCCGACTACGAAGTTGCTCACTTTGAGCACGTCCTCCGCATAGGCTGCGGTCGTCTCTACCGTTTGTTTAAGCTCGCCGTTAACGTAAAGCGAAGCGCTCTCGCTCTGCTTAAATACTACCGTAAGGGTTACGAAATCACCCGTTCTTGCGTCATACTCGTCGAACTTAAGGGTGGTAACCTCGCCCTCTGAGTTCATAAAGGAAAGTCCGGGTACACCGTTTTCGAATATCTCGAAATTGATGTAAGAATAGACCTCGTCCGTGGTTATTCCGGCACTGATGCTGCCCGACTCCTTTGCGTCGTAGTTTCCGAAGACAACTCCGGGAGTGGTAACGCTTTCCGCTATCTTTACGGTAGCGGAAAAGGTTACGGGTGCAGTTTCAAGCGGTTTATCGAGCCAATGTACGAGCTGCTGTGTGAATGTGAGACCGCTTTCTGCTGCAAACGAGGGGAGCGAAAGTCCCATAGGCATAGCCGCCGAAAGCATAAGCACCGCTAAAAACGCGCATAATAATCTTTTCAGCTGTCTTTTCATTGTGTTTTCTCCATTTATATTTCTTGGTATCTTTTTGTGATATTCGCGATATTTCAATAAATTTTGTCAGTTTTCGTACCTTTTACTTGTATTATATGACAAGTGCACATTGTTGTCAATCAGCAAGCTTCATCACTTTCGTTATTAACACTCGGTATGGAGCATGTGAGGGAAACTCTTTCTCTACGCATATCTCGTATAATGCGCGATAAGGGTGCGTTCCTTGCCCGAAAGCAGGTCGTAACCCGTTATGACCGCTCCGCCGAGACTCATAAGCTCGGAAAAATCGGTATCATCTATGTAACTGCGGAAAACGTCGTGCTGTGAAGCGAATATCATAAATTCCTTGCCGCGAACTATCAGCGCGCCCTCGCGTCCGACTATAATATCGTCCTCCTCGCCAAGGCGCTCCATAACGTATTTTATGTGCATACCGTGGAGCTTTTTCGCCATCTCGCGTCTGAATTTAACGGTATTATCCGCTTTTTTCCCAAATCCGAACATCTCTTACTCGTCCGATTCTGCCGCGCCTTCCTGCGCGAGCTTTATAAGTCTTTTGTTAAATTCCTCAGCTGTATTGTAGCCCATACTCTTCTGTCTCTGGTTCATAGCGGCTATCTCGATAATTACCGCAAGGTTACGTCCGGGACGGACCGGAACGAGTACGGACGGCACTTCAACCCCCATTATATCCATAGTTTTTTGCTCTATGCCCATACGGTCATACATCTTGCCCTCGACCCAGGGTTCAAGCTCTATTACAAGCTCTACCTTTTCGGTCTCCTTTACCGAGCCTATACCGAAAAGTCTGCGAACGTCAACTATTCCTATACCGCGAAGCTCTATATAGTAACGAATAAGCTCAGGCGCGGTAGCTACGAGCGTTCTCGAGCTTACCTTTTTTATCTCGACCGCATCGTCCGCAACAAGACGGTGTCCGCGCTTGACAAGCTCTATTGCCGTTTCGCTCTTACCTATACCCGAATCGCCAAGTATAAGTATTCCGATACCGTAAACCTCGACCATAACTCCGTGACGCGTCGATACGGGAGCTACCTTGACTCGGAGCGAGGTTATGAGGTTAGCCATAAATTCCGATGTACGCATAGAGGTGCGGAGAAGCGGTATATCGTGCTTCTCGCAAAGCTCGTAAACAACGGGGTGGGGTTCGATGGAGCTTGAATAAATAAGGCATATCGGCTGTGCCGCAAGGAACTTATCGACGTTATTTTTGCGGGTCTCGTCGTCAAGCTCGGAAAGGTAGGTATGCTCCTCTCTGCCTATTATCTGGATACGGTGAGGCTGATAAAGCTCGGTAAAGCCCGTAAGCGGTAATCCCGGACGGTTAACGTCCGCGGTGTTTATCTTTACGGTACGGTCGCTCATATACAGAGTTTCCAGCTTAAACTCTTTGATTATTTCGGATATATTTACGCTTTTTCCGTTGTCTTCCATATCTGTTTTCCTTTCCATTTACGGTAATATCTTTTTCATTTTTCTAATTTTATTGTCCAATTCAATTGAACCATTGATCGTTTTTCACTTCCGAGGGGGTCGCATAGAGGCAGGTTTTTGTGGAGACGTTTTCGTTTGGTGAAGATTTCTACTCCTTTTTGCGAAGCAAATTAACAATTTCTTTTCTACTACGCCATACATCAAGTGTGGCGTAGTAGAAAAGTTCTTTGCTTCTTTCCAAGAAAGAAGGAAATCCCTCACTCGTCCGTATAATGCACTTCCATATTCGCAAAAGCGGCATCTTCGAGCGCGGAGAGGTCGGCTTTTTCTTCCTGAGCCAACACTTTTGCAAGCTCGGGGCGCGTTTTGGGGTGCTTGGGAGTAAATACCGTACAGCAATCCTCATAAGGCAGTATCGAGGTCTCGAACGTGTTTATCTTTCTTGCCAGCGAGATTATCTCCTCTTTATCAAGACCTATGCACGGTCTGAAAACGAGCATATCGGCGGCGGGATCGGTAACTCCCATAGCGAGCATCGTCTGTGAAGCGACCTGACCGAGGCTTTCGCCCGTTACGAGCGCGTCGCAACGGCGTTCCTTTGCGGCTCTTGCGGCAAGTCTCATCATACTGCGTCTGAGCAGGAGCGTAAAGTATTCTTCCTCGACTGTATCGCGCAGTCTTTCCTGTATTTCGGTAACGGAGATGCAGTTTACCCTCATATCTCCGCAGTAGTCGCTCATAATACGCGCAAGCTCGAGGACCTTTTCCTTTGCCGCCTCGGACGTATAGGGAAAGCTTTCAAAGTGCGTGCATTCTATTTTCGCTCCGCGCTTTGCCATCATGTAACCCGCAACGGGGCTATCTATACCGCCCGAAAGCAGAAGCATTGCTCTGCCCGCGCTTCCTATCGGCATACCGCCTGCGGCTTTTACCGCGTCGGCGTGAACGAACGCGTGCGTTTCGCGTATCTCCACGGTGACCACCGCCTCCGGCTGTTCCATCGAAACGCCTATTCTGCCGTTCATTACTTCAAGCACCGCACCGCCCGCGAGAGCCGCTATCTCGGGCGATTTGAGCGGGAAGCGCTTATCCGCGCGTTTGGCGTTCGCCCTGAACGTTTTCTTGCCTTCGAGGAAACGGGGTATATACTCTTTAACGGTAGCAAGTATCGCGTCCATATCCTTTTCGGTCTCAGCGGCGCGGCAAACGGTAGCTATACCGAATATCTTACAGAGCGCGCCGAACGCTCCCTCGTAATCGGGGTCATCGCCGAGCGGTTCAACGTATATAGTTGACTGCGCGCGACTGACGGAAAACGCGCCGAACGGTTTAAGTCTTGTTTTTATCTCCTTAACGAGCGCGCCCTCGAAATGACCTTTATTAAGACCTTTGAGCGCTATCTCGCCGTATTTACACAAAAAAATCTCTTTCATAGTATTAAAACGTCTGCTCCTTATTCTTTCTGAATTTATTATACATTAAAATAGCACCGTTTGTCAAGAATAAGTATATATTAAGGGGTAAAACGTGAAATATTCTCTAATAAATTTGATGAAAAAACAAAAAACATTACCGAAATTTTCATTTTTTTGAAAAAGGGTATTGACAAAATAAAATGCTTATGCTATAATAAAGACCGCAGTTTATGACGAAAGCTCGTCAAACGGCGAAAATGGCGGAATAGCTCAGTTGGCTAGAGCGCTCGGTTCATACCCGAATGGTCGTTGGTTCAAGTCCGACTTCCGCTACCAGAACACAAGGCATTTTACGATGCCTTGTGTTCTTAAATGGCCCGTTGGTCAAGCGGCTAAGACACCGCCCTTTCACGGCGGTAACACGAGTTCGATTCTCGTACGGGTCACCAAACAATAAAGCCACCCTTTTGGGTGGCTTTATTGTTTTTGTAATCTGCTAATAAATCGAACTCCGCAGAGGCTCACCTACCGCTAAACTTCACGCACGACAGAGGGGTGGGTGGAGAAAAAAGTTTGTTATCATTGCGCAAAATTCGGTTTTAATTATAAATACAACGCATAAAAATCTCCCAACCACTTTAAAAACTCGCCCTATGTAACAACGGGGCGAGTTTTTAAAAGTTCTTTGCGCAGCTTTCTTTCAAGAAAGCGCGTTCCCCCTTGTTTTTTCTCTGATTTCGGTGTATAATAAACACGTAAAACCTTAATGAAAAGAGAAAAGACATGATAATCGACACACACACTCACGTTTTTCCGGAAAAGATAGCGAAAAGAGCTATCGAAAACCTTGAACACATAGCCGACGAGGGCGCAGGCAAAAAAGGCGCGCTCAAAGCAAGAACCGACGGTACACTTGACGGTCTTAAAAAGTCAATGCGCGAGAACGGGATAGATTACTCGGTGGTTCTGCCGGTCGCAACTAAACCCTCGCAGTTTGAAAGCATCAACGCCTACGCCGCTGAAATAAACGGTAAGGACGGCATAATTTCTCTCGGCGGAATCCACCCCGAATGCGAAAACGTTTACGAAAAGCTCAGCCATATAAAATCGCTCGGACTTCGCGGAGTTAAAGTTCACCCCGACTACCAGCAGTGCTACGCAGATGATCCGAAATACCTTGAAATAGTTGAATGCTGTATCAAGCTCGGACTTTATATAATCTTTCACGCAGGCTGGGATATAGGTTATCCCGAGCCTATGCACTGCTCGCCCGAGGCGTTCAGAAACGCCTACGCTCCGCTTTTTGAGAACTACCCGTCCGAAAAAACGCACCCTCACGTCATCTTAGCGCACCTCGGCGGAGTTACCACGCCAAAAAGAACGCTCGACGCACTCTGCGGTCTGCCCATATACCTCGATATGGCGTTCACACTCGAAAATATGGACGAAAACGATATAATAAAAATAATCCGCTCACACGGAGCGGATAAAGTGTTGTTCGCAACAGACTCGCCTTGGTCGGATCAGGGCGAGTGTAAGCAGAAATTCCTTTCGCTTCCCTTAACGGACGAGGAAAAGAAGCTTATTGCGTATAAGAACGCCTCCTTACTTTTCTTAGAAGAAAAGTAAGCAAAAGAACTTTTCTAAGGGTACTATTGTGAAAATCTTGATGTAGTATCATAGAGTGATGGTATTTTTTATTTTCATTATGCCTTTATCTTCATTTCTTTTTCCTTCTTTGTAAAGAAAGAAAAAGAAACGAAGCAAAGAAAAAGAAAGAAACTTACAGTCACACCTTTGTTGCCACCTTGGACTGTTTTTTACTTCCGAGGGGTTCACATAGAGATAATGCATAGATAATAATTTATATTCTTTTTTCGAAGAAAAACAAAAAACAGCTTTTAAGAAACGCGCCCAAATACACGGGTGCGTTTCTTAAAAGTTCTTTGCTTCTTTCTTTCAAGAAAGAAGATAATTATCCTCGGCATTTTCAAGATAGACGAACAAAAGGACGGTCATTATTTCGTAGGGTATTGGGCTGAATTCACCGGGGTTTACCATACTCATCATAAATACACCCAGATAGGAAAAGCCGAGCGTCATCTTCCATACGTTAGTTTTTGTAAGGAACAATGAAAAACGAGTTACTATACTGTACCCATACGCAAGGATTCCGGCTATACCAAAGCTTCCAACTACCTGCGCTATGTACATATGATACCAATCCAGCGCACCCTTTTTGTGATCAAAAAGATCGGCGTTAGATGTGTTTCCGATACCGCTTCCGAAAATAACGTTCCGTTTGAAATCGTCTATCGAACGTATGAGCAGGTTCAGGCGCGTATCCGAACCGCTTATAAATCCGTCGCCTATCCTCGTATCCAAAAATTGCATCAGGTGACCCGCAACCAGTCCAGCCGAAACAAGACCGATAACCGTTACTCCAAGATAGATCGGTAATCTCCGTCCGCCTCTTACAAGCACGCAGTAAACAAAGCAGACAGCAAACTCTATACTACCGAAAAGAAGTCCGCCGCGTGACCCCGAAATGACTATACAGCCATACATCAGAACTGCGGCAAGTAAATGCAAGTCGGATAACCTTACGAACGCACCCCCGCTTCGTTTTTCTTCCGTATTCATCGTAAAATAAAACGGAAATGGCAAGGCGAACATAAGAAACGTCGAAAAATTATTTCTCGGCTGAAACTCAACGCTTACCCCTTGGTTTTCTATAACCGATCCGATATTTTTGGCGTAATGGATCATTATCATAGCCGATACAAGGATACCGAGCAGATAAAAGTCGTATGCCAGCCTGCCGGAGATCAGCTCGTACAGCCTTTTGCGCTCGGGCGCGTCAAGAGAAATATCGGGAGTATATCGGCTTTTTAAAAGCAAATACATTCCAACCATTCCAAACCCAAGTCCGAACGTGTAAAAAAGCGCCCCGGGTCTGAAATAGTCACTTGCGGGTAACGTTCCAAAGCCTCCAAGCGTTACGGCGACCGCAACACAGATAAGCGGTTTAAACGTTTTACCCACGTAAAATTTCTTTTTGAAGTGAACGAAATGATAAACTATGCAAGCGATAGCCGGAACGGCAAGCGGCACGAATTTTATCATACGGTCAAAGGAGTTATAGCAGGTACACATAAACGCCGCCACCATGATAAACGGCAGAAACGTCACCGAAGTGTCCTCGCACAAGGTAAGACCGAGACATATCACGGTTATAAAAAACAGCGCGCCGGGAACTTCAAGGGAAAAGATATTGACAAGTATAGCGATAAAAAGTAACGCTATACCAAAAAGCGGGCTTCCGAGAAGAAGCGGCGCTTTTTCTTTTACTTTGCAAAAAAACTTCAAGGGAAGCCTCGTCCTTTCGTTCTTATTTCGCTACGAAATACGTTCCGACGTGATTTCCGTCGGCAAGCTCGTGCAGTATCTCGGGATCCTGACCGTTTATTATAAACATCGGAATACCGTGCGCGGTAACTATCTGCGCGGCGTGGAGCTTGGTTATAAGTCCGCCCGTTCCTCTGTTGGAGCCTGCTCCGCCGGCGTAACCGAGTACCTCGTCGGTTATCTCGTCAACCGTCGCTATAAGACGCGCGTTCGGGTTCTTATGAGGATCGGAGTCGTAAAGACCGTCTATATCGCTGAGGATTATCAGCGAATCGGCGTGACAGAGAACCGAAACGTAAGCAGAAAGCGTATCGTTATCACCGAACTCTATCTCGTCAAACGCTATGGTATCGTTTTCGTTTACTATCGGCACACAGCCCATTTTAAGAAGCGTCGCAAAGGTGTTCTCGGCGTTCTTTCTTGCCGTTTCGTTCTCCATTATGTCACGGGTAACGAGTATCTGCGCGACTGTATGACCGAACATAGAGAAAAAGTGCTCGTACATACGCATAAGCTCGCTCTGACCGACGGCGGCGAGAGCCTGTTTTTCCTCAACGGCTCTCGGACGGTGATCCATTCCCATCTTAGCGACACCCGCGCTTATAGCTCCCGAGCTGACGAGAACTATCTCCTTGCCCGAGTTCTTAAAATCAGAGAGTATTCTGACGAGAGCCTCTACTCTGCGGAGATTCATTCTGAAATTCTCGTACGTAAGCGTCGATGAGCCTATCTTTACAACTATCCTTTTTGCGTCCTTTACCGTACTCATTTTAATACCTTTCCCATAAGTATGTAAATTTTTTAATAAAACTCTTTATTTTTTATAAAATTTGTATTATAATGTAGCTGATTACGTTTATTATACATCAAGCGACCCGAAAATGCAATAGTTTTTTGGAATTTCGCTGACGGTCAAACATCGGTATTTGAAAGAGAGACAGAGGATATGGCAAAGGAAAAGATAACCGTATCGATAGCGGGAATACGAATGACGCTAAGCACCTCGGACAGCGAAGCCGTAAAGCGTATGGCAAGCTCGATAGACGCTACCGTTCAAAGAAAGCTGCGTTACGCGGGAAACCGCACGGACGTTGCTCTTTTAATGACGGTAATGGAGCAGTCCGAGAGCTTAAAAAAGAATGCCGCCCTCATACACAGTCAGCAGGAGCAGATATTCGCGCTTACCCAAAAGAACAGCGCTCTGCTCGGCGAAGCGGCTGAAAGCGCGCCGATAGAATTTACCGAGAACGCTCTTATGACAGAGAACGCCCGTCTTGTCCGTCAGAACGAGGAGCTTACCGACGAGATAACGAGATTAAAGGAGCTTTTATCTGTCTAACCGAATTGGACAAGCCTCCCCTGTGCAAGGGAAGGTGTCACGACTTGTCGTGACGGCAGGGGTGTAACAATCCCTCAGTCATCGCAAGCGATGACAGCTCCCTTTACACAAGGGAGCCATCCCCTATAACAAATTTCAACAAAAGGAAGCCTATGAACAAAAACCGTAAACCCGAGGTCCTCTCTCCCGCAGGCTCACTTGAAGCCGCATACGCGGCGGTAGCCGGCGGAGCGGACGCTATATATATCGGCGGAAAAATGTTAAACGCCAGAATGAACGCCAAAAATTTCAGCGACGATGCTCTTGCCGAATGTATAAGACACTGTCACGAAAACGGCGTAAAGGTATATGTAACTCTTAATACCGCGGTGCTTGACCGCGAGTTAAAAAGCGCACTCGATTACGCCGATATGCTCTACTCACTCGGCGTTGACGCGCTCATAGTTTCGGATACGGGTCTTGCTTCGGCTTTCAAAGACCGTTACCCCGAAATGGGTATCCACGCCAGCACGCAGGCATCGGGACACAACGCCCAATGCGCGAAGGCTCTTTCCGAGCTTGGCTTTGACCGTATGGTCTGCGCTCGCGAGCTTTCGGAAACGGATATAAAAACGCTTTGCGAGCAGTCACCTATCGAAATAGAGCAGTTCGTTCACGGCGCGATGTGCGTAAGCCAATCGGGTCAATGCCTTGCAAGCGCGATGATGGGCGGACGGAGCGGAAACAGAGGTGTCTGCGCTCAGCCGTGCAGAATGTCGTATAACGGCGCTCACCCCCTCAGCTTAAAGGATATGTGCCTTGCAAATCACGCCAAGACGCTTACGGAAAGCGGCGTTTCGTCGCTGAAAATAGAGGGACGTATGAAAAGCCCGTCATACGTTTACGGCGTAACTAAGATATACCGCCGCATAATCGATGAGGACAGAAACGCCACAGAAAACGAGATAAAGGAGCTTGCCGCCATCTTTTCGCGCGGCGGCTTTACCGACGGTTACTATACCGAGTGCGTAGGCTCTGATATGAACGGCGTTCGCGCAGAAGCCGACATATCCGCCTCTCGCGCGATAAAGACCGATTTTAAGAAGATAGAGAGAAGCATTCCGAAAATAACGATAAATGAACGCACCCTGCCCGAGCCGTTTAACCCTCCAAGGGCGGCAAAACGCACCCATAAGTCGGGAAAACCGATATACACGGCTCGATTCACCTCGCCCGCGCAGATAAAAGACACGGGATTTTTCTCGCACACCTATCTGCCCATCGACAAATACGAGCAGGGCTATACTGACGGCATAGTTATGCCGGCGGCTGTTTTCCCAAGAGACGAAAAAAGGTTCAGAGAGCTTCTCGAAAGAGCGGTAAAGCTCGGCGCGGAGCACGCGCTCGTAACCCATATAGGTCAGGTACGGCTCGCGCTTGAATACGGACTTATCCCTCACGGAGACTTCCGTCTCAACGTTTTCAACACCCTTACGGCGAAATACTGCGTTTCACTCGGTATGCGCGACGTTATCCTGTCTCCCGAGCTTACCCTGCCGCAGATGCGCGATATAGACGCGCCGAAAGCCGCGATAGTTTACGGAAAAGTACCGATAATGCTTCTCACCAAGCCCGTTGGCGCGAGCGTTTTAAAGGACACCCGCGGAGCGAGGTTCGAGGTTATCAAGGACTGCGGGTTCGATATACTGCTCAATTCCGTTCCGTTCTATATGGCGGACAAGCAAAAGGCTCTTGACGAAAACGGAATACGCGGCCGTCATTTCATATTCACTACCGAAAACGCAAAAGAATGCTCGGATATAATATCCGCGTATAAAAACGGTGCGCCGGCGAGCTTTCCGATACGCCGCTGTTCCGTTTAAAAACACGAATTTTTCAGAAAGGCGGAGCATCATATATGTCTCTTATCACATCGAGCTGCCCGAAATGCGGTGCTCCTATACGCACGGCAGATCCGCAAAAGCCGGTATATTGCAACTGCTGCGGAGAATATACCGTCATTGGAACGAAGAACGCCGTTATATCCGACACTCAGTCTGAATCCGACGATCTTTTCCTCAGCGGCTGCTCCTTTCTCGCTCTTGGGGATACAGCGACCGCCGCGGACAGATTTCTTTCGGCAGCGAGCGTCAGCCCGTCGGTCGCGCGTTACTGGCTCTATCTTCTCTACGCACTCACAGAGAAATTCAAAAAGCTGTGGCTGGTCGCGGAAAGAGATTCTTCCGTCTCGGTAAAGGGAAAACGCGTTCTCTGCCGTAACGTTTACAGAAACTTTCTCCGTACCGCCCACGCAGAGGATCACGCGCTTGCGGCAAAGGAGTTTGGAATAAACACCGAGCCGTCAAAGGCGGAGATATGGCTCATAATCCTCTATCGGATACTCGTTGACGAGACCTCGGGCGCGTCAAAGCCGCCAAAGGATATGCCATACGTAGCCTCATTTGCGTATAACGAGCTTAAAAAGCTTCTCCCCGAAAAAGCGGAAACGCTCAGGGAAAGTCTCTGCGCAAGGATCAACCCCATAAACGACGATATACTTGAAATAAACAGCCTTACGTTCTACCCAAAGACCCGTGACGGGGTTCTTAAACTTAACACAAGTGCGAGCATTATAGAGTTTTCCTCGGACGATATTCCCGGCAAGGAATCTTGGCACGCGTTTTGTCTTACCAAAAATATAGAAAATATAGGCACGCATTTCCCGTTCGCAGAGCTTACCGTCGCAAACGACGTAACAAGGATACCAAACAGACTTCTTTTCTGCTGCGAGAGCCTTGAAAAGGTCACGCTCTCCCCGTCCGTTACCGTTATCGGGCGCGAGGCGTTCGCAAACTGCATAAGACTTTCGTCAATAAACCTCGGTAACACCATTGCCGAAATTGACAGTATGGCGTTTTTCAATACGGCGATACGAATACTCGAGATCCCCGCATCAGTGAAAAAATTAGGCTCGGATATACTCGGAGTCCTGAGAAAACGCACGCCTGAGACCGACATTTCGCAGTATCTTATGATAGTAAGCGAGCAGACATCCGACAAGGCTCAGAGCTGGAACTCAGTCGGCGCACACAGATGCGGTTACATAGTGAAAAAACGAGTCGGCGCGGACCTGTTCTATCCCCTTAAAAGCGAGCTGAGAGACGACGGATCTTCAAGAGTCGCTCCGCTTACCAACCGCGAAAAAATGATCTTCGAGGCGCTCGCGTATTCAAATGTCGATCCGTCTGTGTTTGAAAAAGGACAGAACGCGGGTTCGTTTAAAAACAAGATCTCATCTTTCTTCAAAAAATAAACAACAAAGGAATAACGATTTGAACAGTTCACCAAAATTGATCCTCGCCTCTGCCTCGGCAAGGCGCAGGGAGATATTAAATCACCTCGGACTTCACCCCGAGATAGCGGTCAGCAACGCCGACGAAAGCCTTGATCCTTCGACCCCACCCCGTCTTTATACCGAGGAGCTTTCGCTCAGAAAAGCCAAGGCGGTAAAGCCGAATTACGGCGACGACTGTCTCATATTGGCATCCGACACGGTGGTTTACGCAAACGGAAGGATACTCGGCAAGCCAGCCGACCGCTCCGACGCGTTTTCGATGCTCTCTCTCCTTTCGGGAAGCACTCACTCGGTAATAAGCGGAATAGCCGTTCTTTATGACGGCAAGGTCTCCGTTGCGAGCGAGGTAACGGACGTTACTTTCAGAAATATCCCCGAACGCGAGATATATGATTATATAGATACGGGAGAGCCGTTTGACAAAGCGGGCGCTTACGGTATTCAGGATATAGCATCGGTATTCGTAGAAAAAATAAACGGCGACTATTTCAACGTCGTCGGACTTCCCGTTTTCCGTTTGTTTGATGTTTTAAAAAGGGATTTCGGGCTTGATTATTTCGAGCTGTGTAAAAAATGAAAAGGTTAAACGATAAAGAAAAAATGGCGCGTGTTATCGAAACGCTTGCAAAAAGCGTTCGTTCCGACTGCGCGCTCGAATTTCAGGGAGACCCCTGGAAGCTGCTCGTTATGGCGCGGCTCTCTGCTCAATGCACCGACGCGAGGGTAAACACCGTTTGCCGCGAGCTTTTTAAGAAGTACCCAACCGCCGAGGCTATGGCTAACGCTGATATAACGGAGCTTGAAGAAGCGGTACGGAGCTGCGGACTTTTCAGGGTAAAGGCGGCAGACATAAAGGCAGCGTCGGCTATTATATGCGAAAAGCACGGCGGAAGCGTTCCGTCGGATATGAATTCGCTTCTTGAACTTCCGGGCGTCGGAAGAAAGATAGCAAATCTTGTACGCGGAGACCTTTTCGGACTCGGCGGAATGGTTACCGATACGCATTGCATAAGGATATGCGGACGGATTGGATTTTACCCTGAAACGGAGAAAAACCCTCAAAAAATAGAAAAGATACTTACTCCGCTCGTTCCGACCGAGGAGCAGACCGACCTTTGTCACCGCCTCGTATGGTTCGGCAGAGACGTTTGCACCGCCCGCTCACCGAAGTGCCAAGAATGTAACATTAGTGAGGTTTGTTCCTACTTTCTTGAAAGAAAGTAGCCGTACTTTTCTTGAAAGAAAAGTAGGCAAAAGAACTTCTCTCCGAGGACCTTTGCGTAGATTTTCGCGTTATATCATAGAGTGATGATTATATGCAAAAAGTGCAATTATGCGCAAGTTTTTATTATTTCGTATAATTTCCTGCTTTTTGCGAAGCAAAATAAAAAATCTTTTCAAACCCGCTCTTGTAAGCCGGGAGCGTTTTAGAAAATTTCTTTGCTTCTTTCTTTCAAGAAAGAAGGAAAAAACACGAAAGGATAAAAAACAATGTGTATAAACGGACTTTTTGAGTTTATAAAAGCATCGCCTACGGCGTTTCACGCGGTAGATACCGTCAAAAAAATGCTTATAAATAACGGATTTTCCGAAATATCGGAAACCGACGTAAACAACGCCCCCGAGGGAAACTATTTTGTCACCCGTAACGGTTCGTCGCTTATAGCATTCCGAAACAAGGCATCGGCATACGGCTTTATGGTCTGCGCCGTTCACGGCGATCACCCTATGTTCAAATTAAAGCAGCTTTCGGAAACCAAGACGGGAAACTGCTTTGTTCTCGAAACCGAGCGTTACGGCGGAATGGTACACTATTCGTGGATGGACCGTCCTCTTTCGATAGCGGGCAGAGTCCTTGTCCGCACGAAAACAGGGATACGCTCCGTGCTTATCGACCTTGACCGCGACCTGCTCTCCATACCAAGCATAGCGATACATCTCAACAGAACCGTAAACGACGGTTATAAATTCAACCCAGCCGTTGATATGCGTCCGCTTTTCGGAGACGCGGCTTCCGAGGGTAAGCTTATCGAGCTTATAGCAAACGCGGCGGGAGTAAAAAAGGAAAACGTGATAAGCCACGATCTTTTCGTTTACAACAGAGATGCCGGAAAGCTTTTCGGAGAACAGAATGAATATATACTTGCGCCCGCGCTTGACGATCTTGAATGTGTATATACCTCTGTAAAAGCGTTCCTCTCCGCAAGGGATTCGGCTTCTATACCCGTGCTTGCGATATTCGATAACGAGGAGGTCGGCTCTGAAACCAAACAGGGTGCCGCCTCTACGTTCCTTCCCGACACGTTGAAGCGTATCGTCCCGAACGAGCGTATTTTACGCGCGATGCTTTCAAGCAGTCTTATGCTCAGCGCGGACAACGCGCACGCCCGTCACCCCAACCACGGAGAGCTTTCAGACGGCTTTAACGCTCCGTCAATGAACGGCGGGGTCGTAATAAAGTATAACGCAAACCAGCGTTATACGACCGACGGCGTTTCCGATGCTCTTTTCAGAGTTATCTGTGATCGTGCAGGCGTTCCTGTACAGAACTACTATAACCGCGCCGATCTTCCCGGAGGCTCTACACTCGGTTCTATCTCAAACACGGTCGTCGCGCTCCCGACGGTAGATATAGGACTCGCACAGCTCGCTATGCACTGCGCGACCGAGACCGCGGGGTCACGCGACCCCGAGCTGATGATAAAGGCCCTTACCGAGTTTTATTCATCGTCAGTAGTCTATAACGGAAACGAATACGAGATCAAATAACAAAAAGCCTTCCTTTGAGGAAGGCTTTTTGTTATTTGTCAGTTATTTAAGAACAAGCTCAAAGCTCTTAACTCCGTCGTTAAGAGTAAAGTTTATCATATAGCAGGTCTCCCTTGCGTTCTTCGGCTCGGAGCTTATAGCTACCTCGCATACGCTCTTGTCGAAATAAACGCAGGCGGAATCAACCTTTACACATCCGTCACCTATCTCAGGCTCAAAGAGCGATACAAGTCTTTCAACTATCTTTCCCTCTCCCGTATAGTCGATCTTATCGGTAAGAGTTACGCTGTCATCGGTAAACCTGAACGAACGCTCGATAGCGTTAAGTCCGTCTATGGCATACGCGCCCGATATTTCGGTGGAGAATACGCCGTTTTCGTACTTGGTATCCTTAGCCTTATACTGTCCGCCCGGCTTTTGATTTTCGCCGTTTATTATCGGTACGTTATGTCCTCTCGATGAGCATTCAAGTATCGTATAACGGGTATCGGAGGCGAAATACTGTCTGGTATATGCTCCCGAACCGAGGTCCTTTATTATCTGATGTCCGTCCTTTGCGAAGATGAACGTTCCGACGTCGTTATGGTTATGATGCTCGCCGTTGCTTCCGCCCTTAGCCGCAAATCCGTAGCTCGGGGTGCGTTTTACGAACCACTGCGAGTCTGCCGCGTAGGTCTCGGAGGCGACGTTATCGTCAGAGGGGTTGTTGTAGTACTCTTCGTTAAACCAGATAGCGGAACGGAGCTGGAGACAGAAGCGTCCGCAGCCATCGTAGTTATAGGAATATTCGGGAGAATAAACAAGAACGTCATCGGGATACTCGTCCTTTAAGTAATGAAGGAGACCGAGATGGTAGGAAAGTCCTCTGCCGCCGTCCGCAAAGCTTACGCTCGCCTTACCCGTAAGATACATCTTCTGGATAAACGTTGAGATGGTCTTTACCTTTTCGCGCTTGAAATAGTCGGTCTCTCCGTTGGTAAACGTTCTTATCATATCGGCGTAAACCGTAAAGAAGCCAAAGCCGTAATGCCAGTAGCCGCAGCCTTCAAGACACATTCCGTCGTCATTGAAGCCGCGCAGGTAGCCTTCCATGCTCTCATCGAAACGGGGTTTAAGCTCAGGAACAAGCTCGGGGTGCATAAGCATCATCGTACAGCCTACCGAGCCCATACATACCGCCGTCCAGTTATTCGTTCCTCTTTCCCACCAGTAATGAGTACCGTTTGTATAAGCGGTAAGGACACGTCTGTCTATCTCGACTCTTATACGGTCACGGATAAGAGGCTCGAGTCTGTCACCGAGCATTGTGTATATCTCAGAAAGGGCAAAGCCCGTCTCACAGGCGAAAAGGTCGAGGTGGATATTGTTGTTTACTTCGAGCTTCGTCTGGTGTGCAGGCAGACACCAGGTGTATTCGTCACATATCGAGTATATCTCATCCATAAGGCGAACGATGTACTTTTCTTCCTCGGGGTAGATAAGGGAAAGAAGCGCAGAGCAGTCCATCGCCAGACGGCGGGAAAAGTACGTTTTCTCGTAAACGGAACGGTTACCCGTATTTACAAACATACGGAAATCGCTATATTTCAGCGCGCATCTCTGAACGTTCTCGCACTGAGTCTCCCACAGCTTGTGAAGCTCCTCGCGGTACTTCTTGAAGCAGTCCTTTTCTCTTACCTCCTTCCAGAATTCTTTATCCATCGCTTTTCCAAGTAAGTTCATAATAGTTCTCTCCTTTGTGTGTTTTTCTCTTCTTTCTTGGAAAGAAAGAAGCAAAGAACTTTTTTAAAAAGCCACCTGCGTTATATGGCGTTTTAGAAAAGAAATTGTTTATTTGCTTCGCAAAAATGTGGGGAATAATACGCAAACGGAAAAATATTATTTTATATTGACCGTAAATTCCTTAACGCCGTCTTTGAGCGTGAACGCAACGATATATGCCTCTCCCAAATTTTCGGCTCTCTCCTCGCAAATCACCTCAACGTCACAAACATTTTCGTCAAAGTAAGCGCACGCCTCGTCGATCTTGACGTAACCGTCGCATATCTCGGGCTTGACAAGAGATACGAGCTTTTCCACTATCTTCTCGCTTCCCGTATAATCGAACTTATCGGTAAGAGTTACGCTGTCATCGGTAAAGCTGAACGAACGCTTGATAGAGTTAAGTCCTTCTACCTCGTAAGCGCCCGCTATATCAGTAGAGAATACTCCGTTCTCAAACTTGGTATCCTTAGCCTTGAACCGACCGCCAAAGCTTTGATGTACTCCGCCTATCGCGGGTACGTTATGACCTCTTGACGAGCATTCTATAAGTGTATAACGCGTATCGGCGGCAAAATACTGTCTGGTATATTTGCCCGGACCGAAGTCCATTATCATCTGACGGCCATTCTTTGCGTAGATGAACGTTCCGACGTCGTTATGGTTATGATGCTCAGCGTTATTTCCGCCCTTTGCCGCAAAGCCGTAATTCGGTGTGCGCTTTATAAACCACTCGGAGTCGGCGGCGAAAGTTTCGGTAGATACAGTATCGTCGGCGGGGTTATTCGCGTAATCCTCGTTATAGTAAAGGAAGGTGCGGAGGTGCGTACAGAATTTACCCACTCCGTTACCGGAATATTTCGGAGAATAGATAAGTATATCGTTCGGATATTCCTTTTTAAGGTAGTGGAGCAGCCACGTTCCGTAGCTTACCGCGCGTCCTCCGTCCGCAAAGCTTACGCTCGCGTTACCTGAAAGGAACATCTTCTGCATAAACGTAGAAATAGTCTTTACCTTTTCGCGCTTGAAGAAATCGACCTCACCGTTCGTAAAGCTCCTGATCATATCGGCATACATTACAAAAAAGCCGAAGCCGTAATGCCAGTAGCCGCAGCCTTCAAGGCACATTCCGTCGTCCTTATAGCCCGAAAGGAAGCATTCAGCCGTAGCGTTAAAGCGCGGAATGAGATCGGGAACAAGCTCAGGGTGCATAAGCATCATCGTACAGGCAACAGAGCCCATACATACCGTTGCCCAGTTATGTGTTACAGCTTCCCAAGCAAAGGTCTTATTCATAAAGGGTGTGGTTATACGTCTGTCTATCTCGACTCTTATACGGTCAAGTATAAGTGGCTCGAGCTTGTCACCAAGGAGCGTATATATCTCAGCGAGCGCAAAGCCCGTTTCGCAAGCGAAAAGGTCGAGGTGACAGTTATTGTTTATTTCAAGCTTGGTCTGATGCGCGGGCAGACACCAGGTGTATTCGTCACAGATCGCGTATATCTCGTCCATAAGGCGAACAAGATACTCCTCCTTCTCGGGATATACGAGTACAAGCATAGCACTCGCGAAAAGCGCGCCGTGACGGGTAAAGTAGCCTTTTTCGTATATGGAACGGTTTCCCGTATGAACGAACATACGGAAATCGCTGTACTTATGAGCAAGTATAGGCTGGTCTTTAAGCTCGTCCCAGAACTTCTCAACCCTCGCTCTGTAAGAGGCGTATTTATCCGATTCACGCACCTCCTGCCAAAATTCCTTGTCCATTGCTCTGCCAAGTAATTTCATAATAAAGCTTCCTTTCTCCTGCTTTTTGAAAAAAGCAGGCAAAAACTTCTCTATGGGTACTGTTATGCAAATTTTAATGTCGTATCATAGAGTGATGATATTTGATCTCATTGTAGGGCGTGAGCAAGCTCCCGCCTTACTCAAAACACAAATATTTTCTCTAATTATACCATACAAACCCTTGATTTTCAAGGGTTTTCCGAAATTTGAAGCCGTTATTATAAACAAAAAAAGCTCTATATGTTTGGCAAAAATGCCTATTGCCAATGTGTATTCTTTTATGATATTATAATAAAAAAGAAGAAAGGCAACGTTTTAGTTATGAATACTTACGGAATACAGCTTTACAGTTTAAGAGACATTTCAAAGGACGATCTACGCGGAACTCTCAAAAAAGTCGCGGATATGGGTTACAAGACAGTCGAGTTTGCGGGATTTTTTGATAACGCAGCCGAGGACGTAAAGGCTTGGCTCAACGAATACGGACTTACCGCGATCGGAACTCACACAGGTTGCCCGCCTCTTGAAAACGACTTCGACGCGACCGTTGCCTACCACAAGGCTATCGGTTGTACGGATATAATCATTCCCTACGCTCCGCACGGAACTAAGGCGGAGATAGACGATCTCGTCGAGAAGGTAAACAAATGGATACCTCTGCTCAAAAAAGAGGGTATCTCGCTCCATTACCACAACCACGCCACTGAGTTCAAGCCGAACTCCGACGGTCTTATCGCAATCGACGAGCTTGTGAAAAGAACCGAAATTCTCTTGGAGATAGATACTTATTGGGCGTTCGTCGCCGGCAAGAACCCCTGCGACGTACTCGATGAGCTTGGCGACAGAGTAAAGCTGATACATTTGAAGGACGGACTTGAAAACGGAGAGGGACTTTCTCTGGGTCTTGGAAAAGCACCCGTTTCCGACGTTCTTAAAAAATCGCTTGCTACGGGTCGCGGCATCATAGTTGAGAGCGAGGGTCTTGACCCGACGGGCGAGGAAGAGGTCGCCCGTTGTATGGAGTATCTTAAAAAGCAATAAAACAGGTAGGTGAGTTTCTTGGGTGAAATAAAAAAAGTCGCCACAGAGCGTTATTATGCATTAATGGCAGAGATCAAGGACATCGACGAGCGTATTTCGCAACTTGAAGACAAACGTAATAAATTGGCACACTCACCCGATTTGACTGATGAGCAAAAAATGCTTGCCTCGGAATATATATTAAGCTTCGGCACGAATGACGTCGCGTTCACTATCAGGAAGATAGATAACCGTTTAGAAAAGAAAATGCCGAAATATCAATCCATAAAAGACGCCGTCGTGATCCCGGGCGAAAACATAAGACAGCTGATATTCTCTTTTATAGAAAAACGGGAGCTGATTAGAAAAGAAGCGAAAGAGTTGGAAAGCAAGGTGTACGAAACACCGAATATGTCTATATTCCTGTACGTCAAAAAAGATCCTCCTCCGTATCCGCCGAACCCTCCTCGTCCGAAGTGGGATTGGGAAGATGCGCCATTTAATATAATAGATGACCAATAGGTAGGTAGTATTATGAAAAAACCCGACCAAAAGCTCTGCGCTAAGCTTAACAAAAAGCTTGACAAGGCGAGTAAACGTATCAAAAAATTAGAGAAAAAGAGAACGGCTCTGGCTAACAAGATAGTCAAGCTCATAATAAGCAAAAACAAGCTTCAAAAGGAGCTGAACGCCGCCAGAGGCTTTAAACCCAAATCTGAATCCCATACAAAAACTCTGACCGAGGAACAAAAAAAGTGGTACGAGGACAAACTTAAATACGGCGACGGAATATGGTCAGATGAGATGCCGCCAATAGATCATGATTGGCGCTCATACTAACTGATACTAAAAGGAGAATTTGTTATGGCTAAGAAAAAGAAGAAAAAGAACGAATACAAACAAACCCTCAGAACGTACAAAAATCTATATCAGATTACCGTTTTGTCGCTTATCGCGGACGGAATTATACTTTTTTACCTTTTAAAGGATGTAGCCAACGAGAATATGGACAAAACGTATTTTCCGTACATCTGGGGGATTTCGCTGCTTATAGGCATAGTCTGCTCCGTTTTCCTCTGCATTTTTACACGCAAGGATTATGAGGCAAGAGATAACAGCGGTTACTTCATGTTTGGACGGGTGGTAGTGGTTTTCTTTATGAACATCATCGGTGTTTTGGTAAACAGGTCTTGGAGTACGACCCCCGAGGGCAGGGAGCTTGGTGCGACACTCTTCGTGTGTGCTCTTTTCTCGCTTATCGGTCTTTTTATACAGTTTTGCATTTGCCGCTACCTTATAATAGATCATCTCCTTTATCCGAATGAGCCAAAGCCGCCGAAAACAACGAGCAGCTCCTCATCAAGCTCATCTTCACGTAGCTACGTTCCAACTCCCGGAAAGGGCGTTGAGAATACGCAGTTCTATAAAAACGCTTGCGATAAATATTACAGACAGTATATGGGCTATCCGCCGAAGGAAGATAAGAAACCCGACTATTCCGACCTTGACAGCCACGATTTCAGTCATATATTTGACGACCATAGCACAGATATATAATTTATCTTCATTTCTTGTTCCCGCTTTTTGAAAGAAAGCTTGGCAAAGACTTCTCTATGGGGACTGTTGCGTAACTTTTGATACCGTATCATAGAGAGATGGTATTTTGCTTCCGCCTTGAACAGTTTTCACTTCCGAGGGGTTCGCATAGAGATATTGTTTTTTATAGATTTTACCGATTAGTGGTTTCTCCTTTTTCGAAGAAAAACAAAAAATTCTTTTAAAAAACGCACCCATAACACGGGTGCGTTTTTTTAAAGTTCTTTGCTTCTTTCTTTCAAGAAAGAAGAGAAATAACCACTCTGTATAACCTATCAAGCGACGCTATATCCATACTCTCCTTTACGGAATGAACGTCGCGGACGTCCGGACCGATCGAAATGATGTCAGCCGTCTTTTCGCATTTTGCAAGACCGTCTGATATTATCCCGCATTCAAGACCCGCGTGTATAACGGTAAACGTCGGCTCTTTCCCGAAGATCTCCATACAGGCGCTTGTGTACGCCCTTTGAAGCTCACTCCCGCGCGCGCCGTCCCAGCCTACGCAGTCACTCACCACACGGCTGACACCGCCCAGAACGTGCAAAAGTCTCGTTATCTGCGCCAAAACGTTACTTACACGCGCCTTTCGAGCCGAGCGTATCAAATATCTGAAAACAGCCGTATTTTCAACTATCTCCGCGCGTCCGAGGTTGACAGAGGTCATCACCTCTCCGCTATCGGGATAACGGTCAATAACACCCTGCGGCGAAAGAATCAGCATACTTATCACCGCCGACGTACTTTTGAACGTCAGCATTTTTTTATGCGTATCCGTCTTTTCGCTCTCTTTAAGCTTCTTTAAGCTGACCCCAAAACGGGCTTTGTCCTCCTTGACCATACCGAGGGCAAGCTCTTTTTTCATTATCTTGACCTTTTCAGCTGCTTCCTCATACTCCTTTTTACCGTAAAAGCAGAGCGTAGCGGTTGCCGAAAACGGTATAACGTTATCCCGTCCACCGCCACTAAGTCCGACGAGTCCGAACGGCATATCCGCGTATATAGCGTCAAGGAGCGTTCCGAGCGCCTTTAACGCGCTTACCCGTCCTTTGTCTATCTCTATACCGCTATGACCGCCGCAAAGCCCCAAAACCTCCAAACGCGCTAAAAATCCGTCGCTGTCCGTGGTTTTAAGCGGCACGGTCACTTCGCTCGTCAGGTTGCCGGCACAGCCGATACAGGCGTTAAGCTCCTCCTCGCTGTCGAGGTTTACCACCTTTTCCGAATGGATAAGCGAGTAATCAAACCCCCTCGCTCCGTCCATTCCCGTCTCCTCGGACGTTGTGAAAAGATATTCCGTCTCGCCCATAGGCTCGCTTTCGTCCATAAGCCTGAGCATAACCGCAACCCCTGCGCCGTCGTCCGCGCCGAGAGTGGTCTTATCCGCATATACCCTGCCGTTTAAGTAAACGGGGGTTATCGGGTCTTTTGAAAAATCGTGCGATGAGTCCGCCGTTTTCTCGCAGACCATATCGGTATGCGCCTGAAAAAGCACAGGCTTTCTGTCCTCAAAGCCCTTTGAAGCCTCTTTGCGGACGAAAACGTTATTATACCCGTCCTTTACGCAGAAAAGTCCGCGTTCTTTCGCAAAATCGCATATATATTCCGCTATCGCACCCTCGTTACCTGAGCCTCGCGGTATCTTCATTATTTCTGCAAAATATTTCATAACCCTTTCCTTTCAACAGAAAATCCCGCCAAACAGTATATCGTCTCCATCGTAAGCCACCGCGCTCTGACCGGGGGTTATCGCGCGGATCGGCTCGGTAAACTCTATCTCCGCCTCGTTTCCGAAAAATCTGACCTTGGCAGGAACGGGCTTTGCCGCGTACCTGACCTTTACCGTAGCGTTTACTACCGTATTCTCGTCTGTGGGTTCGCTCATCTTCTGGAAATTGAGCGAGCCTATACGCGCCTTCTGACTGTACGACCCACCGTCGGGCATAAGCGTAACGGTGTTTTTTTCGGGGTCTATCGCCGATACGAACATTCTCTGACCAAGCGCAATACCAAGCCCTCTGCGTTGACCGACGGTATAGTTTATTATTCCCTTGTGCCTGCCAAGCACCTTGCCGTCGGGGTCGATGAAGTCGCCCTCTTTTACTACGTCGGCGTACTTGTCGCCAAGCCTTGACATAACGAACTCCGAGTAATTTCCGTTCGGAAGAAAACATATATCCTGACTTTCGGGCTTACCCGCAGACTCCACACCAAGCTCTGACGCCTCAGCCTTTATCTCGGCTTTGGTAAGGCTTGAAAGCGGCAAAAGGAGCATTGAAAGCTGGTCTTGGGTAAGATTCCAGAGCATATAGCTTTGGTCCTTTTTTTCGTCCGCGCCCTTTTTGATAAAGTAACGTCCGTTTTCGTACCCAATATCAGCGTAATGACCCGTGGCTATCTTATCAAATCCGTTTGCCTCGGCGTATTCGCAGAGCTTTTGGATTTTAACGGTACGGTTGCAGACGGTACACGGGTTCGGGGTACGTCCGCAGGCGTACTCGCGCGCGAAATAATCAACAACCTCTGTCTCAAACTCGGCTCGGCAGTCGATAACGTGCAGGGGTATTCCCGTTTTATCTGCCGCCCTTTTTGCTCCCTCGATATCGGTCTCGTTATGCATAACGAGAACCGCGCCCTCTACTCCAAATCCGCCTATTTTAAGCATCTCCGCGGTATAGGAGCTATCCACTCCCCCACTCATTCCTAACAGTATTTTCATATTCTACACCTTGTTTTTTTATCTTCTTTCTTGAAAGAAAGAAGCAAAGAACTTCTCTAACACGCTCCCGTGTTACAAGAGCGTGTTAGAGAAATGTTTGTTATTTTGCTTCGCAAAAAAGCAGATAAGAAATCGAAGATAAAATTGGTAAATTATAAGTTCTTATAAAACTCCACCGCAAGGGTATCGCATCTTTCGTTATACGGATGACCCGCGTGACCCTTTACCCACACAAATTCCACCTCGTGCTTGGAAACAAGCTCCAAAAGACGCTCCCAAAGCTCTCGGTTGAGCGCAGGCTTCCCGTCACTCTTTTTCCAACCGTGCGCGCGCCAGCTTTCCGCCCAACCTTTACTTATCCCGTCACTGACGTACTTTGAGTCTGTCGTTACCGTAACGTGGCACGGCTCTTTCAAGGCTTCAAGCGCGGTTATAACGGCAAGCAGCTCCATTCTGTTGTTAGTAGTCTCACGCTCACCGCCGCAAAGCTCCTTTTCAACTCCGTTATAAACGAGTATCGCGCCGTAACCGCCCGGACCGGGGTTTCCGCTGCACGCGCCGTCAGTATATACATCAACGTGTTTTTTGTTTTTCATTTCCTACCACCTTATCTTCCTGATTTGATTATACAACATTTTCGTGAAAATATCAAGTATGTATATTAATAAACTTTATATTAAAGTTTTACACCACAGTCTTGACATAAAAATAAAATAGTAATATAATAAAATCGTAAATATTTAAAAGAGGTTAAAACTATGGAATTTTTATGCGAACACGCGGTAGAAAGAAAAAAGGTCGGTCTTTACCGATTCAAAAAAGCCGCTATAATATCGCTTTGGGTCATCATTCCCGCAATAGTCATAATGCTCTGCTTCGCCATAAGCTCGCTTAACACGAGTCTTATCGCGCTCAGATACAGCATATTCCTCGTTCCGCTTGTCGCGTTTTTTGCGCTTAAACTGGGACCGCTTACCGCCGCATACGGCGAAATGTCATACGAATATTCCATCGTTTCGGGTGATATTTCATTTGCCAAGATATACGGAGACCGTTTCCGCCGTGAGTGGTTCTCGTTTACGCTCTCCAAAGCGGAAAAGTGCGCGCCCTACGATCAGACCTACGGAAACGAAGCGGACAACGGAAATTTCGACCACGTATATAAGGCGGTATCGTCGTTCGACGCTCCGTACATATATTACGCCATATTCAAAAACGAACGCGATGAGCGTTGTATAGTCTTTTTCGAGGTGATCAAAAAGAGCCTGCGTATGATAAAGACATATCACCCTCAGACAGTAATGATCAATCTGCCGTATTAAAAATCAAATATATCATAAATCCGTCGAAAAATGCATAACATTTAACAAATTTTCATTTTCGGCGGTATTTATATGATTGCTAATTTTAAAAGGCTCGGTATTTTTATACTGACTCTGCTTCTGATCACCTGTATATGCGCTTGCGAAGATCCCAAAAACGCAGATCCGTTTTCCGCGTTTTCGGGCGATTTCCAAGCCGAAGTAAGACTCTCCCTCGGAGAAAGCTCGTCAAAATACACCTACCGACGAGAAAACGGCACGGAAACGGTGCTTTTTTCCGAGCCAAGCGAGCTTAGCGGTTATTTTTTCACCAAAAACGGTGAACGGATAACCCTGTCTTACGAAGATATATGCGTCGAGGTAAACGCCTCTGTCGGCAGGATAGCGGTAATATCATCGGCTATCTTTGCTCCGAACGCGGATCTGATCTCCTCTATATCCTCAAAAGAACAGGACGGTAAGCGAGTTACCGAGGTCGTTTGCGACGGTATGACCTACCGTTTTTCACAAGACGGAACACCTATCCTTGCGCAAGGCTCGGTGACTGATATAACGTTCAGCGCGGAGATCCTCTCGATAGGTGACGCGGCGTGAAAAATCACGTAGTTACCGACATTTCCGCTCTCCAAAGCAACGCCTTGAAGCTTAAAAAGCATCTTGGCAGTATGTACTGCGTCGTAAAATGTAACGCATACGGTCACGGCGATACCGAATGCGTTTCAGCTCTCCGAGAGGCGGGAATGACACGCTTTGCCGTTTTTTCACTTGAAGAAGCGATCAGGATAAAAGCCGCGGCTCGCGATGCCGAGATACTTATTCTCGGTCGCTCGGCGGAGGAGCTTACGGATGCTATCTGCCGTTACGGATTCGTTCAAACGGTCGCCTCACCCGAATACGCAAAGGCGCTTTCAAACGCGCCCGTATGTCCAAAAATCCATATAAAGCTCGATACGGGAATGAACCGTTCGGGCTTTAAAAACGCCCCCGAAGCCGTAATTTCGGCGTTTCAAGGTATTGAAAACAACGTTGTCGGTGCTTACACGCACTTTCCAAACGCCGACAAGTCGGACTTTTCCGATACGAAAGCGAGATTTACGCGTTTTTCCGAGTGCGCGCACGCTATACAGGAGCATTTAAAACGCCCATTAACTCTGCACGCCGCCGCTTCCGCAGCCGCTCTGCACCGTGACGCGGCACGAATTTCAAGGTTAAACGCCTGCCGTATAGGGATCGCGCTTTACGGAATAAAGCCTGCCGAATGTGCGCCCGACGTTTCGCTTACCCCTGTTATGTCCTTTTACGCCAACGTAAGCGAGGTAAGAACGGTAAACGCGGGTGAACGGATAGGCTACGGCGGAAGAACCGTATGCGCCAAAACGTCACAGATCGCTACCGTTTCCGCAGGATACGCAAACGGTCTTACCCGCGCGCTTTCCGGACGCTTTATGCCCAGCCTGAACGGTTATCGCGTACCTTTTGCGGGTAATATCTGTATGGATAGATGTATGCTCGACGTGACCGAGATATTTGAGCGCGGGGGGACTGTTAAAACGGGAGATACCGTTGTTTTTTTCGATAAAACGCACCCCGTAACGCTTATGTCTGACGCTATCGGGACGATAGATTATGAGGTTTTGACTTCTGTTGGAAATCTTACGGGAGAAAACCGTACTTTTCTTAAAATGAAAAGCTATTATCCTTCGGATAATTTGCAAAAGAACTTCTCTGTAAAAAAGGGGTTCACATAGAGATAAGATTTGGCTGTTCTTTCCCCTACCTTTTTGCGAAGCAAATAACCAAATATTTCTCTAACACGCTCTTGTAACACGGGAGCGTGTTAGAGCAGTTCTTTGCCTACTTTCTTACAAGAAAGTAGGAGAAAAGGAGTAGTAAAATGTTCTCAAAGTTAGCGCCGTTTATACAAGAATATATATACCGTCACGGCTGGGACGAGCTTCGTGCTATCCAGACGGAAGCCGCGCGCGTGATATTTGAAACAGATACCAATCTGCTTCTTACCACACCGACCGCCTCGGGTAAAACGGAGGCGGCGTTTTTTCCCATACTCTCCGAGCTTTACGAAAACCCGTCCGACAGCTTCGCGGTGCTTTACATCGCGCCTCTGAAAAGCCTTATAAACGACCAGTTTTCGCGTATGGACGAGCTTCTTGACGAAAGCGGGATACCCGCGTTCCATTGGCACGGAGACGTTGCCGCCTCGCATAAGGCAAAGGCTCTTAAAAACCCACGCGGAATTCTTCAAATAACCCCCGAATCGCTGGAAAGTATGCTGATAAACCGCTACAACGACATTCCCCGCATATTTTCCGACCTGCGCTACGTCGTTATAGACGAGCTTCACACGCTCACGGGTAGCGACCGAGGTAACCAGATACTTTGCCAGCTTGCGCGTATCTCACATTTGATAAGAAGAAGTCCGAGAAGAATAGGACTTTCCGCCACTGTGGGTGATATGGACAGTGCTTGCCGTTGGCTTTCAGCGGGCAGCGGACGGGAAACGGAATGTCCGATAATTCCCGCGGGAAAACTGAAATGGCGTCTCGGCGCGGAGCATTTCTATATCGGAACGGACGGACTTGCGGAAAACGCACCCGAAACTGAGAAAACCGCCGTTTCAAAGGGTATTGACCCCGGTTACGATTACGTTTACGATTGCGTAAAAAATAAAAAGAGCCTCGTATTCTCAAACTCGCGTGAGGAAACGGAATATATAACAGCAACGCTCCGTCAGATAGCGGACAAGCGTAGCGAGCCTGACATTTTTTCCATACATCACGGAAATCTGTCCGCCGCTATCCGCGAGGAAGCGGAGCTTGACCTCAAAAACGACGAGATAGTCAACACCACCTGCGCGACAGTAACACTTGAACTCGGCATAGATATAGGTAAACTCGAACGGATAATACAGATCGAAGCGCCAAACTCGGTCTCCGCGCTCTTACAGCGTATCGGACGCTCAGGCAGACGCGGCGCGCCGCCCGAAATGATGATGGTGTTCCGCGAGGAGCTTCAAGTTCCCGATACTCCGCTTCCGCAGATGATACCTTGGCAGCTTTTGCAGGGAATAGCGGTAGTTCAGCTTTACGCCGAGGAACGGTTCATCGAACCCCCGATCTCAAAAAAAATGCCGTTCAGCCTGATGTTTCATCAGACGCTCAGTACGCTCTTATCCTGCGGCGAGCTTACTCCCGCCCAGCTTGCGGGCAGAGTTATGTCGCTTCCTCCGTTTGAAAACGTGAGCCGCGACGACTACCGAACGCTTCTCCTCTCTATGATACAGAACGATTTTATCGAACGCACCGAAAGCGGCGGACTTATCGTAGGACTCAAAGGCGAACGAATAACGTCAAGCTTTAAGTTCTATGCGGTGTTCAAGGACTCCGAGGATTACACGGTCCGCTGTAAATCCGACGAGATAGGAACGGTCACGTCACCGCCGCCCGTCGGAGACAGATTCGCGCTTGCGGGTCGCGTCTGGGAGGTCGAGGAGCTTGACGTAAAGGGAAAGCTCGTATTCGTTCATCCCGTTGAGGGTAAAATGGAAATATCGTGGCCCGGTGATTACGGCGAGATACACACTAAGATATTAAAGCGTATGCAGAAGATCCTGACCGAGAATACGGTCTATCCGTACCTGAAAGAGGGAGCGAAAAAACGCCTTGCCGAAGCTCGCGCTCTGGCGGCAAAAACAGGACTTCCGCTTTCACCCATGATCCGACTTGGGGGTTATACCTACGCGCTTTTCCCGTGGGTCGGTACGCGTAATTTCCGAGTAGTAAGAAAGGTCCTCGCTTCGCTTAAAGAGCGTTTCAAGCTGAGCGCGATCGACTACGAGCGTTGTTATTACATCACGTTCCGAATGGAAAGAGGTACGCCGAGCGAGCTTCTTTCCGCAATAAATGAGGCTCTTTTGCCAGAAAACCTTGACCTTTACGCTCTCGCCGCATCGGCTGAGACACCGGTTTTTGATAAGTTCGACGAATTTATCCCAGGCGAGCTTTTAAGAAAAGCGTATGCGGTAGACAGATTAGACGCCGTACTTTTCTTGAAAGAAAAGTAGGCAAAAGAACTTTTCTATGGGTACCGTTGTGAAAATTTTAATGCGGTATCATAGAGTGAGATATTTTGTTTGGTGTAAATTTGCGACACGGGTCGTCGAGGGCGCCGACCCCTACCTATATAATTTATAAATTTTATCTTCGATTTCTTATCTGCCTTTTTGCGAAGCAAATAACAATTCCTTTTCTAAAACGCATTGGTTACAAGTATGCGTTTTAGAAAAGTTTTTTGCCTACTTTTTTTCAAAAAAGTAGGAGAAAGGATCTCCAAAATGATATACTCCATAAAAAGAACCGTGTCGCCGCACGATCTTGACTATAATAATATTGCGTCAGCATCGGCTGTACTGCGTTTTATGCAGGAAGCGGCTTACTGTCATATGTATTTCTATCCGCCGACGCTCGACGACCTACGCGCCGAAAATAAGGCGTTTGTCGTCAGCCGTCTCAGTATGAGCGTTTACGCTCCGCTCCGCGCCTGCGAGGAGATAACAGTCCAGACCTGGGCGTGTGAAAGCAAGGGCGCGAGCTTCCCCAGATGCGCGCGCATACTCAGAGGAGACGAGGTCATAGCCGAGCTTTCATCGGTCTGGGCGCTCATCGACCTTGACAAGAAAACCATACTCCGCGCCGACGCTTATCAAGCGTCCTACACCTGCGAAGAACCGATAGAGCTTGATCTTCCATCCCGCGTAAGAGTTCCGAGAGACACAGAGCTTACACTCTCGGGCGAATATACCGTTTCGTATAACGACGTTGACATAAACAAGCACATAAACAACACACATTATCCCGACATAATCTGCTGCTTTTTACCCAAGCTTGACGGCAGACGCGTTATCAAATTCGCGATAAGCTACCTTCGCGAAGCCCCTCTCGGAGAACAGATAAAGGTCTATACCTCCCGCGAAAGCGACGGAGAGGTCTGGGCACGCACAGTAAACCACGACGGCTCGACCAACGTTGAGGTCCAGGTAGTGCTTGATACGTTAGAATAAAACAAAAACCGTTGCGACGCAACGGTTTTTGTTTTATCATTATTTGATTATATTCGCGTTATCCTTTACGAGCTGCTTGACTATATCCCACTTAATGGATCTTTCTACTATATCCTTACCTATGGACTTTTCAAGCTCCCTTATGGTCTCGTATCCCTCCAACTCAGCAAGCTCACGCGCGCCAGCCTTGTAGTCCTTGCGCGAAAGTCTGATCTTTTCCTCTTTAACTATATAGTAGAGGACCATCTCTTCCTTGACTGTACGCTCAGCTCTCTGCTGTCTCATGGCGTTATAGCCTTCCTCGGTGGTTTGAAGAACGTCGGAAAGCAGCTTCTCCCAAGAAAGCTTGTTCGCAGCCATATAAGCGTTATAGTAGGCGTCTATCTGCTTGTAGTTTTCGTTCATCTTCCTCTTCGGGAACTTAGTTACCTCGACCTTGTTTACGACCTCAGTCCAAAGCAGGTCAAGCGTTATTTCCTCACGCAGATATTCTTCAAGCGCGGTTATCGTTTCATAACCCGTCTTTTCCTTTACGAAAGCATCGGTATATTCGGGGTAGTTGGTCTTGGTAACGCTCTTTACAGTTATGTCGAACTCAACGTTCTTTCCGCGAAGCTCCTCGTTATTATGGTCGTCGTCGTACTTGAACGAGATAGTTACCTTAGTATTCGCCTTCGCGGACTTTCCTATAAGTCCGTTCTGTATCTCCTCGGAGAATTTAGAACCGCTTGACGTATAGTGATCGCCTATGTCGGTTATCTCGTAATCGGTAAGAACGCTTCCCGAGAAAGGATCTTTGGCTCTTTCGCCGTTTTCTCCGATAAGGTAGCCCTTGGTATCGACTTTAACGTTATATTCCTTCTCTATAAGTCCGTCGGTTACGTCGGTAAACGTAGCGTACTCTCTGAGTATCGACTTCTTTTCGCGCGCAAACGTATCGTCTATATCCGTCTGCTTTATCTCGACACCCTTATAAACCGGTACGCTTATGTGCTTTCCGAGGTTTATGAAATCGTAGGGGGTGCTTACGAGCAGCCATTTGAGGAAGATAACGAGACCCGTAACGAGTATCGCAAGCGCGAGCACAGCCGCCGTTATGATAAGTAAAAGCTTCTTATACTTCGTAAAGAAGCGCACGAGCGCAGGCTCTTTTTTGGGCGCGCGCACCTGATATTTGTGCTTTTTCGGTGGGTTCATTGTTTTTGCCATTTTATAATAGTTCCTTTCTGAGAACGAGTTTTAACGTATGCAGCCTCTCCGGTGTAAGTGGAGAGGGGTTTGCCGCAGTCAAGGACGGAGGAGGTGCGATAATGTCAAAAGACAATCCCTCAGTCATCGTCTGCGATGACAGCTCCCTTTACACAAGGGAGCCTTTTATTCTTTATAAATTCCGAATCTTATGACTCCGTAAGCTACGGCAAGCGCAAACAGAGCCGTTCCGACGATCTCTCCCGCAAGAGAAAATCTCATTATGATAGCTATTCCCACCAGAACGAGAGTACCCATGTATATGAGCACAACGGCTTTGACGTGTCCGTAACGGTTACTTAATCTGTGGTGAACGTGGAGCTTGTCTCCTATGAAAATGTTCTTACCGCTTTTAAGTCTGCGAATAATAGCGAATACAGCGTCGAATATCGGTATCCCGAAAACCACTATCGGGATAAGCGCGGGCATCGTGTAGTCCTCTGAATAGACCGCCTGGCAGGAAAGCGCCGCCAGAACGAAGCCGCAGAGCATCGCTCCCGTATCTCCCATAAATATCTTAGCGGGATGCGTGTTGTGCGGAAGAAATCCGAGACACGAGAAAATGAACACAAGGGCACTTGCGGTAACGTTAGCCTGTCCCTCGTAAAACGCCATAAGAGCAAGACAAGCAGCCGAAAGTATCGATATACCGCAGCAAAGTCCGTCAAGACCGTCTATAAGATTGAAGATGTTCGAGATAACTACCACCCAGACCACCGTAAACGGGTACGTCAGCAGACCAAGGTCGATGACAAAGCCGAAAAACGAAAGACTGTCAACTGTTATTCCGAACAAGCAGAGCGCTATTCCCGCAAAAGCCTGACCAAGTATCTTTGCGAGCGGCCCTATACTGAATTTGTCGTCCGCTATTCCAACGACAACTATTATCAGACCGCACACCGCATAAGGTATCAGCAGTGCAAAAAGCCCCGACAGGCACATAGACAAAAGGAATGCCAGATATACCGAAACTCCGCCTATTCGCGGGGTCGGCTTCTTATGCATTCTTCTTTCGTCCTTCGGAATATCCATAAATCCGAGGATCGGAGCAAGGAACCGCGTAGGGTATGTCAGCAAAAAGCCGAATACCATCGCTATAACGCAAGCGATCAGGGTCTTTCCTATGTCCATAGGTTAATTCTCCGTATGCTTATGATCTTCTTTTTGTGCTTAAAGCGTAACGTAACCAAGCTTTCTGTGTACCTTGGCGATCGTCTTGTACGCTATTCGAGACGCGCTTTCCGCGCCGTTCTTCATTATCGTTTCAAGGTACTTCTTATCCTGCATAAGCTCGTCAAATCTCTTGCGTATCGGAGCAAGAGAGTCCGCGACCGTCTCACCCACCGCGAGCTTGAAATCTCCGTAGCCCTTGCCGTCGAACTCGCGTTCGATCTCCTCTGCCGTCTTACCCGTAAAGCAGGAATATATGTTCATTAAGTTGTTTATTCCGTCCTTGCCCTCGGCGTATCTTACGACGGTATCGGAGTCTGTGACCGCGCGCTTGAACTTGCGGATTATATCGTCCTTGCTATCGAGTATCGCTACCGAGGCGTTAGGGTTAGCGTCCGACTTGCTCATTTTCTTTGTCGGCTCGGCAAGAGACATTATTCTCATTCCCGTTTTTGGTATATATCCCTCGGGAACTATGAACGTGTCGCTATACGTGTTATTGAACCTTACCGCTATATCGCGCGCAAGTTCAAGATGCTGCTTCTGATCCGAACCAACGGGAACGAGGTCGGTCTGATAAAGCAGTATATCTGCCGCCATAAGCACGGGATAGGTAAAAAGTCCCGCGTTTATATTATCGGCGTTGCGCTGGCTTTTATCCTTGAACTGAGTCATTCTGCTCAGCTCACCGAACATCGTAAAGCAGCCGAGATCCCACGAAAGCACCGTATGCGCGGGAACGTGGCTCTGAACGAACAGAGTGTTCTTTTCGGGATCGAGACCCGCCGCTATATATACAGCAAGCGTTTCATAGGTACGGCGGCGAAGATCGGCGGGGACTTGTCTTACGGTTATGGCGTGCATATCGACTACACAGTAGATGCAGTTGTAATCGTTTTGGAGATCGGTCCAGTTTTTGATCGCGCCGAGGTAGTTACCTATCGTAAGATTTCCGCTGGGCTGAACGCCTGAGAATATTGTCTTTTTCTTTTCGGTTAAGTTTTCCATTTATTTGCCTCAAAAAATATTTTTACATTCATTTCTTTTTCCCCTACTTTCTTGAAAGAAAGTAGGCAAAGAACTTTTGTATGGGTACCATTGTGTAAATTTTAATATCGTATCATAGAGTGATGGTATTTTGTTTGGTGTTTTTCTTCTTTTTCGAAGAAAATAAACAATTTCTTCTCTAAAACGCTCTTGTAACACGGGAGCGTTTTAGAGGAGTTTTTTGCCTACTTTTTTTCAAAAAAGTAGGGAAATCAATCAAAGTAACTTCCCAAGAACCTCGATACCGCGGACAATCTGCTCGTCAGACGGCGTGGAGTAGTTAAGTCTGAACGAATCCGAATAAGCGTTAACGTCACAGTTGAACGCCGTTCCCGGTACGACCGCGACCTTCTCTTTGAGCGCGGTCTGAACGAACTCGTTAAGGTCTCTGCCCTTCGGAAGCGTACACCAGAGGAACAGACCTCCGTCGGGACGCGTATAGCTTACGTGCTTCGGGAAATACTTGTCCATTGCGTCAAGCATAAGCGAGCACTTGCGGCGATAAAGCGCACGGATCTTATCAAGATGCGGTAAAAACTCATCACTCGTAACGAATTTTTCGCATACCATCTGACAAAGAACGTTTGTATGTACGTCCTCGACCTGCTTTGCGACTACTACCTTAGTCATCACCTCGGCAGGAGCGCAGAGGAAGCCTATTCTCATTCCCGATGAAAGCACCTTTGAATACGAGCCGCTGTAAACGACTATTCCGTCCTCGTCCATACTCTTTATCGTAGGAACGTTCTCACCCGAGAAGCGAAGCTCGCCGTAGGGGTTATCCTCTAAGATAAGTACGTTATATTTCTTCGCCAGAGCGTACATTCCCTTACGCTTTTCAAGCGATGTCGTAATACCCATAGGGTTCTGGAAGGTCGGAATAGTGTATATAAGCTTGGCGTTGGGGTTAGCTTTGAGCGCGTCTTCGAGCGCGTTAAGGTCTATACCGTCGCTCTCCATATCAACACCGACTATTTTCGCGCCGCAGGAACGGAAAGCGTTCAGCGCGCCGATAAAGCTGGGGTTTTCGGAGATAACAACGTCTCCCTCATTGCACATTACCTTACAGGTAAGCTCTATGCCCTGCTGCCCGCCTGAGGTTATGATAGTCTCGTCAAAATCTCTGCCTATCCCGAAGGCGTCGGAAAGTCTCTTCTTGACCGCCGCACGGAGCGCGGGATAGCCCTCTGTTATGCTATATTGAAGCGCGGTAACGGGATTTGTCTCGAATATCTCCGCGCAGCTCTTTGCTATGAACTCAGCGGGGAAGGATTCGGGAGCGGGGTTGCCCGCGGCAAACGCTATTATCTGCGGGTCTGAAAGACTCTTGAATATCTCTCTTATCGCGGACGGCTTCAAGTTTTTAAGTTTATCTGATATACGGTATTCCATCTCAATGATCCTTTCTGTATAACAAAGCAAAAAAGCCCTGTATATAATATTAACAAATAATTTATATAATGTCAAGGCTAATTTGAAAATATTACTTGAATATTCATTCGTTTTATGTTACAATATCATCATAACGCACACATTACTCGAAAGGACGCACGCAAAATGTTTGATGAATTTGGAAAAGAGGACGATCAGTGGAGACCCGAGGTCCCGAAATACCAGAAAATACTGTTTCAAGGCTTCCGCATACTGTTTATCGGCTTCGTTTTCTTTCTTATCGCCCTGATGCTCATAAGACTGTTTTCTTCTAAATCACCCGCGTCGATGAAAACTATGATATGGAACGACGTCGCGCGCGACGCTTACGCCTCCGAGGGTGACGCTTTTACCGTCAACCGCATACTTTCCAGCGACAGCTTCAGCGAGGATTCGATGTTCTCGGTCGATATGATAACCTACGCGCCGTCCATCGGTCAGCTTCAATTTACCGTCCGTTACAACAACAGAGTATCGAGATACCTCGAAAACGACTACCCGGGAGCTATGGCGGCTACGGGTAACGGCGAGACCTATGTTTTCGTGCTTAAAGACAATCTTGGGAACGTTTATACGGACTACTCATATACGAAAGACGAGCGTTCGGGTTACACATACCGACACCTCATATTTGAAAACGTTACCGTCGAGGACGTAACGGAGATAAAGGTTCACGTTTACTACATAGGGGACGCGAGAACCGATGGCGACGGCAGACATATAATGTATGCGTACCGTTCAAATTTCGCCCAAAACCCCTACAAGCTCCCCGATCCCCAGAAGCAGCTCGCTGTGATTTACGATAAGCCGGTGTATTGATTTTTTTCTCTTCTTTCTTGAAAGAAAGAAGCAAAGAACTTTTCTCGCACGCCACCGTGGTACGATAGCGCACGAGAAAAAAGTTTGTTAATTTGCTTCGCAAAAAGAAGAAAAATTAAGGGCTTTCGCAAAAACAAGCCTCTCACTTTGGGAGAGGTGGCACGCGAATGCGTGACGGAGAGGGCTTCATTATGCTTTTACTTTGAAAGGACTTCGATATGATACTAAACTCAAAAGAAACAACAGTTGCCTACCGCTGCCCGAAATGCGGACGTATGATATTCAGCGTAGTGGGCATTTTCGCGCTTACGGGTGATCTGATCAAGCTGAAATGTGACTGCGGAGGCAGTGAGCTTACCGCTACCTATACGAGTGACAGAAAGGTCCGTCTCTCCGTTCCCTGTGTAGTTTGCTCCGACCCGCACATCTACGTTATCGGAACGGGTACGTTCTTCGGCGAGGACGTTTTCCGTCTCTCCTGCACCTATTCGGGCATCGACATCTGTCTGATAGGCAAAAAAGAAGCCGTCGAGGAAACGGCAAAAAAGGCTGACGAGGATTTCGCCAACCTCTTGAAAGAGGCGGGCGTGGAGGATTTTGACACGTTTGCCGAAGCCCGCGACACCGATAACGAGAACCATTCGGGTAAATACGCCGACCCCGAAATGCAATCCATAGTTCATTTTATGCTCTGCGAATTAGAGGATGAGGGCAATATAAAATGCAAATGCCGCGATGGGGGTCACTACGAATTTAAATTCGTGGGAAACGACCTTGATACCGTTCTGATATACTGCACCGAATGCTCCGCGTCCGTCAGCATACCGCTCACCGACGCGATAGCCGCTAACGCTTTTCTGCATATAGATAAGCTCAGACTCACTTGATATTCACGTTTTAACCTGTGTCAAAATTATAAACTTTTAAAAGTTTAATAAAATCCCCTTGACATTCACATAAAATGGGTATAAAATATAATTTGTGTAATTGTAAATTAATTTATTCTTTAAATACATTAAATATTTTCTTTACACGAATTCACTCAATATTCATTCTTTAATCAAGGAGGACACGTAATGAACCCTATAATCGCTACGGTTCTTATCGTCGTCGCTCTCCTTTTTGGATGTGTTATCGGAGTTATTGTAGGTATGGCTCTGCGTAAAAAGATCGGCGAGAGCAAGATAGGCTCAGCCGAGCAGGAAGCCAAGAGAATTGTTGATGAAGCCGCAAAGGAAGCGGAAACGACTAAGAAAAACGCAATACTCGAAGCAAAAGAACAGATCCTCAAAGAGAGAAACGAGGTCGAAAAGGACTTAAAGGAACAGCGCGCTGAGATCACAAAGCAGGAACATCGCATTATTTCCAAGGAAGAAGCTCTTGACAGAAAGAGCGAGGCTCTCGACAAGAGAAACGAACAGCTTACAGTTAAGCTGAAAGAGGCAGACGAGCTTAAAGAAAAGATCGCAGACACTCTCAACGATCAGATAAAGGAGCTTCAAAGAATTTCCGGCTGCACCTCTGAGGAGGCAAAAGCGGAGCTTCTCGAAAAGATCGAGGCTAACGTTCAGCACGACGCGGCTCTTAAGATCATTGAGATCGAGTCCCGTCTTAAAGAGGAAGCCGACCAGAAGGCAAGAGACATCATATCTCTCGCTATTCAGAGATGCGCTTCCGATCACGTTTCCGAGACCACCGTCTCCACCGTCGCTCTCCCGAACGACGAAATGAAGGGACGTATAATCGGACGTGAGGGAAGAAACATAAGAGCTATCGAACAGCTCACGGGCGTTGATCTTATAATCGACGACACCCCCGAGGCGATAACCGTTTCCTGCTTCGACCCCGTTCGCAGAGAGATCGCGAGAATGACGCTCGAAAAGCTCATATCCGACGGACGTATCCATCC
>JAZOVD010000026.1:0-11886 GCA_045658525.1 Eubacteriales bacterium
GGCGTTTTTGTCAATAGATTTCGTTTTTTCTTTATGATTGCAAAAGGATTGACTTTTGTCGCATATTGTAGTATAATATAGAAAAATATAGAAAAGGAGCTCTCGGCGTGCGCGTTAATTTTGTTATAAAAATACTTTCTGTAATCTCCGCACTGTGTACTCCGCTTTGGTACGAATATAACAGCTTAGCAGATATATGGCTACCGATAGTTACACTTATCGGTACTTATATAGTTCTCAGCCTTCTCTTTTGGGGAATGATAATCCTTTTCTCTTTTACTATGAGTAAGAAAAAGACTTATTCCGACACCCCGGGTGGCTTTTACGGAAGGTTCTTTAATCTGATCTTTGACTGTATCTGCTCTTACGCTCGCGCAAGAATAAAAGTCAGCGGACTCGAAAAAGTTCCAAGTGAGCCTTTTATGCTCGTTTGCAACCACCGTTCAAAATTTGACAGTATGGTCATTAGCGCGGTACTCAAACGCCCTGAGCTTATTTTTATATCAAAGCCCGAAAACTTCAAAATAATCGTATGCGGACGTTATATGAACCGTTGCTCCTATCTTCCGATAGACCACGAAAACATACGTCTCGCTATGCGTACGATAAACACGTCAATCGAGCTTATAAAAAACAAAAACGCATCCGTTGGTATCTTCCCCGAGGGAAGAAGAAATCCGCCCACGATACTCGGTGATTTCAGCGAGGGCTGTTTTCTTATGGCAAAAAAAGCGGAATGTCCGATAGTAGTTTGTACTATTTCGGGAACGGACCGTATCCGCAAGCGTTTCCCGTTCCGTTCAACTCAGGTAAATCTGAACTTTATAGCCAATATACCTTATTCCGAAATAAAGGACAAACGAACCGGCGAGGTCTCCGCGCAAATATACGATATGATGAATAACGATCTTTTCGGCGAAAGTGAGAAAGAAAATGAAGTATGTACTGTATAATCCGCTTGCCAACAACAAGCACGGAAAAGAAAACGCAATGACCCTTCCCGGCTCAGATAACGAAAAGGAATACACCTTCGTCGATTTCACGGCAACTCCCGACATTCCCGCGTTTTTCGCGTCTCTTTCAAAGGATGACAGCGTTATCGTCTGCGGCGGCGACGGAACTATGAACCGTTTCGCAAACGCTCTTGGAGATACCGTTCCCGATATTGACATCTACCACTACCCCGCAGGCTCGGGAAACGACTTTATGAACGACATCGCGGGCAAAAAGAAGAACGAGCTGGTAAAGATAAACGACTATTTAAAAGACCTGCCCATAGCGACCATAAACGGCAAGGATTACAGATTTCTTAATGGAATAGGCTTTGGAATAGACGGTTACTGCTGTGAGGTCGCGGATATAATCCAGGCGAAGTCCAAAAAGAAGGTAAACTACACCACGATAGCCATAAAGGGCATACTTTTCAAGTACAAGCCTACCGATGCAAAGGTAACTGTTGACGGCGTTACGCGTGAATACAAGCGCGCTTGGCTTGCGCCGACAATGAACGGTCGTTACATAGGCGGAGGTATGAAAATAGCTCCCGACCAGAACAGACTTGACCCCGAACGCAAGGTAACGTCGCTCGTAATGTCAAACACCAACCGTTTAAGGATACTTCTCTTATTTACGAAGATATTTAAGGGCACGCACGTCGGACACCCAAATCTTGATATTCGCAAGGGAAACGAGGTAAAGGTAGAGTTCAGCGAGCCTCGCGCGCTCCAAGTTGACGGAGAAACGATACTTAACGTGCTTTCTTATACCGTGAGAACAAGTAAAAAATAACAAATAAAACTCCACCGTGTCGGTGGAGTTTTATTTGTATAACCATTCCTTTTTCCGCCGATAATAAACGTATCCAAATACGGAAAGGAACGGTAACAAAATGGATCTTGCACACAGCGAAACAAAAATAAACCTTATGCGCGCGTTTGCGGGTGAGAGTATGGCGCGAAACCGCTACACCTTCGCCGCCGCGGTAGCCAGAGAGCAGAAAATGCACGTCATCGACGAAGTCTTCACCTACACCGCAAATCAGGAAAAAGAGCACGCGGAAATATTTTACGGATTTTTAAAGGAATTTAACGGCGAAACGAACAGCTTTGACGGCGGTTTTCCCGTAAACACCACAACCGATCTCCTCTCGCTTCTCCGTGCCGCAGAGCATAACGAGTACGAGGAGTTTGACGACGTTTATAAGGAGTTTGCACAGGTCGCAAAGGAAGAAGGATTTGCACAAATATCAGCCACATTTGAGCTTATAGCCAAGATAGAACGCACCCACAGCGAGAGATTTAAGACTCTTGCCGAGCTTCTCGAAAACGGAAAGCTTTTCTCCTGCGATAGCGAATGTAACTGGATATGCCTTAACTGCGGTCATATCCATTCGGGTAAAAACGCTCCCGAAATGTGTCCTGTGTGTGAGCACGAAAAGGGCTTCTTTATGCGCGTGGAAGCATCACCTTTCAGCGTATAACGTCATCAGACGGATTTTTTACCGTCTATCATCTCTTTGGCGACCTTACCGTCGTAAAGGAGCTTTTTCAGCTTATCGGCATCGTTATTCTTCATTGCGTCGCTATATTCTTTTAAATTCTCTATTATGCAATCTATCTCAGCGGTAAGCGCGTCTTTATTACAGAGGAAAAGCTCCGTCCACATCGTTTCGTTAAGATACGCAACACGCGTCAAGTCTTTATAAGAGCCCGCGGAAAAGCCCTTATGCACCTTTGCAGTAGGGCTTTTTACATACGCATTCGATACTACGTGCGCAAGCTGAGAGGTAAAAGCTATTATCTCATCGTGCCTCTTTGCCGTTGTAACGGATATATTACCGAAGTTAAGCGGTTCAAGGAGCTTAGTTACCTTGGCGACTGTATCAGCATCGCTTTCATTCTCGGGAACAATTACCATACTGGCGTTTTTAAACAGCTCGGCATCTGAATAATAAAATCCCGAAACGTGCTTTCCCGCCATAGGGTGACCGCCCACGTACAAAAAGCCGTGTTCCTTTGCTACCTTGAACAACCTTTCGCAAAGATAACCCTTTACTCCGCAAAGATCTATAACGGTATTCTTTTCTCCAAGCAAGGGTGCGATCTCCAATATATAATCGTAAGTAGCCATAGGATAAAGCGCTACCAATATAACATCGCAGGACGCGATGTTTTCTTTTGTCAAAACTCCGTCAAGCGCGCCTATGTTGATCGCCGCGGCAAGAACCTTTTCGTCGCGGTCATAACCGTAAACTCTTGCGTTTCCGTTCTCCTTGTAAGCCTTCGCTGCAGAGCCTCCTATAAGTCCGAGACCCGTTATTCCTACTGTCAACATTTTTATCTCCATCTCTCCGCATTCCGCGGCATAAAATCAATTTACTGACCATTGTGATCCCTCACAACATATAAAATATCGCATATAATAAGAGCGAGACGGTTTTTATATACCGTTTCAACATTCCAAACGAAAAGGAGTTGCCGCTCTTTTTATGAAAAATACGTTTGCTATCATCGGCGGCGACAAGCGTCAATCTTATCTGACCGATATGCTTTCAGACGAAGGATTTTCTGTATGCCCGTTCGGAAATCCGTTCGCTCCCTGCACCGATTCACTTGATCTGGCTCTCGAAAACGCCGATATACTTTTACTTCCCTTTCCTGTTTCTCCCGACGGAGTTTATCTTAATTCATCCGAAAAGTGCGAGATACCTCTCGACGAGCTTTTCATAAAAGCCAAGAAACACGGTATCAAACACGTTTTCGGGGGTGCGATCAAGCCCGCGGTAGCCGAAAAAGCGGAAAAACTCGGACTCAAAATAACCGATTACGGCAAAAACGAATCGCTTTTACTCGGTAACGCTCTTTGTACCGCAGAGGGCGCGATAGAGATAGCTATGCGGGAAATACCGATAACCTTACACGGTTCAAGAGTCATTATACTCGGCTACGGCAGGATAGGGAAAATGCTCGCCACCAAAATACGTTCGCTCGGCGCGGACGTAGCCGCCGTAGCGAGAAAGCCTTCCGACAGGACTCTTATGGAGTGTGACGGAATAAAGGCTTTTTCGTTTACAGAGCTTAGTAGCGCCTTAAAAAACGCTGACCTTATATATAACACCGTTCCGTCACAGGTCATAGACAAAGATGTTCTTTCTTATATTGACCGTGACGCTCTCATAATAGATCTCGCCTCATCTCCGGGCGGAGTTGACGTAAACGCCGCAAAGGAAGCGGGGGTACGCGTTATATGGGCACTTTCGCTCCCCGGTAAGACTTGTCCGAAAAGTGCCGCGCGGATAATAAAGCAAGCAGTTCTTGCGGAGCTTTACGCCGAAAAATCAACTCTCGTCTAATTTTTCCGACCACAAAAGAAAGGAGTAACCAAGCAATGAAGATCGGTTACGCTCTCACCGGCTCTTTTTGCACGGTATCAAGGTCGCTCGAAGTACTTGCAAGGCTTGCGAAAATATATGATACAGTTCCTTTGATGAGCCCGTCCGTTTTCGGAACTGACACGCGCTTTGCCCGTGCCGAGGACACAGTGCGTACCGTAACGGAAATGTGCAAAAGCAAGCCGATAACCGAAATAAAGGACGCCGAACCGTTAGGTCCTTCCCAGCCACTTGATGCCCTTATAATCGCTCCCTGTACGGGAAACACTCTCGCAAAGCTCTCCTGCGGAATAACCGATACCGCCGTTACTATGGCGGCAAAGGCGCATCTCAGAAATGACCGTCCGCTCATTATCGCTTTGGCGACCAACGACGGTCTTTCCCAAAATCTCAAAAACATCGCCACGCTTCTTTCGAGAAAAAGCGTATATTTCGTACCGTTCGGACAGGACAGTCCCGTCTCAAAGCCTCACTCTCTTGTCTGCGACTTTTCACTCATCGAAAAAACGCTCGAATACGCGCTTGACGGAAAACAGCTTCAACCGCTCATCCTCTGAAAGCGCGATCTTTACGGTGAGGCGGGCATAAAACCCGCCTTGCCGTTATCAGCTATCCTTAACTACCGACTTTAAGAAGATTATCGAGTCATCGATCCATCTTTCATACTGCGAGCACTCCATATTCGCCGCACCGTTTGAGGTTATCTTATTGGCAAGAGCCATACCGTGAGGTCCATAAGGATAAACGTGAAGCTCAAACACCATTCCGCATCTTGCGTAAGCCTCTGCCATATAAAGAGAGTTCTCGACGGGGACTAATTTATCCTCAGAAGTGTGTATAATGAATGCGGGACTGCTCTTTTCATCCACGCACAGCTCAGCCGAATAATATTCAAGCTGTTCATTAGTTGGCTCTTTTGTGCCTATTATGTTATAAAACGAGCCTTTATGTGCTTTTTCTCCACCTGTTATTACAGGATAACAAAGAACAACGCCGTCAGGACGGTTACTTCCGTACTCTATACCCGCTCCCTCGACCACCTCTTTTCTATGCCACATCGTTGCAAGAGAGGCAGCGAGATGTCCGCCTGCGGAAAAGCCTACCGCGAAAAGCTTATTTGTGTCTATACCGAATTTTTCGGCGTTCTTTCTTATGTATGACATCGCGGCAGATGCCTCTACGAGAGGTCTGTGACCCTTCGCGTCAGCTCCAACGGAATAATGCAGAACGAACGCCGCAAAGCCTCTTGCGAGATACGCAAGCGCTATCGGCTCACCCTCTCTGTCAGAGCATATCGTTCCGTAACCTCCACCCGGAATAACGAGCATCGCGCAGGCGTTTTTCGCTGTATCCGGAATATATGCGTCAATATACGCTTTGTCTCCCAAAATCTCTATTCTTTCATATCTCATAATAATATTCTCCTTATTACAGTTTAACTTAATTGTAGCACAAATGCTTTGTTTTTACAAGAGAAATGCTTAAATTTTATTCCCTGTTTTTTTGAAATATTTACTTTTTTCATCTATCGCCGTTTTATTGTAAATAAAGGTATTGACAAACGTGTTTTTTAAGGTATAATGTACTTATACCGAGTGTTTTAAAAATACTTTCGAACGGAAAAACACCGTAAAACGAGGGGATAACAAGGTAATGCAAAGAGCTAAGATACAGCCTCAGTTTGTTGAGGGGCCTATATTTTCAAAAATATTTCTTTTCGCCGTTCCGATAATGCTGACAGGGTTACTTCAACATTGTTATAACCTTGCCGATAACGTCGTCGTCGGAAGATTTTCCGGTGACCCTAACGCACTCGCCGCAGTTGGCTCTACCGGCTCGTTCAACAATCTTGTAGTTAATCTTTTTATAGGAATATCAACAGGCTGCGGAGTTCTTGCCGCTCAATATTACGGAGCTAAACGCGCCAAAGAGCTTTCCCGAACAGTACATACGGGACTGACCGCCGCGCTTCTCTTGGGAATATTTTCCGGTGTCGTCGGACTTATAATAGCAAGACCTATGCTTTCGTTTATGGGAACGAATTCCGAGGTCATCGACCAAGCGACGCTTTACATAAGCATCATCTTCTGCGGGCTTCCCGCAAGCGCGGTCTATAACTTCGGCGCGTCGATACTTCGAGCCATAGGAAACTCCAAAACCCCTCTTATAATACTCTCCTGCACAGGTATCGTAAACGTACTGCTCAATCTGTATTTCGTTATAGCTTTGAAGATGAGCGTCGCGGGTGTCGCTACCGCTACGATAGTAGCTCAGTATCTTTCGGCTATCTCGGTAGTTACCGTGCTTGTCCGCACTAAAAACGATTACCGTTTCAGCTTCAAGCAGGTCTGTATAGATAGAGCGATCTTTATCAAAATGCTTCGTATAGGAATACCGTCAGGTATCCAAGGATCTTTGTTTTCCATATCCAATATGACGATACAGAGCGCTATCAACACCTTCCCGCCGACCACCATTTCCGGAAACACCGTCGGCGCTCAGGTAGAGGGCTTTACTTATGTCGCCATGAACAGCTTCTATCAGGCGACAATAACTATGGTAGGTCAGAACTACGGTGCGGGCAAGATGAAACGCGCCAACAGAGTTCTTTTATACTCTCTTATACAGGTCTTTATCACGGGAGTTATAGTCAGCTTTATAGGAATAGCGTTTGCCGGTCAGCTTTCGGCACTTTTCGTTGACACGACCGAATCTCACGCAGCCGAAATAATAGCCGCCGCCGCTTTAAGAATAGACGTAATGATGACTTTATACGTTCTTTGCGGTGTCATGGAGGTCCTTTCGGGATACCTGCGCGGACTTGGACGTTCATTCGTTCCTATGCTATCCTCGCTTACCGGCGCTTGCGTATTCAGAGTCTTCTGGGTACTCGTCGTCTTCCCACTTGAAGCGTTCAACTCGCCTACCGGTCTTTATTACGTTATGCCGCTCTCCTGGGCACTCACCTGCACACTTCACGCTATAACAATACTTTACACCCACATCACTATGAAAAAACGCCGTCCGGAATTATATACCGAACCGTTGAATACCCAAACAGTATAATTAAAATTTCTTATAAGAATGGAGCTCTATATGAATCTTAACAAGGTCTGGTCAAAAATACAGGAATCCGCCGAGGACGATTATTATTCTCTCTCAAACGAGGAACGCATAGCCTACAACATAAAAAACATTATTGATGCCGTAAACGGCAGAGGACTTCTCAGCTTTTATGAAAGCTATCACGGCGATTTTGCTCTTGATGCGGTCGATGACCTTTATTCAATAGGAATGGACGAGATAGCATCAGTTCTCGAAAACTCAAATGCCATCTTTCCGGGTGGCTGTCCTCCCGAGGACGTGGAATCCAGACTTGAAATCATAGATAGCTGGGAGCATGAATACGACTCCCTTTACGAGCAATGGACGGACGATATTCTTGAATTTGCCGCTCCGCTCGAAGCTGAATTTGAAAAAATAATATCCAATTTGGAGTAACAAAAAACGCACCGTACGGTGCGTTTTTTGTTATTGTTATATAGCGTGAACTCCAAGCTCGGAGTCGCTGTTCTTGCCGTCTATGCCGAGACGTACCTTTTCTCTGTTATCAAAGAATTTCTCCGCGACCTGTCCGAACAAAGCGTAGGAGAGAACGTCCTCGTCGCTTATCTGTCCGTCAACAGCCCATCTCATACACTTCTCACGAAGCGCATCCATTTCGGGTTTAAGATCGTCAGCGGGACGGTAGTCAACGAGAGTCGCATCCTTACCGAGTATCTTCTCAACAAATTCGGGAGCTATCGGAGCAGGGGTAGTTCCGTACTCACCTCTTACAAGTCCCTTGAACTCCTTGGTAACCATCTTGTAGCGCTCACCGCCGATGATGTTGAATACCGCCTGAGTTCCGACTATCTGAGAGGTAGGAGTTACGAGAGGAGCGTAACCCGCGTCAGCTCTTACTCTCGGTACTTCTTCAAGACATTCAAGAAGCTTATCGCTCTTGCCTGCCTGTTTAAGCTGAGAAATAAGGTTTGAAAGCATTCCGCCGGGTACCTGATAAAGGAGCGCGTTAACGTCAACTTTAAGGACCTTGGGATCAAGCTGACCCGAAGCGAGATACTTTTCTCTGAGAGAACCGAAGTACTTGGATACCTCGTCGAGTTTATTTATATCAAGTCCGGTATCGAACTCAGTACCTTGAAGCGCGGCTACCATAGGCTCGGTAGCGGGCTGAGACGTTCCGAGCGCAAGGGGAGAAATAGCGGTATCGATTATATCGACGCCTGCCTCAACAGCTTTAAGAGCCGTCATAGAAGCAAGACCCGAGGTGTAGTGGGTATGAAGCTCAAGCGGCATATCGCCTACCTTCTCCTTTATCGCCTTAACAAGCTCATACGCGTCGTAAGGCTTCAAAAGTCCAGCCATATCCTTTATACAGATAGAGTCCGCGCCCATCTCTTTGAGCTGCTTTGCGAAGTTCGCGAAGTACTCGTTATTGTGGATAGGAGAGGTGGTGTAGGAGAACGCGACCTGACAGTGACCCTTTTCCTTTATGGTCGCGTCTATCGCGGTTTTGAGGTTTCTGGGGTCGTTAAGAGCGTCGAATATTCTGATTATGTCTATACCGTTAGCTATCGACTTCTGTACGAAGTACTGAACGACGTCGTCAGCGTAGTGACGGTAACCGAGTATATTCTGTCCTCTGAAAAGCATCTGGAGCTTTGTCTTCTTTACCTTATCGCGGATCTTTCTGAGTCTTTCCCAAGGATCCTCGTTTAAGAAACGGAGACAGGAGTCAAACGTAGCTCCGCCCCAAGCTTCAAGTGAATAATAACCTATCTCGTCCATCTTTTCAAGTATGGGGAGCATTTCCTCGGTCGTCATTCTGGTTGCTATAAGAGACTGATGCGAGTCACGCAGAGCAGTTTCGCATATCTTTATCTTTGCCATTTTAAATTGACCTTACCTTTCTTTATGTTATGTATCGGTCACATTAACCGAAGCAGCTAAGGAGAACGCCCGCCGCAACGGCAGAGCCGATAACTCCCGCAACGTTGGGGCCCATAGCGTGCATAAGGAGGAAGTTTCCGGGGTTAGCCTTCTGTCCCTCGACCTGAGAAACTCTTGCCGCCATAGGAACTGCGGAAACTCCCGCGCTACCGATAAGCGGATTGATCTTACCCTTTGTGAGGAAGCACATAAGCTTACCAAAGAGAAGTCCGCCGCATGTGGAGATAACGAACGCGGTAAGACCGAGAACTATTATCTTTATGGTATCGAGAGCAAGGAAGTTTTCCGCGTTAGCGGTAGCTCCAACAGAAACACCGAGCATTATCGTTACTATGTTTATAAGCTCGTTCTGGGCGGTCTTGGAAAGACGGTCGGTAACTCCGCAGACCGTAAAGAGGTTTCCGAGCATAAGGAAGCCTACGAGCGGAGTAGCGTCGGGAACGATAAGACATACAACGAACGTAACGATTATGGGGAAAAGAACCTTCTCTACCTTAGATACGGGACGAAGCGTGGTCATCTCGATCTTTCTCTCCTTCTCGGTAGTGAGAAGCTTCATAAAGGGCGGCTGTATTATCGGAATAAGAGCCATATAGGAATACGCCGCTATCGCTATCGCGCCGAGAAGGTGCGGAGCGAGTATTTTGGTAACGAGTATCGCGGTAGGACCGTCAGCACCGCCGATTATTCCGATAGCGGAAGCCTCTAAGAGGTCAAAGCCGAGGAGTATCGCGCCAAGGAATGCAACGAATACTCCGAGCTGCGCCGCCGCGCCCATAAGTAAGCTTTTGGGGTTAGCTATAAGTGCGGAGAAGTCGGTCATCGCGCCTACTCCGAGGAATATAAGCGAGGGATAAATTCCCGTCTTAACACCGAGGTATAAGTAATCCACAAGTCCGCCGTGCAGGAATACCATTTTAACGGAATCAACAAGCGAAAGCGTACTCGGATCTATTTTCGCCTCAGCAAACCATTCGGCAAGCTCAGGACTCATTTGGCTTGCGTCCGATGCCGCTATAAAGAAATCCATGTGGAATACGTTCGCGCCGGGCAGGTTGGTAAGAAGCATACCGAACGCTATCGACGCAAGAAGCAGGGGCTCGAACTTTTTGACTATCGCAAGGTAGAAAAGTATTCCGATTATAACGTACATCCCGATATACTGGAACACCTTTACGGGGTCCTGCGACTCAAAAAGCTTGAATATACCCGTGCTCTTCAAAAAAGTGATTATTGCATCTACCATTTTGATCCTTTCATACCGCGTTTAACGCGGTCTCAAATTGTAATTTTTAGAGTTTTGGGTATATTTTATAATTAGCTGAGAGATACGAGAACGTCTCCCTGATTCATATTCGCGCCAACGGAAACGTTTACGCTCGCAACAGTACCGTCCTGTGGAGCCTTGATCTCCTGCTCCATCTTCATCGCCTCGAACGCTACGAGTGTATCGCCCTTCTTAACTGCGTCGCCTGCCTTAACGAGAACCTTTGTAACCGTTCCGCCCATAGGAGCTTCGATCTTTACGGAGCCTGCCGCCGCGGGAGCTGCAACGGGCGCGGGAGCCGCTACGGGAGCAGGTGCGGGTGCGGCTACCGGCGCAGGAGCGGGAGCCGCTACGGGAGCTACTGCTCCGTTTCCGAGAGTTACGATAACATCGCCCTGATTCATGTTCGCGCCAACGGAAACGTTTACGGATGCAACCGTTCCGTCCTCGGGAGCCTTGATCTCCTGTTCCATCTTCATTGCCTCGAACGCTATAAGTGTATCACCCTTCTTAACCGCGTCGCCCGCCTTAACGAGGACCTTAGTTACGGTTCCGCTCATGGGAGCGGCGATCTTGACAGAGCCTGCCGCCGTGGGAGCCGCTACGGGTGCAGGAGCTGCTGTGGGTGCGGGTGCTGCTACGGGAGCGGGAGCCGCTACGGGTGCGTATGCAACGGGAGTGGCTCCTGTTGCCTCTTCAACTACGACATCATATACTACGCCGTTTACGGTAACGTTATATCTTTTCATGATCAAAAATCTCCTTAATTCTTACTTTCTTTTTCTGAATGAAACTACTCTGAACGGAACGGTAGAAGGGATGCCTTCTTCCTCTCTTGCCGCAGTTATAGCCGCGATTATCGCCGCAACGACTGCTTTATCGTCGCTGTACGCCTGAACAGGCTGTGACTGGACTACTGAGGGCTGAACGCTTGCGGATTCCTTTTTCTCCGTTTTCTTTTTACGCTCGGGAAGCGTATAGAAAACGTACTTGAAGATTTCAAGGCAACCCCAAAGCAGTGAGAGCACCGCAAAAACGGTGAGCATTCCGAGAAGCGCCGTCTGAACTCCGTGTCCAAGGAAACGGGCAATCGCGTCATCGCCGTAAGTATCCTTAAAGGCTGTTTTCTCAGCCAGATAATACAAACCTTGCATATTTATCTCCAATCTAAACAGATTTTTAACTTATGCGAAGTCGGATCGTAGCCATGTCGTTC
>JAZOVD010000027.1:0-10723 GCA_045658525.1 Eubacteriales bacterium
AAGCGTCCGAAGCAACAAGTGCCTCAACGGTATCCATATCGGGACCGTTAGGAGTCATCTTAACGGGAATCATTTCGATACCAAAGGATTCGCATATTGCAAAGTGCCTGTCATATCCGGGAGCAGGACAGATAAACTTTATCTTATCTTCCTTGCACCAAGGTCTCTCGCTTCCCGCAACGCCGTACATCATAGCACGCGCTACCGCATCGTACATAAGGCAAAGCGACGAATTTCCGCCGATGAGAATATATTCCTGGGGAATTCCAAGAAGCTCGGAGAACATTCTTTTCGCCTCGGGAATACCGTCAAGAACTCCGTAGTTACGGCAATCCGTTCCGTTTTCGGAAATGCAGTCCTCAGATGTCTTTACGCAGTTAAGCATATCGGCGGTAAGATCGAGCTGGTCAGCCCCGGGCTTACCTCTTGACATATCAAGTTTAAGACCCTTAGCCTTGAACTCCTCATACTGCTTTTTGAGAGCGGCAAGCTCCGCCTGCATCTCGTTTTTGGAAAGCTGTGAATAATACATATCTTTTCTCCGTATCTATATTTATTCCGATATGCGAGCGACACCGCTGTCTCTCGCCGCTTTTGCTACCGCTTTCGCGACAGCACCGTGTACTCTCTTGTCAAACGCCGCGGGTATAACGTATTCGGGATCAAGCTCGTCATCGCTTACAAGCCCCGCTATCGCGTTCGATGCCGCGAGCATCATTTCCTTGTTTATGTCGCTTGCTCTCGCGTCAAGCGCGCCCCTGAATATTCCGGGAAACGCCAGAACGTTATTTATTTGGTTGGCGTAATCGCTTCTGCCGCTTCCGACTATATACGCGCCCGCTTTCTTGGAGTCCTCGGGCATTATCTCGGGAACGGGGTTAGCCATAGCGAAAACTACCGAGTTGTCAGCCATCGAGCTTACCATATCACCGCTTACAACATTCGGCGCGGAAACGCCTATAAAAATGTCAGCGCCCTTCATCATATCCGAAAGGCTTCCGGAAAGCTTTTGGGGGTTGGTTATCTTGCTCATTCTTTCCTGTGCGGGATTAAGTCCGTCCATTCCCTCGCATATCGCTCCGAACTTATCGCAGAGTATAAGGTTCTTTATACCGTAATCGAGCAGAAGCTCCGCTATCGCTATTCCCGCAGAGCCTGCGCCGTTTATGACTGTCTTTACGTTTTCGGGCTTCTTTTTGGTAAGTTTAAGAGAATTGATTATCGCCGCAAGCACGACTACCGCCGTTCCGTGCTGATCATCGTGGAAAACGGGAATATCGCATATCTCTTTAAGTCGTCTCTCTATCTCAAAGCACCTCGGAGCGGATATATCTTCAAGGTTTACTCCTCCGAAGCTTCCCGCGAGGAGCGAGACCGTTCTTACTATCTCGTCAGTATCCTTGCTTCTTATGCAGAGCGGTATGGCATCAACGTTACCGAACTCCTTGAAAAGAACGCATTTACCCTCCATAACGGGCATTCCCGCCTCTGGACCTATATCTCCCAGACCGAGAACCGCCGTTCCGTCCGTTATAACGGCTACCGTATTCCATCTTCCCGTAAGCTCATACGAAAGCTCGGGATTCTTCTGTATTTCAAGACAAGGCTGTGCCACACCCGGAGTATATGCGAGCGAGAGCGATTCTCTATCGTTTACAGCTACCTTAGTCTTTATTTCAAGCTTTCCTTTGAGCTTTGCGTGGAGTTTAAGCGATTCCTCTCTGTAATTCATAGTTATGACCGTTCCTTTCGGATTTAACACTGCATCTTAGTCTTTTTTGGCTTTTATCTGCTTTTTGTAGTCGCGCGGAAGCATTCCCGCGTAATTTTTAAATGTCTTCGAAAAATGCTTTGCGTCCGTAAACGAAAGCTCCTCAGCTATCTCCGCCATATGCTTATCGGTAGTGGCAAGCAGATGCTTTGCGTATTCCACTTTTTTGTGGAGAAAATACTGCATCGGAGCCATACCGTAATTATCCTTGAACATTCTGAATATCTGAGTCTTGCTGACAAAGAACATAGTGGAAAGCTCGTCAAGCGTAAGCTTACCTTCAAGATGCGTATCTATATATCCGCGTATGAGCGCGGCTGTATTCTTGCGCGCCGCTCCGCCGCCCGAAAGAGCTTTTCCCGCCTTGGCAAAAAAACGGTGCATCGCCATAAGCGCGTCGCACTTTTTCTCGTTCTCGCTCTTTTTATCGGAAGCGAGGACCTTTCTGGTCTCGAATATCTCAAACGATACGTCAAGCCCTCTTAAAACCGCGGTATCTCCTATACCGTAAATATCCGCCAGGCCGCAAGCGAGCGTTCCGCCGACCAAGGCGCAAACAGTCTTACTGTCCTGCTCGTTTTCCGATGAGATCGAGAAGTCCAAACGGTCTCGGATGATCATACAGTCGCCCGCCGCGAGAGTGATGAATTTACCCTTCGATGACACCGTAAGCTCTCCCGAGAGACGGCACAAAAGAAATATTCCGTTTTCGGGAAGCTCGGATATATTCGGAAGCGTATCGTAGCTGATTATTTCAAAAAGTCCGTTATTATCGGACAAGGTGTTTTTTTCGGTATCGCCCATATACATTATTTTACGTCCTTTTCTTTACTGATGCGCGTTAAGATCAAATGTTCAACGCGTTTATATATTGCATACTTAATTATACTATCATATTTTTCCCGGATTGTCAATCGCAGAACGAAAATTTACCGCACTTACGCATATTTTTTTATTTTATGGCGACCATAAACATAAACAATAATACCCATACCGAAGGTGATCTTATGTCCGAAAAGCAAAAACTAAGCGGTGATTTCGACTCCGACATCCTCAAAATAGATCAAATAATGCGAACGACCGAAAGCTTCGACCTCGCAAAACGCATCCTTAACCCCAAAAACGGTCAGAGATGTGCTTTTTTCTACGTTGCGGGCTTTGCGAACGGTCAGGTAGTACAGGATTTTATGCGTTACTGTCTGACCGCTGAGGATTTCAGGCTCGAAGACCCTACCGTTCCTTACGTAGAGGCTTCTCGCTCGGACGAGATAGATACAGTGATCAAGGGCATACTTGCGGGAATGACCTGCTTTATCGCCGAGGGGCAGACAAAAGCGTTCCTTATGGATATGAGACGTATGCCCGTAAGAGGCGTAAAGGAGCCTGAAAACGACAAGGTTCTTCGCGGTCCGAGAGACGGCTTTGGCGAAGCTCTGCAACCGAACGCCGCGCTCATACGCCGCCGCATACGCGACCCCAGACTTACGTTTTCCGTATGCACCGTCGGAACGGAAACCAAGACCGACGTATGCGTCTGTTATATGGACGGAAAAGCGGATATGAAATTCGTTACGAGCGTAAAGGAGCAGTTAAACGCACTCAAACTAAAAAACGTAAACTTTCAGGGTGAGACGCTTGCGGAAACGTTGATAAAAAAGAAATGGTATAACCCATTTCCCAAGATACGTTATACGGAGCGCCCCGACGCGGCGGCGGCTTCGCTTCTCGAAGGAAGCGTTCTTATCATGTGCGATAACTCCCCGTCGGTGATGATACTTCCGACCTCGATATTCGATTTCTTTCAAGAGACGGACGATTTCTGCTTTCCGCCGCTTACGGGCAGTTATCTGCGACTTACCCGCTTCTTCGTATATCTTTTCTCGATCTATATGACTCCGCTCTGGTACTGGCTTCTCGGCCGTATAGACTCGCTTCCCTCGTGGCTTCAATTTCTGCGTCTTTCTCAGGAAGCAGGGATACCTGTGTTCTGGCAGCTGCTTCTGATAGAATTTGCGATAGACGGTATGCGGCTTGCCTCGCTAAATACGCCCGATATGCTCGGAAGCGCATTAAGTATCGTCGGGGGCTTGATACTCGGAGATTTCGCGGTAAGCGCGGGGTGGTTCTCACCCGACGTTATACTTTATATGGCTTTTGTCACGATAGCTAACTTTACTCAAACCAGCTACGAGCTTGGCTACGCCATAAAATTTATGCGTATGCTTATGCTGATACTCGTACACCTCATCGGCGGCACAGGCATCATAGTCGGAACCGTCGTAATGCTTTTCCTGATAACGACCAACAGCTCTATAAAAGGTAGCAGAAGCTATATCTATCCGCTTTATCCGTTCAACGGACGCGCACTGCTCAGTCTTATTGTAAGAGTGAGAAGAAAAGAGGAATAAAAAAGGCTTCCCTTCAAGGGGAAGCCTTTTTGCTCATCGCAAACCAATACACCCATCTGTTCACTACCCAAAATATACAGAGATAAACGAACAGATTTCCAACGTAAGAATAGAGCGTTCTGTCGGTTCGGGGATAGACCGTTTCGCAGGCGTAGCCCTCTATAAGCGGCTCTATCTCCGTCAGCTTAACTCCCTCGGGCGTTATTATTGAGGAGACTCCTGTGTTCGCCGCGCGTATAACGTAACGTCCCGTTTCTATCGCGCGCAGAGCCGCGTGTGAGTTGTGCTGATATACCGCCGCCGAATCGCTGAACCACGAATCGTTCGTGGAAAGCGTTATCAGCTCCGCGCCGTCGCGCGCCGAATCAAGAGCGAGCGTTTCGTAGATAGAATCAAAGCAGATAAGACTGCCTATCTTACCGTGTACCGTCTCGAAAACGTTACTGTCATCACCCGGAGTAACGGGGTCGGAAAGCAGGTTCATCTCAGAAAGCACAGGCAGAATGGCGTTCACAAAGCCCTCCATCGGGGTGTATTCCCCGAAAGGAACGAGATGCCGTTTATAGTACGGCTGCTCGCCTACGCTTCCGTCGGGGTGGAAAACAAATATCGCGTTATAGCAACGGAGATATTCATAGCTTTCCTCATCATAAATATCATCGAACGCACCTACAAACAAGGTTATTCCCGTTTTTTTGACAAGCTCGCTTATGCGGTCAGCTACACCGTAATAGTAGTCGATGTCACTTGTAAATACGGTCTCGGGCCATACGACTATCTGAGCGCCGTATTCGGAAACGCATTTTTCGGTAAGCTCGATATACAGATCCGCGGAAGCTTCTACCGATCCGTCCGCCCATTTGTCGAGCGATGAAACGTTTCCCTGTATCACCGCCGCCTTGACAGGCTCACCCTTTTTCTCGTCAAGAACTGCCATTCTTATGACCCCGAACAAGGCGTTTGCAACAAACAGTCCAAGCGCGACCGAGGCAAATATGACCGTTTTCTTATTTTCATAAAAGCGTTTGAGCTTACCCCCATTTGAGAAAAGCTCGATATATGCCACCGCCAGAAACGCGTTTACCGCCACTATCACGGCACTCGTAAACATACTTCCAAAAAGCGACGCGCTCTGTTGCATAAACGGTACCGAGCTTTGCGAGACCGCCATTCTTGCCCACGGAACTCCGCGCCAGAAAAGCGTTTCCTGCCATTCAAATATGACCCACATCGCCGTAAAAAGCATAGCGCATACGTATGTTTTTTTGCCTTTCGGATATATCAGTCTGTAAAAGAACGGAAGAAATCCGAACTCCGTTGCCTGCAAGGCAGCAAGCCCTATCCAGCATACGAGGATAAGTCCTATCGCGCCGAGCGTTCCCATCTCCTCAAAAACGGGATAAAGGTTGCAAAACCAATGGTACATAACTCCAAAATAGCCCGCACCGAATAAAAGTCCGTTCAGATATGCGCGTTTGCGGGTCACTTCACAGCCGTATTTTATCTGGAAATATATCATTGGTGATAAGCCTACCCACGATATTATCCACAGCTTCGGAAAAACGTAAGGTATCGCTGATATTATTCCGCTGAGAAAAAACACGAGCGTCATTTTACGGAAATTTTTATTTGCCGTTTCATTCATAATAAGTTCTCCGCACCCACAACGGGGGATTTTTTATAACAATCGTTCTCGACCGAGCAACCTCCGCACTCAGTACAGCCGGGCTGCTTTTCGGGAGCAAGACCTTTACTTCTGAGCATCTCACCGAGCCTTTCGCTCATTCTTATAAGCTCGTTCGGCGAGCAGGAGGAAAATCCGTGAAGCTCGCAGTTATCAAACGGGCGGAACGGCATTATGGTCGGAAAAACGCCTTCGTCTGAAAGTCTTTCACATTCCGCGATTATGTCGCTTTCCGGCTGTATTCCGCCGATAAGAACGCTTGACACCATACCGTGTCCGAACAGCTCTACGGCATAGCGAAGTGAGTTATGATAATGCTCGTAGGTTATGCGGCTTTTTCCGGGGCAGATTTTTTTCCTGAGCTCCGGATCGGCTATTTCTATATTCATTATAACAACGGTGCAGCCTGCGTCTTTAAGCTCCTTTAACTTACCCATATCCGACGGTGGGGCAAGCTCTATCGCTATCGGACAGTCGGAAAAGCTTCTGATATTTTTCACAAGCTCTATATAATAATCCGCCATATGGTCGGGACTTACGTAGGTTCCGCCGCTTACGTTTATCATATATCCTTTTCCAAGCTTAGCGAGCAGCTTTTCAAGTCCGTTTGCCATCTCACTTGCGCCTACCGGTGCGTTCTTAACCTTTTCAAGTGAACAGAAACGGCATTTAAGCTCGTCCGTATCGTAACAGCAGTTACTGCTCGGCCAGATGTTTATACAACCGGGAGCATGGAGCTGAACCATACCGTCTATAACAGTCCCCGTTTCGGGGAGCGCGCCGAAAAACTCGACGGGAACGTCAACCACTTCGCCCTTTATACGAAATCCGCGTTCGTCCTTACAAAGCGTGTACTTGGAATAAAGCGAATAACCGTCCGCAATACTTACGCACATATTCGAGCCATAGACCGAAAGATTCGTCGCATGAACGAACCCCTTAACGAAGAAATGCGGATATTTTAGCAAAAGCTCGTCCTTTGCGTCATCGGTTATACGCATACCGTAGCACAAAAGCTCCGCTTTCAGTCTTATAAAATCTTCTCTTTTCATACCTTATTCCTCTATATTAAAAAACATCACACACGGAAAACAAACATTATTTCTTTGAGAGCACTCCGCACATTCACCCAAAAGCTTGAGATACAGCGGGTGCGTTTCGGAAAGCTCAAACGCTCCTTGTCTTTCAAAAAAGTCCCTTGCGCGAGCCGTAAGATAGACTTTACTTTTCCCGCCCTGTCTTGCCTTATCCTTGACTCTTTCTATCATCGTAGCGCCAAGTCCTTTGCCGCGAAGCCCGTCCGAGACCGCTATATAGTCAAGCACCGTTTCTCCGAATCGCTCCGAAAGAGAGTACGCGCACATAATATCACCGTTTTCGGTAAGCACAGCCTCGCTGAAATATACGCCGCTTAAAAACTCCCAGCCGTTTTCTATTTCCAGCTCGTTTTCTTTATAAAACGCTGTCAGCATACCGTGAAGCGTTATCTCTGTAAAAGTCATATTTTTTCTCCCTTGTTCAAGGACTTACAAAATAATTATACCTTTTGCCGCGAGGTTTGTAAATAGGATTTTTGTAAATTAAGCAAAAAATAAATATTGCTTCAAATTTTTTATCTTCATTTCTTGTTCTTTCTTTGAACGCAAAGAAAGAACGAGAAACGAAGCAAAGAAAAAGAAAGAAACTTACAGTCGAGCCTTCGTTGCCACCTTGAACAGTTTTCACTTCCGAGTGGTTCACATAGAGATATTGTTATGTGTAATCGTGATGTTTGTACGGGTCGTCGAGGACGCCGACCCCTACGGATTTGGTGGAGATTTTTCTTCTTTTTGCGAAGCAAATAACAAACTATTTTTCTAAAACGCACTCGTACCGCGGGTGCGTTTTAGAAAAGTTTTTTGCCTACTTTTTTTCAAAAAAGTAGGGGAAAACCAAACTGCAAAAAAACAGACCGAGTCGAAATTGACTCGGTCATATTTCTATTTCGTTTTCTTACTCTGCCGCGTAAACGCTGACGCGCTTTCTTCCGCCTGCAAAAGTCTCGAACTTTACGTTACCCTCCGCGGTAGCGAAAAGGGTATCGTCAGAGCCTATACCAACGTTGGTACCGGGATGGAACTTAGTTCCTCTCTGTCTTACAATGATGTTACCGGGAATAACGTGCTCTCCGCCGAACTTCTTGACACCGAGACGCTTGGACTCACTGTCACGGCCGTTCTTGGTAGAACCAACTCCCTTTTTATGTGCGAAAAACTGTAAACCTAATCTTAACATAATTATCGTTCTTCCTTTCTTCGGAGATCCGTACTGACCTTTATCCGAAAATTCATTTGTCGGTCTCTTCCACCGACAGGTAATCGTAATAGTCTTCAAGCATATCCATGAGCTGTATGAAATACCCTTGCAGAAGTCCGCTGACTGCGAAACGCACCGTAGCGTTCTCCTCAGATGTATCAAGAGCTGCGGGGATCTTCACCGTTACGTCGGTGGAATCCTCGTCGATAGTGTACTCAACGTCGGTTGCGTAAGCGACCTCCACTGTGTTAACTATCAGCATAGTCATTGCCGAGATCGCGGAACAGACTATATCCTCTCCCGCGTCCGCGTATCCGGAATGTCCCGTTTCCTTAAAACCGTAATACACTCCGTCGCGTTTGAAAAACGTGATCTTCGTCATACCGTCAAAATGCGGAAATTACGCGCCGATCTTTGTGATCTCGACCTTCGTATAAAGCTGACGATGACCGATCTTCTTCTTCTCGTTCTTCTTGGGCTTATACTTCATTACGTAGATCTTCTTGCCCTTGCCCTGCTTTACGACCTTAGCCTCAACGGAAACACCCTCAACGTAGGGAGCACCAACCTTGAAGCCGTCATCTCCGGAAACAGCAAGAACCTTGTCGAATTTTACGGACGTCTCTGCCTCAGCCTCGATCTTCTCGATGAACAGAATGTCGCCCTCGCTGACCTTGTACTGCTTTCCGCCTGTTTCAATTATCGCGAACACGAAAAGCACCTCACTTTCTTATATGCCTTATGCGGCAAAATCTCGCTGATTCGGGTAGCTACGCTATAAGCGTTAACGTTTGTGACCGGTTTCATGCGGCATTGATAATTTTACCATAAATAACGGGCGTTTGTCAATACCAATCGCGTTTTTAATATTGTAAATTTTTTGTGACTAAAATAGCACCGAATGAATATTCTCCGTGTATATTCATATTTTAAACGCCAAAATCACTAAAAAACACGAAACCGACTGTATATATTCGGAGAAAAGGGCGAATTTATGGAAAAGTATTGACAAAAACGGGGAAATGATGTATTATAGAGGTACTTAAATACTTTTTTGAAAGGAAAGTGAATATTATGAAAAAGACACTCGCACTCATTATGGCTGTCATGATGATAGTCGGAACCATGGCGTTCGCTACCTCCTGCGCCTACAAGGGCTACGATTTTGATAATGAAACAAAGCTCGTAATGGTTACAAACGCCGCATTCCCCCCCTATGAATACACCGATCCCGAAGGTCCTTTCAACGGCTACGCAGGTATAGACGTTGAAATCGCTATGGAAATAGCAAAAAGACTCGGCAAAACCCTTGAAATCAAAGACGTTGAATTCGATTCCATCATCGGCGGTATAAACAGCGGAAAATACGATATGGCTCTCGCAGGTCTTACCGTAACTCCCGATCGTGAAAAAAGCGTTTCCTTCTCAACCTCCTATGCTAAGGGAGTTCAGGTGATGATCGTAAAGCAGGATAGCGCATATACCAGTATAGACGACTTCTTCAATTACGATGAAAACGGAGACCCCGTTTCTCTCAAAAACACCAACGTAAAGATCGGAGTTCAAAAAACAACGACGGGAGATATATATTCTTCCTCTGACGTTACCGGTTGGGGCTTTAACGACCTGAACGAGGACGGAAGCACCAAGACTGACAGAGTAACACGTTACAACAACGGTGCAGATGCTGTTGAAGCACTCAAAAGCGGACGAGTAGATGTAGTTATCATCGACAACGAGCCCGCTAAGTCCTTCGTCTCTCAGAACGAGGGTGAAATACGCATTCTCGATACGGCATATGCGGAAGAAGACTATGCTATCGCTATCAATAAGAAGAGCACTGTGCTTCTTGAAAAAATCAACGAGGTTCTCGCAGCTATGAAAGCGGACGGAACGATCGAGAATATCGTTAGAAAATACATCCCTGTTGAAGAATAATTAAAAAATGTTATCTACAATGGCAGCGGCAATTTTCAAATTGCCGCCGCCATTGCTTTACGTTAATATCAAAAATCAGAGGAAAAAACATTGAAAGAATGGTTTAATAATTTAAAAGCAGACTTCGTTCTTAACTTTGTTGAAAAGGGCAGATGGAAGATGCTTGCAACCGGTCTCGGAAAAACGCTTTTGATAACCTTTTTTGCGGTGCTCATAGGTGTCGTTATAGGATTGCTTATAGCTTCTGTTCGCACCACATACGATAAAAACAAGGAAGTTTTCCAAAAGAACGGTGGAATAAAATACCGTGTAATGCAGATACTGAATGCTATATGCAACTTATATCTTACGGTCATAAGAGGAACTCCTGTCGTTGTACAGCTCCTTATATTCTATTTTGTAATATTCACCTTTATCGAGGAGGGTATGATAATTGCAATAATAGCATTCGGTCTTAATTCGGGAGCATACGTTGCCGAAATATTCAGAAGCGGCATAATGTCGATAGACAACGGACAGTTTGAAGCTGGACGCTCACTTGGGTTTAACTATTTTCAGACGATGATATATATAGTAATTCCGCAGGTTGTAAAGAATGTGTTGCCTACGCTTTGTAACGAATTTATC
>JAZOVD010000028.1:0-43611 GCA_045658525.1 Eubacteriales bacterium
TTATCCGTAAACTACGCTTCGGGTGCGATCATCACCGCAAACAGCGTGCTTTGTAACGAATGCTCGCCCGAAAAAGCTGTTCTTGACATAGAGGAAGGCTTCTATGCCGCCGAGCAGAGCTGTCTTACTCCCGTAATAGATATATTGCTTGACGGAGAAAACGAAATAAACGCTTTCACTCTCGGAGAAGTCATCGAGCTTGGCGAGCGTATAACGGGCTTCAAGCTCGAAAGTGTCACAGAAAACGAAAACGTGACGCTTTTCGAGGGAACGTCTGTCGGAAATCTGCGTGCCGCCAGAATACCCAAGGGAAAATATACCCATCTGCGCCTCAGTGTTACGGAAGCCTTGGCCTCCCCCGTTATCGCGCGTTTTGGGTTACATCTTTTTGAAGACTATATCGAACCCGAAAACGAGCTTGAAAAACAAAATCTCGCAAACGGGGTCAATTCATCGGTTGAATTTTCCGAAGATAGGTTAACTGCTTTCGTATCGTTCGGCGGAATATTCGATTTCGACACCGTAAAGTTCGGCCTCTCCGAGGCATGCGCGTTCGAGTTATGCCCGTTCAACGGAGCTACGTACGGTGAGTCTATGCGATTTGTTTCCGAAACTCCAACCGTTTCTCTGAAATTAGAAAATAAGATAAGCGGTTGTTACAGGATAAAAATAACCGCCGAAAAGCCGTTTGAAAACGACCCGCAATTCGATATAAGATAAAAAATAACGGTCTGACGCGCAAGTGCGACAGACCGTTATTTCAGTTTTTCGAGCTAAGCAGATCTTCAACAAATGCTTTGGCAAACTGCTCCTTGGCTGAAAAATCCATTGCCTGCGAGTATATGCCTTCAAGCTCCGTATGGAGACGTTTTATAGAGGAAGCGTCATATTCAAGCTCTGAAATCACCGCAGACCGCAGTCGGTTTACCGCCCTTATGCGAGGTTTATACGGTCTGAGTCTCATATCGTTTATAAACCGATGCATATTGACTGTTTTCTCCTCAAAATCGCCCTCACTTCCGACATAAAACGCCGTATCACGTTCGGGATAATATATGGCGTCCGGACATTGCGGCGAAAACGGATCGTAGCTTACCTGTGCTTTAAGTCCTCTCATATCCGTTTCGGCAAGAAGCCGCTTCATAAAAATTCCCGCGCTCTTACAGGCGTCAAGCACGGCAAAGCGTTTCTTCGCAAGGCTTGCGTAGGTATTAAGCGTTATAACGCCGTCCGTGCTTACAGCCGTTCGTATCCTCAAATCATGCTCAGCCGACGAGCCGTTTCCGAGCTGATACGCTATACGTTTTACCGCGCTTTCAAGCTTTTCGGTATCGAGCGCGGCTCTGACCATAGAAAGCGTCATATCATCAAACACCTTTACAGCTCCGAGATAACCGTATATCGCACTGTAAAGTCTTGCTTTCGCCTCGTTAAGCTCTTTTATGATCTTGAAGCTGTCCGCGAGCGTTTTCTGATCCCAGAACTGTCCAAGGTCTATTATGTTCTCTTTTGCTCCGGGAAACCGCGCTTCGTATGCGTGAGGCGACGTTCCGTCTATGACACCGAGCGAAAGCTCCGGTATAATGATCCCGTCAAGCGAGGCGGGGTCAGATGAGCAAAGGAATCTTTCCGAAGCGCACCCACGCCTCTCCGCTTCCGAAGCAAGCTCTTTCATAAGCCTGCTTTTTCCCGTACCCGGACCGCCTTTTACTATAAAGATCCGTTCAAGCGAGCCGAATATCTCGAAAAAATAACTCTTAAAACCGCCAGCCGTATTCATAGCGGCAAAATATGTACCGCTATGCCTGTTTTTATCCATAGGCACCACTCCCGTAAAAAAGTACCGTATTTCGGTCTGTTATAGTTTATGCTTTTTTTCGTTATGTGTGACTTGTAAAAAATGCTATTTAAACGCATTATCATACCCATAGAAAATTTATTTTTCAAAAAAACAAGAATTTTCCGATAAATCTATTGACAAACAAAAAGTTTTATGATATAATACTTTGCGTTACAAATGAGTACCTTTAGCTCAGTTGGATAGAGCAACTGCCTTCTAAGCAGTAGGTCGAGGGTTCGAATCCCCCAAGGTACGCCATACGGTGGGTATAGCTCAGTTGGTTAGAGCGTCAGGTTGTGGCCCTGAAGGCCGTGGGTTCGAATCCCATTACTCACCCCACAAAAAACTCCGTGCAATTGTGCACGGAGTTTTTTACTATTTAATTATTTTTTACTGCCGTAAAGCTCCTTGGCTTTTATAAGACTTTCAACAGGATCGAGAAGCGGTCTGTATTCAAGTCCGCAAGAACCCGTATATCCCACCTTATCAATAGCCTCAAAAATAACCTTATAATCGTTTTCGCCGAATTGAAGCTCGTTTCTGCCGGGATGTCCCGCGCTGTGAAGATGCGCTATACAGTCAAGATTTTTTGTTACGTTAGGAATTATGTTTCCTTCCATTACCTGCTGGTGATATATATCGTAAACCACCTTTACAAGCGGATGATCTACCTCTCTGACTATATCAAAGCCCTCGACAGATGACCAGAGGTAATACCCCGGGTGATTGACGTACGTATTGAGCGGCTCTATCATTATAGTGACTCCGCTTTCTTCAAGTATCGGCTTCGCTTCTTTGAGCGCCGCAACGATAGACGCGTGCTGCTCCTCGCGCGGAGCACCAGTATCCTGACCTACCTGAGTGATAAGACGGATCGCGCCGACCTTGTTGGCGGCGGCACAGCTTTCGCGCAGTCCGTCGAGCCACTGCTTACGGAACGCGGGATCAGTCATTCTGAATTCCGTAGTACACATACTCAAAAGCTCAACTCCGCTCTCCTCACAAGCGTTTTTGACCGCATCGAGATCAAGCGAGCGCCAGTTATAAGTCTCGGCGGCATCAAATCCAAGCTCGCCTACCTTTCGTATAGCGTCAGAAAAATCCATCTTACCGAAAAAACACGGTATCGGAACACAAAGTCTCATATTCTTTCTCCTTATCGATCTTTATTTGTTGAAATATATAACCTCTCCCGTTTCCATAGAACGGTTAGCCGCAAATCCAAGCTTTAAGGATTTAAGCGCGTCCTCATAATCGGAACGTATAAGGCTTCTGTCTCCCGTCTTTACCGCATCTATGAACGCGCGGTCAAGTATCTCGGTCTGATTTACGCCTCTCGGAATATCGCGTTCACCCTCAGCCGTAGTTATTATGAGGTTATTTCTGAGCCTGTAATCAAGGATCATATCGTCAAGAGTTATGTAAAGACCGCAACGCGGACGCACACCCTTTGAATAACAACCGCTGACAAGAGTCGCAGTAACGTTATTCTCGAAACGTATGACCGCGGTAGAATGGTCATCGGTATCGTATTCGGGCGAGGCGTCAACTCCCGCCTTTACCATTCCTTTTGAAGCGGTAGCGTATATCGAAAGAGCCTCTCCGTAGAGATAACGAAGTCCGTCAAGCAAATGTATATTCTGCTCAACCAGCTGACCGCCGCAGTCAGACTTCTTCTGCCACCACCATACGCCGGGAATACCACCTACCCAAGCACCGTAAACGAGTCCGCCGGTCTTATGCTTCGGAAGCTCTTCCTTTATTATGTCCATAAGGTCAAGGTATCTGTCCTGAAAGCCGACCGAGGTGATAAGCCCCTTTTCCTTAACTCCCGCGGCTATTCTGTCCGCCTGTTCGAGATCAAGGGTCATTGGCTTTTCAACGATAAAATGAAGTCCTGCTTCTATCGCGCGTTCCTCAATATCTGTGTGCGCCGTAGGCTCTACCGCTATTATTACCGCATCGAGCGTTTCTGCGCTCTCGTTATCGTAAAGCTCGGTATGGTCTTTATATATCCGCTTACAACAAAAGCGTTCAGCCGCCTCTTTCCTGCGTTCCTCTCTTGGGTCGGCTACCGCCACGACCTCCACATCCGCAAACTTCTCAAACGACGCCATGTGAGCCTTAGCTCTTCCACCGCATCCGATGAGTCCAAGTCTTACCTTTTCCATTTTTGCAATATCCTTTCAAAGCATATTTTATAGTTTATCGCACGAAAAGTATTTACTTTTACGCTATTCTATGATACAATTATATTGCAGAACACATCTTTTGTCAATCATAAATTTTTGTACAACATATAAGGATATTGCGTTATGGCGAATTTTTTTGAAATCAACACCGAAGCCCGTGATAAAGTACCGTTTTTTCTGAACACGATAGGAAGATCACCAATCCAAAGCTCTATATCAAGACCAAACGGCTTCAATTACCATCAATTTTTAGTCGTAAAGGAAGGTCAGGGACTTTTCACGGTTGAACAAAACAGCTTTACGGCTTCCGAGGGTGAGGGAGTTTTTATACGTGCAGGTATCCCGCATAGCTACGAAGGTGCTCACTTTCACACGGTATGGTGTTCGTTTCTTATCGACGGTAAGACACTTGACTATATGGGCATCGGAAATTACCTAAAATTCAAGACCCCAAGCTCCTTTGAAACAGAGCTGAACGCTCTGTTGGAGTTTTCAAACGGTCAAAGCACGCCTGTTTCGCGTTCCGCCGCCGGTTACTCATTCGTTACAGAGCTTTTTTCCGAGATACTTTCCGAAGCCGATACGTCATTTGATAAAATAAGGCGTTATCTTGAAAGCCGTTATTCAGAGCCGATCACACTTGACGAAATAGCGGATCTCGTTTCTATGGATAAATTCGCGCTTTGCCGTTATTACTCTGCTACGCGCGGAATGACCGTAATGGAAGAGCTGAAAAACATACGAATAGCGAAAGCCAAACGTTTTCTGCGTTATACGACCGACAGCAGTGAAAAAATAGGTAAGCTTTGCGGTTTTGAAAGTCCAAGCTATTTTTGTCTCAAATTCCGCGAGGTATGCGGCTGCACACCGGGCGAATACAGAAAGAAAAAAAGCCTTTCTTAACGTTTTTATTTAACTGTTCGTCTGAGCTCACTCCATACGTACTTTTAAAGCAACTTACGAAAAATATTGCGTTTTGCAATACCTTGTGTCGATATTAAGATTCCTTAATAATTATTTTTCAAAAAGGTATTGCAAAACGCAAAAAAATATGCTATACTTACAAAGCACGTGAGGCCCGTTGGTCAAGCGGTCAAGACGCTAGCCTCTCACGCTGGAAACGGGGGTTCGATTCCCCCACGGGTCACCAAAGAAAGCACTTCGAAAGAAGTGCTTTTTTCGTTTTATTCGTGTTTAACAGTTTATTATCACGAGCTTGGTGTTTGAGTTTTCGAGAGCCTTCTCTATGTCGAGCGGTACCTCGTTTTTACTGTCAGTTATAATACGTTCAAACTCCGTAAGCCTTGCGAATGCGCATACGGAGTTTTTGCCGAGCTTTACGCTCTCGGCAAGAAGAATCGACGTAGTGGACTGTGCCATCATTTGAGCAGAATAAGCACACTCTGACAGAGTGTATGACGAAGCCCCGTCTGCCGAAAGCGCCGTACAGGAAACGAACGCTACGTCGAAATGATACCTTTCAAGCGTGCGATTTACCTCAGCACCCATCGAAAAGCGGTTATTAGACTCCACCTCGCCACCTATCAGTATCACTCTTCCGGTTATCTCACCGCTTTCTAACTTATCAAGAAGATTTGCTGCGATCGGGATAGAATTAGTTACAAACGTTACGTTCTGAACTCCCGAAATACATTTCGCCATTACCTGAATGGAAACTCCGCAGTCGAGAGCGACCACACTACCGTCGCGTATCATTGTAGCCGCTTCCGCTCCTATGGCGATTTTTTCTTGTTGATTAAGATGCAATCTCATCAGATAATTGGCATCTTTTCGTATCGGTAATTTTATGGGAACAGCACCACCGTGCGCCTTTTTAAGTTGATTTTCATCGCAAAGCTTATTTATATCTCTTCGTACCGTCTCGACAGATATGTTCAAATGCTCGGCTACCCTTGAAATCGAAACAAATCCTTCTGCTTTCGCTACATTTAGTATATATTTTTGCCTTTCTTCAGTCCTCATAGCCCCTCCAAACAAAATTCTTGGTAATTTAGCAATGTTGTGTTATATTGATTGTACCACATTTTTTTGTAAATTTCAACATATTTTCAAAAATATTCCTTTATAATGTGGAAAACGATGTTGTGTTTCTGATAATCTCAACAAAACACAACATTTAATCGTCAAAATGTGGAAAATACTTTGGAAGCATTGACATTATAGAAAATAAGATGTAAAATTGGCTTGGATACCAAAATCCATTTTAAGAAAGGACGGCTTTATTATGAACAAAAAGCTTAGATCACTCATCGCGGCAGCGTTGCTTGTATTTATGCTGCTTCCAAGCGCGCTTGCGGTTTTCGCATCCGATGGAACGGAAAGCGAAACGCAGCTCCCGGGCGCAGGCTCGTACAGCCACGTTGCGGTAATCGGTGTGGACGGAGGAGGAGCATTCTTCAAGGATACCGACACCCCGAATATCGACACAATATTTGAAAACGGAGCAGTAACGTACACTGCGCAGACGTCCATTCCCTCCATCAGCGCGCAGAGCTGGGGAAGCCTTCTTCATGGCGTTACCCCTGCGTACCATAAGCTCACCAACACGATAGCGGGAAGCACGGCGTTCGACCCTGAATCCGAATTTCCCAGCTATTTCAGAGTTGTACATGAAAATGACCCCGATGCTGTACTTGCTTCATTCTGCCATTGGAGCAGTATAAACGTTGGAATAATCGAAGATAACCTCGGCGTTTACAAGGTAAGTGGAAAGGCAGACGAAACGATTGCGAGCGAAGCTGCGGCTTACGTTTCCGAGAACGCTCCGAAGCTCCTCTTTATACAGTTCGACGAGGCTGACGGTGCGGGACATGGCTACGGCTACGGCTCAGAGACACACCTTGAAACGATCACCAGACTTGACGGTTACATAGGTCAGGTATATCAGGCTTACGTTGATAAGGGCATCGCGGACGATACCCTGTTCATCGTTACGGCTGACCACGGCGGAACGCCCACCAAGGACGACGGTTCTGTCGGAGGCGGTCACGGCGGACTTACCGACGCGGAAATGAATATAATGATAGCTATCGCCGGTAAGACGGTAGTAAATGGCGAGATAGGTGAAGCCGAGATAAGAGATATAGCGGCAATAGTTACCTACGCTCTCGGATATAAAAACCCCGAAAGCTGGACTGCTCGCGTTCCTTCTGGTATATTTGAGGGTGTAGTCGCGGGCGAGCGTCCTGTTTACATAGCCAAGAGCTTGAACAGACAGCATCTTAACATCCCCACCCCCACTGAGGGAGAGCGCGGACATTACACGAATTTCATCAACAAGGATAACCTTATAGCATACCTCCCGTTTGACGGAATGTATAACGACATTCTCGGAAACACCACGACGAGCACGGGCAACCTTTACTATCCTCAGGCGTACTTTGGACAAGGTGCGTCTCTTGATGACGGATACGTTTCCCTTGATAACACTGTTTCGGGAACGGGCGACTTTGCGGTATCCTTCTGGTTCCAGAGCGCGGGTGTTATAAGCGACCCTGCGGTCATATCAAATCAGGACTGGGGAAGCAGAGCTAACCAAGGATTCAGCATCGTTATGCAGGACACCCGTCTTCTTTTCGCAATGGGTGACGGAAGCAAGGGTGTTAAGATCGGCTTCAATATGCCGGAGGATTTCCTTGACGGTTGGGTCCACGTAGCGGTATCGGTAAACAGAACCGAAAATACTGTAAGCGTAGCGTTCGATTTCAAGGAATTCGCCACTAAAAAGCTCATAGAATACAATGAGGACGGCTCTGTCAAGGCAGATATGACCGGTCGTGACATCAGCTCTACTTATCCGATAAACATCGGTCAGGACGGAACGGGCAACTATGCGGCGAGCAACACCGGACTTGCGTTATCGGTTGACGACGTAATGATCTTCAATACCAAGATAACAGGTGAGTCGCTTGCTGATCTTCACAATTATTATTATTGTAACCTCACTCCCGCTAAGGGCGAGGTAGGTTACATTACCAACTTCATAACCGATAAGCCGCTTGTAAATTACCTCAACTTCGACGGCAACACCGAGGACGCTTGCGGTAATGAGACAAAGGCTAACGGAGCTATCAAGTACGACGCCGGTTACTACGGAAAAGCCGCGATACTTGACGCGGGCTACGTTTCCATACTCAACCACGATCCCGGTCTTAACAGCTTTACGGTAGCGTTCTTTATGAATACCGAAAAGCTTACAAAAGCCGGAGACCCAACGATAATATCGAACAAGAACTGGCAGAACGGCGCTAACCCCGGTTGGAACCTCTCGATAGCTGAAAATAACGCAGGCGTTGACAGCTTCGTATTCAACACAAAGGGCGAAGCGGACGGCACAAAGTTCACTAAGTACCCCGCGATAACAGACCTTGATATCGATAACAAGTGGACGCACGTAATGCTCGTATTCGACAGAGAAGCAAATACGGTTAAACTTCTTATCAACTTCCAAGCGCTCGCTACGTGGGCTGATCTTCCCTCCCATTCCCTTACCACCGAGTTCCCGCTCAACATAGGTCAGGACGGAACGGGTGAATACGTAAAGTTCGAGGGTATGGTAGATGAATTCATGCTTTTCGACGGTGCGCTTGACAGTGACGACATCGCGGAGCTTGAAAAGTACTTCGACAAGGGCGTTGACTATGATGTTGCCGTAGCTCCCACCCCGAACGCAGGAGACGAGGGATACGTAAGCAATTACGTTGATAACGAGATAATGAACTATCTCCCCTTTGATGAAAGCGTAATAGACGTTACAGGTAAGAATACTTTGTCAAACGGCACTCTCAGCTATGAGCAGGGCTATTTCGGCAAGTCCGTTAAGCTTGATAACGGTTACGTTTCACTTCTCGATCACGCTCCCGGAACGGATAGCTTCTCGGTTTCCTTCTGGATGAACACAGATGCTATAACATCAGGAGACCCTGCTATCGTTTCTAACAAGAATTGGAGAAGCGGAGCTAACCCCGGATGGGCTTTCTGTATCGCAAAGAACAACTCCGGAATCCAGCAGAACATCATAAACTCTCAGAATGCAAGCGGCGGAAAGTGGTCAGTTTATCCCAGCGTTGTTTCGGGCTTTGAAAACAACTGGACGCATATAACTCTTGTATTCGACCGTGAAAATAACGTAGCCAAAATCTCCTATAACTTCGGTACATTTGTAAAATACACCAATCTCCCCTCAGAAGTTTCCTTTACCACAGATATGCCTCTCAACATAGGTCAGGACGGAACTGGTGCTTACGGTAGCAAGTTCAAGGGTCTTATAGACGAATTCATCATCTTTGATGGCGCGCTTGACGAGAAGGATCTCTTAAACCTTTCGGATTATTACGGCAAGCTTGGTACCGATGAGGATTGTAGCTTCCGCGGTCACCAGACTGTTGCTACACCCGAAAGCGGAAGCGCCGGACACATAAACAACTTCCTCACCGATAAGAATCTCCAAGCATACATTCCCTTCGACGGAAACGCAAACGTTGTCGCAGGCAGCATGACCTCTGCGCTTTCCGGAACTCCTACGTTCGGTGACGGATATTTCGGTCAGTCCGCTAACTTCTATAACGGTACATACGCAACGGTAAATAACTTTGATCCCGGTCTTGGAGATTTCACCATTACCAGCTGGTTGAAAATAAACGGTTGTACCGGAGACCCCGTATTCTTTGGAAACAAGGACTGGAGCAAGGGTTCTAACGCCGGATTTCTCGTTTGTATGGTATGGGGCGACAGCGGCTTGCTTATTCAAATAAACTACAGTGACGGAAGCGCAAGACAGGATATACGTCAGGCGTTACCAAGCGACTATACAGACGGTTGGGTCCATATCGCGTTTGTCATGGACAGAACCAACAAGGTGGTACGCCTCTACGTTGATTTCAAAGAGGTTGCTGCGGTCGCTATACCTGCCAGATACGACAGCTATTCTTTTACTACAAATTATCCGCTCAACATAGGTCAAGACGGAACAGGTGGCTACGGAAGAAAGCCTGATGCGTACATCGATGAATTTATGCTCTTCGGTAACGCGCTTGATGCAGACGATCTCAAAGAGCTTTCCACGTATTACGGTGCTACCGACAACGGTCACATCAAAAACGATTCTAAGCTTAACTATAACAACAAAGCACATTGGACTGAATGTATAGATTGCGGAATGAAGTTCAATATCGAGGCTCATACCCGTATGGAAAACAGCACTCTCTGCGAGTGCGGATACGACCTCGCTTACACCGACTTGAAGATAGTCGGCGCGGGTCTTAACATTACTGAAAACATCAATGTTTCCTACGTTGTAACTCTCCCTGAAACATATACCGCCCCGTATATGGTGTTTGAATTCAACGGCAAGACCTACACTGTAACGAATTACACCGTTCGCGCGGACGGCAAGCTTGTATTCAAATTCGTAGGTGTTACTCCTCAGATGGTATGCGATAACATCAAAGCGACTGTTTATGCGGACAATAACGGCGTACAGGAAAGCTACGAGGTAGCTGAGTACAGCGTAAAGACCTACTGCGTAAATATGCTTAAAAAGAGCATCGACCAAGATCTTATCAGACTTCTCTCCGCGCTTCTCGCGTACGGTGAAAAATCGCAGATATACAACGAGCTTACCGGAACAGCGACTGAGGGCGTAACGCTCAGCGCCGGTATTTCCAACTATGCGGGCATCTCCAATAACGTAAAGGCTCTCGTGGGAACGGCTGACGCTTCTGTTACATGGAACGGAGTCGCGCTCAGATATGAAAACGCAATGGCGATAAGATTTACGTTCAAGGCGGATTCCGATCTCGTATTGAAGGTCACCATAGGCAACAGAACCACTACTTACAACGTAAGCGATCTTACGCCAAACGATGAAGGTAAGTACATAGTTTACTTCCGCGGAATAACGGCTACTGAGTATAATGATACGGTAACGGCAAGCTTCTACAACGGTGATACGCAGGTAGGACAGAGCGTAACGTATTCTGTAAACTCCTACGTTTACGCCAAGCAGTTGGGAAGCGATACCGCTCTTGCTGACCTTGTAAAAGCAACTTTCAACTACGGTAGAGCCGCAGAGCTTTACGTAGGACAGTAAAGGAGGACAAAGACGGTGAAAAAGATATATGAAAAAGCCGAGCTTGAATACGTCGAAGTCAAAAAAGAAGATATAATAACGTTAAGCGGAGGCGGAAACGATTATATCGAAGATAACGGCGGCTTTGACACTCCCGACGATGAATTCTAAGTTGCTTTTCTTGAAAGAAAAGTAACCAAAAGAACTTCTCTATGGGGACTGTCGTGGAAAAACGATGACCTATCATAGAGTGATGGTATTTTATTTGAGCGATAACAAAAGAACTTCCCTCGCACGCCACCGATAAGGAGCGTGTGAGGGAAGTATTTTTTATATCTTCTCCGAACTCATTTTATGTATTGACAAATATGTTTTGTCATGTTACAATAAACGAGGAAGAGGAGATATTGCTATGACATCGAAACAAAGATTACAAAACGCGCTTAACCACAATCAGCCCGATAAGCTTCCCGTAGATTTCGGCGCAACCGCAACGACAGGTATGCACCATTCCTGCATAGCGGCTTTAAGAGAATATTATGGACTGGAAAAGCACCTGATAAAGATCATCGACCCCATTCAGATGCTCGGACTTGTCGAGGACGACCTTAAAGAGGCTCTTGGTTTTGACGTAGAGGGTGTTTTTTCTCGCACCAACTCCTTTGGCGTTCGTAACGGGGATTGGAAGGAATGGAAGCAGGATGACGGCTCGGTGGTTCTCGTTCCCGGTGATTTTAACACTACCGTAGATGCAAAAGGAGATCATTACGCGTATCCTTGCGGAGACACGAGCGCAGCTCCAAGCGCGAAAATGCCCAAAGACGGATTCTATTTTGACGCTATCGCAAGACAAGAGCCATTCGATGACATTGAGGATCTCGATCCCGAGGGAAATCTTCAAGAATACGGTTACGTTTCCGACTCCGTTCTTGACGAGTTTACAGAGGACATCACCACCGCCGCCAACACAGGCAGAGGCGTCATCGTCAGCTTTGGCGGAACTGCGCTTGGAGACGTTGGAATACTTCCCGGAGTAGGCTTAAAAGACCCCAAGGGTCTGCGCGATATTGCCGAATGGTATATGGCAACGGCAACCGCGCCCGAGTTTGTAAAATACATATTTGACAAACAGACTGACATAGCTCTTGTAAACCTCGCTAAGTTAAAGGAACGCGCGGGCGACAAGATAGACGCGCTGTTTATCTGCGGAACGGATTTCGGTACGCAAAGCTCCACCTTCTGTTCTGCTGACACATTCCGTGAGCTTTATATGCCTTATTACAAAAAGGTAAATAACTGGATACACGAAAACACGAGCTGGAAAACGTTCAAACACAGCTGCGGAGCTATCGAGTCGTTTATACCGCTTCTTATCGAGTCGGGATTTGATATTCTCAATCCCGTACAGTGCTCCGCTTGCGGAATGGATCCTAAGTTACTTAAAGACAAGTACGGCAAGGACATTGTTTTCTGGGGCGGCGGCATAGACACGCAGAAGCTTCTCCCGTTCGGCACACCCGACCAGATCAGGGAGCAAGTAAAGGAACGTTGCGCGATATTCGGCAAAGACGGCGGATACGTTTTTAACAGCATACATAACGTTCAGGCAGGAACTCCAATCGAAAATCTCGTCGCTATTTTTGAGACGTTGAAGAATATTTAGATATGAAAACGGCAACATTCGTTGCCGTTTTTGTGTTTTTTGAAAAAATCGGATATTTTTTCGGATATTTTTTTGCAAAAAGTATTGACAAAACGATTTAGTTGTGATATAATTACCGAGTACAAAGAAGCAGAGCTCTCCGCTCTCACCGTAGGAACGGGTTTTCCGAGGTCAATACTTATTCGGCGTTTCGGTTTAACGTCGGTAGTTGTGTTGCGGGGAGATTTCTGGATCTTTACCGCATTTTTTATTTCAAATGTCACACATTGGGGGTGCATTACTATCAAAAACGCAAACGGAAAAGAGCATGTAATTAACGAAGACATAGAGCTCGCGCCGAACAAAAACGTCCGTGTCATAAGCGACGACGGTGAACAGTTCGGAATAATGGTTTTCTCAACGGCTCTTAAAACGGCATACGACAGAGGACTTGACCTCGTTCTTATGAGCGCACAGTCAGATCCGCCCGTATGCAAGATCATGGACTACGGCAAGTACCGTTTTGACCGTGATAAAAAGGAAAAGGAAGCCAGAAAGAAGCAGAAGATCGTCGAGATCAAGGAGATTCAGCTTACTTGTCTTATCGACACGAATGACTTCAATACAAAAGTTAATCATGCGCGCCGTTTTCTGACCGATGGAAACAAGGTCAAGGTGATGGTAAAGTTCAAGGGACGTCAGATGTCCAGACAGGACGTCGGAAAAGAGCTGCTTGACCGCTTCAAGGAAGCTTGCAGCGATCTCGGCGCTATGGAAAAGGCTCCCGTACTCGACGGCAGAAATATGATAATGTTTATCGCTCCGGCTAAGACAGCCGCGGCAAAATGAAAGGAGTTCCAACAATGGGAAAGATCAAAACACACAGCGCATCCGCTAAAAGATTCACTGTAACCAAGAGCGGAAAAGTCAAGCTCAACCACATGAACCGTCGCCACAAGCTCGGTCTTAAATCCACAAAGCGCAAGAGACAGCTCAGAAAGAACGGTTATCTGAGTGAGTCTATGGCGCCCAACATCAAAAAACTGCTTCCCCGCGTTTGATTTGCGGACTAAACTTCAAGGAGGAATTTAAGAATGGCAAGAGTTAAAGGCGCGGTTACTACGCGTAAGAGAAGAAAAAAGATATTAAAGGCCGCTAAGGGCTACTGGGGTGCAAAATCCAAGCATTTTAAGATGGCTAAGCAGGCCGTAATGAAGAGCGGTAACTATGCTTTCGCCGGCAGAAAGATGAAGAAGAGAGACTTCCGCAAGCTCTGGATAACCAGAATATCCGCGCAGGCGAAGGTCAACGGAATGAACTATTCCACTCTCATCAACGGACTTAAAAAGGCAGGCATAAACCTCAACCGTAAGATGCTTTCCGAAATAGCTATCGCAGATGCGGCAGCTTTCGCTGATCTTTGCGCAAAGGCTAAGGCAGCTCTTTAATTTCAAAAACATTTATGGGACTGTAATATAACAGTCCCTTTTGTTATAAATCCGGGAGGTATTTTTCCTGATGGAAATAAAGAAAATAACTTCAAGAAATAACGAATACGTAAAAGAGCTGGTAAAGCTCGGAGACAGAAAAAAACGCGCGGAAGACGGAAGATTTTGTTTTGAAGGACGCAAGCTTCTTGACGAGGCGATCTCATTCGGAGCACCGATCGAATCCGTTCTTATGACGCGCAAGGCTATCGATACCTACAATGGAGACCTTTCAAAATTACCCGTAATAGAGGTAAGCGATGAGGTATATGAAAAAATTTCTTTTGAAAAATCGCCCGAAGGCATATTCTGCGTATCAAAAGTACTTGACAAAATCCATTATTTATATATAATATATAAAGGTAGCTTTTTGAGCGAACGCTATTTTTTGCTCGACGGCATAAGAGACCCCGGAAATCTCGGCACGATGCTCCGTACCGCCTTCGCGTTTGGATTCGATACGGTCATTATGAGCTCGGACTGCGCTGACGTATATAACAGCAAAACAGTACGCGCTTCTATGGGGGCAGTCTTTAAGCAAAAAACGGTACGCGTGGAGAATATGCCCGAAACTCTTTCGGCTTTGAGGAAAAACGGATATACAGTTTATTGCGCCGCGCTCGACGATAAAGCTATCGCGCTTACCGATATAAAGCTCGGAGAAAAGACCTGCTTTGTCGTAGGTAACGAGGGTTCGGGAATACGTAGGGATGTTATAGAGGCATCAAGCGGCTCGGTGATCATTCCAATGGAAGCGGGAACGGAATCGCTTAACGCGGCTTCCGCAGCCACTATCCTTATGTGGGAACAGTACAGAGCGCAAAAAAGAAATTAAACAAAGGGAGTAAATCTATGTCGGACAGACGTTATTGGATATGGCTCAGCTTAAAATTCAAGCCGGGTTCTGCTACCTGCGATAATCTGCTTCATTTCTTTGGAAATGATCCAAAAGCTATATATGACGCCGGAGCAGACGAGATCGACGCGTTCCGCAAAAACGACAAAGAACTTATAGCGGTTCTTTCAGACAAAAACATGACCAATGCCGAGCGCATACTTGATTACTGCGAACGCGAAAACGTTGGCATACTGACTCCCGACAGTAAATTCTATCCCTCTCCGCTTACGCGTATAACAGGTCGTCCGCCGGTCATATACTACAAAGGCAGATTACCCGATTTTACCGCACATCCCACGATAGGCGTAGTAGGAACAAGAGACGTAACTCCTTACGGAAGCTCTGCCGCATATACCATTGCACACGACCTCGCGTCGGCAAAGGCAATAGTGGTAAGCGGTCTCGCTCTCGGCTCGGATACGGCGGCTCACCGCGGAGCGCTCGACGCAGGCGGTCATACCGTGGCATTTCTCGGTTGCGGAATAGACGTAGTTTATCCCAAGGCAAACGAAAAGCTTATGCAGGAAATGATCGCGCGCGGCACTGTGATGACAGACTATCCGCCCGCATCAAGACCGGAGGGCTGGCACTTCCCTATCCGCAACAGACTTATCAGCGGTATATCGCACGGAGTTCTCGTTGTGGAAGCGTCAGAAAAAAGCGGAGCTTTGATAACCGCATCACACGCCTTAAAGCAGGGCAAGCTACTGTACGCGGTTCCCGGAAAGGTCGGAGAGCTTGCGAGCGTCGGAACTAACCGCCTCATAAGAGACGGAGCGAAGATGGTAACGTCAGCAAACGATATTCTTTCCGATTTTTCAACGCTGTTCGGAATAGAGCCGCAAAGATACCAAAAACGTGAGACTCCCGTCCCGAAGCCCGTCACACCCGCGCCACGGACAGAGATCGGAAACACCGCATACTATCAAATGAGCAAGGTGCCGCTGAAAGCGGCTCAACCGCGTCCCGTAATAGTCCACGGTTCTATTTCCGAGGAGGATGCCGCTCGAGCGTATATGTCGATGGAAACAGACCTTCCGCATCCGCCGTCGAATATATATTCCGATAACGTAATAAAGCTGGAATATCCTTCGAAAGGAGCAAGAGAAAGTATTTACGAGATACCGATAAACGACGAAACAAAGCAAAAATACGACTCCTTGTTATCCTTGGAGAAAAGACGCTACTTCGACGCAAACGAACGTTTTGTTCCCACCTCTGACATAAAGGTCACAGGCTCTCTTAAAGAATTAAGACGGCGAATACTCGCAGACGAGCCTCTTGCCGATGTCAAAAAGGACGTCGCGCCTGATACAACGGGTCTGAGCGACGATGAAACGACCGTTGTAAAATACCTTTACAGTAACGGACGTTCAAATTCAGACACCATAATAAACGCAACGGGAATATCTCTGCCGAAATTACTTACGGCAGTAACTATGCTCGAAATAAAACAGAAAATAACCCAGCTTCCCGGTGGTTACTTCGAGCTTATAAAAAAGTAGATCAATACTTTAAGTATTTTACATATACAGAGAAAGGTCGGTGCATAATATGCCCAATTTAGTAATAGTTGAGTCACCCGCAAAAGCTTCCACGATTAAGAATTATCTGGGTTCGGGCTACAAGGTAGTCGCGTGTCAGGGACACGTCCGCGATCTGCCCAAAAGCTCTCTCGGTGTAGATATAGAGAACGGATTCGCTCCTCACTATATCAATATAAGAGGTAAGGGAGACCTTATCGCTTCTCTCAAAAAAGACGCTAAGAACGCAAATAAGATATTCCTCGCGACCGACCCTGACCGCGAAGGAGAGGCTATATCGTGGCATCTCGCGAACGCTCTCGGACTTCCGATAGAGCAGACCAAAAGAGTATCCTTTAATGAGGTCACAAAGCCTGCGGTAAAGGCCGCTATCAAGTCACCGAGAAACATCGACATAAAGCTCGTTGATTCTCAGCAGGCAAGAAGAATACTTGACCGTATCGTTGGATACAAGCTCAGTCCATTCCTTTGGAAAACTGTAAAAAGCGGTCTTTCCGCGGGACGCGTTCAGTCCGTTGCGACGAGAATAATCGTTGAAAGAGAAAACGAGATAAGAGCGTTCATTCCCGATGAATACTGGCTCCTTGACGCTACGTTCAAGAACAGCGCGGTCCGTGCCAGATTTTTCGGACTCGCAAGCGAGCAGACCAAGACCGAGCTTAAAACAGGCGCTGAGACTGACGCGGTAGTAAATGCGGTCAAAAGCTCCGTATTTAAAGTCCGTTCGGTAAAGCGCGCGGTCCGTCAAAAGAACCCCGCTCCGCCCTTCAATACCTCATCTATGCAGCAGGAGGCTTCCAAGAAGCTCGGATTCCAGTCACAGTACACGATGCGTATAGCTCAGGAGCTTTACGAGGGTGTAAATCTCGGCTCTGAAAACGGCGGAACCCACGGTCTTATCACCTATATGCGTACCGACTCCCTGAGAATATCCGCGGAGGCGACCTCGGCGGCAAAGAGCTTTATCGCTGAAAAATACGGCGATTCTTACGTTTGCCCCCAGCCGAGAATTTACAAGGCTAAGGATAACGCACAGGACGCGCACGAGGCTATCCGTCCCGCAGACGTTACGCTCGATCCTGACGCTATAAAGAAATACCTCAGCTCAGGTCAGTATAAGCTCTACAAGCTCATTTGGAGCCGTTTCGTTGCGAGCCAGATGGCAAACGCTGAGCTTGATACGGTAACAGCGGACATTCAGGCTGATAAGTATATTTTCAGAATAAGCGGCTCTGTCGTCAAGTTTAACGGTTATATGGCTGTTTACGAAACCGACGACGGCGAGGACGACGAGATCGAAAACAGACTTCCCGATATTAAAGAGGGCGAGATACTTGAACTCTCCGAGCTTATACCGGCACAGAAGTTCACCGAGCCGCCCGCAAGATACAACGAGGCAACTCTTATACGTTTCCTCGAAGAAAAGGGCATAGGCAGACCGTCAACCTACGCACCTATAATATCCACCATAATTTCCAGAGGCTACGTCAAGCGTGACAAGCACGCGCTTCTCCCCACCTCTCTCGGTGAGATAACGACCCAAATAATGATAGAACGTTTTCCTGACATCGTTGACTACAAATTCACGGCTCAGATGGAGGATGGACTCGACAGCATCGCTGACGGTAAGAACACTATGAATTCGGTTCTCAGCGGATTCTACGAAAACTTTGAAAAGAACCTCAAAAACGCCGAAAAGGAAGTTGAAAAGGTAGAGATAGCGCTTCCCGCGGAGCAGACCGATATAATCTGTGACAAGTGCGGAAGTCTTATGATAGTAAAGAACGGCAGATACGGTAAATTTGCCGCATGCCCCAACTATCCCGAATGTAAGAACACAAAGCCGCTTGACAGCACAGGAAAGCCTCGCACCGAGACGGCACAGACTGAGCCTACCGGTCTTAAATGCGAAGCCTGCGGCGGAGATCTCGTTATAAGAAACGGAAAATTCGGATCCTTCTACGCTTGCGAAAACTTCCCGAAATGTAAGTTTACAAAGCAGATAACCAAGGAGATAGGTATCCCCTGTCCTCTTTGCTCGTCAAATATAGTTACCAAAAGAGGAAGAAACAACACCTTCTTTTACAGCTGTGAAAAATACCCCGACTGTACTTTCTCCTCTTGGGATCAGCCTCTCGCTGAAAAATGCCCAGACTGCGGCGGTATGCTTCTCCGCAAGAAGGGCAAGAACCTCGTTTACTGCATAAACAAGGACGAGTGCGGTTATTCGGCACAGTCGGATACGGTAAACGAAAATGAGTAAAACTGTAAAGATCATAGGCGCGGGACTCGCTGGCGCAGAGGCGGCATACGCTTGCGCCCAAAGAGGCGTAAAGGTAGAGCTTTACGAAATGAAGCCCAACAAACGCACTCCCGCGCACTCCTCAGAGCTTTTCGGAGAGCTTGTCTGCTCTAACTCCCTGCGTTCGCTTCAAAAAACTAACGCCGCGGGTATGTTAAAGGACGAGCTTCGTATGCTCTCCTCTCTTATAATGCAAGCGGCAGACGCGACCGCAGTTCCCGCAGGTGCGGCTCTTGCCGTTGACAGAACGGCGTTTTCCTCGTTTATAACCGATAAGATAAAAAATCACCCGAATATAACGGTTATCGAGGACGAGGTCACAGAGATACCGAGTGACGGTATCTGCGTAATAGCGACAGGCCCGCTTACATCTGACGGACTCGCATCCTCTATTGCCGAGCTTTTCGGAAATAACGGTCTTTCGTTTTTTGATGCCGCCGCTCCGATAGTTGACGCTTCGACCATCGACAGAAGCATCGTGTTTGCCCAGTCACGTTACGACAAGGGAGACGCGGACTACCTTAACTGCCCTATGGATAAAGAGCAATATCTCGCGTTCTATAACGCTCTTATAACCGCAAACGAGGCAGAGCTTCACGGCTTCGACAAGGAATCGCAAAAGGATCTTACGGTGTTTGAGGGCTGTATGCCCGTCGAGGTAATGGCAAGACGAGGCGAGGACACTCTCCGCTTCGGACCGTTAAAGCCCGTCGGTCTTACCGATCCGAGAACGGGCAGAGAGCCTTACGCTTGCATACAGCTCAGAACGGAAAACCTTGAAAAAACCATGTTCAACCTCGTGGGATTTCAGACACATCTTACGATCTCGGAGCAAAAGCGTGTTTTCCGTATGATCCCCGGACTTGAAAACGCGGAGTTTTTAAGATACGGAGTTATGCACAGAAACACATATATCGATTCCCCCGGACGTCTCACCCCCACTTACTCGGTAAAGAACCGTCCAACGCTGTTCTTTGCCGGTCAGATGACGGGAGTCGAGGGTTATATAGAATCCGCGGCATCGGGAATGGTCGCCGGAATAAACGCTGCTATGGCAGCAACCGAAAAAAATGAGGTAATATTCCCAGAGACCACAGTTATAGGATCTATGTCGGCGTACGTAAGCCGCGGAGGAACGGGAAAGTTCCAGCCAATGAACGCAAACTTCGGACTTGTAAAGCCTCTTGATAAAAAGGTCAAGGGCGGCAAAAGCGCGAGAAACGAGGCACTCTACGAACGCGGTATAGCAGAGCTTCAAGCGTTTATAGCCGAAAAGGATCTGATATAAAACATACAACGGAGAAAGAAATGAGAATAGTCGTTGACGCAATGAGCGGCGATAACGCACCTGCCGCGATAGTCGAGGGTGCGGCTCTCGCTCTCAAAAGCTTCGATCACGAGCTTATACTTACGGGAGACGCGGAAACAATTAAAAAATGTGCTTCCGATATAGGACTTGATCCCGAAAATCTCGGATTTGAAATAGTTCATACCACCGAAACGATAGCCATGGACGAAAATCCGTTCAACATAAAAAACAAAAAGGATTCTTCAATGAGACGCGCGCTCGATCTCCTTTCCGAAGGAAAAGCCGATGCCTGCGTAAGCGCGGGAAGCACGGGCGCGCTCTATTCGGGCGCGGTACTCTTCGTTTCGCGTCTGAAAGGCGTAAAAAAGGCGGCAATAGCGTCAGTCATACCGTTTGAAAATCCCGTTCTGCTTCTCGACGCGGGCGCGAACGTCATAGTTGAGCCGGAGCATCTTGAAGGCTTTGCGCTTATGGGCTCGGTATATATGAAAAACGTACTCGGAGTAGAAAACCCGAGAGTCGGACTCCTCAACAACGGAACAGAGCCGACAAAGGGTTCTCAGGTACTGCGCGACACCTACGAAAAGCTCTCGGGCAGAAAAGATATAAATTTTGTCGGAAACATAGAAGCAAAGACATTACCTTTCGGTGTATGCGACGTTATCGTAACGGACGGATTTTCCGGAAACATTCTTTTAAAGCTTACCGAGGGTCTCGGTGCGTTCTTTATGAAGAAGCTTAAAAAGGTTTATAAAAAGAACATTATAACGCTTGCTTCCGCCGCTCTCGTCAAAAAAGAGCTTACCTCTATGAAAAAGGATTTTGACGCGTCAGAGCACGGCGGCGCTCCGCTTCTCGGTATAAAAAAGCCGATATTAAAGGCTCACGGAAGCTCGGACGCAAAAGCTATAATGAACGCGATAAGGGCAGCCGCGTTATACGCCGAAACGGGCGTTGCTACCGAGATAGAAAAAGCTCTTTGTCCGGTAACAGATTAAAAACCAACGGAGGAACAAATGTCAGACAAATTTGATTTGAACGCGATTCAAAACGCTCTGGGACACGTTTTCAGAGACTCAACGCTTATAAAGACTGCGTTCACCCATCCCTCAGCCGTCTCAAACGGCGAGGAAAGCAATACAAAGCTGGTATTTCTCGGTCAACGCCTGCTTGATCTTATGATAACCGATCACATCTGTCGCGATCAGGCATCTGCGGACACAAGAGCGCTTTCAAAGCGTCTTGAAATGTGTTGTGACTCTCTTGAATACCAAAAATATCTTTCAGAGCACGCTCTGACCGACTGTATAATACTTTCTGAGCTTTCGGAGGCTCTCAGGAACAGCCCTCCCATACACGGACAGATATTTCTCGCTATACTTGCCGCGATATACCGCGACGGCGGTATGCCATCACTCAAAAGCTTCCTTTTGCCGATGATACGCGTCGCTGACGGAAGCGCGAAGTATTCACCCAAGCCCGTGACGACATCTGAAGCAGAGGCTGTTTCACCGTCCAAAACGAAGATAAACGAGAAAGACGGCAATGAAAAGCCCAAAAAAGGACTCAGAATATCGGTAAGCGAGGCTGTAAAGTTCTTTACAAAGTCAAAAAAGACTGAGAAAAAGGAAGAACAGAAAGCTCCCGAAAAGAAGCCGGAAGCACCTGTGATCGACACCCCTGAAAGGAAGCCCTTTATACGCGACGCGTTGAAGCCGGTTACCTTACCTGAAAATATGAAGACACAGCCGCCCAAAAAAGAAAAAACAGAGAAAAAGAGTCCTGTCAAAACCACCGAGTCAAAGCCCACACCCGATACTGACTCTAATAATTATAAGTCTATGCTTCAAGAATTCGTTCAGAAAAATATGCATAGCGCAAGCGTTCTCTTAAAATACACGACCACGACTCCCTCTAAGGGCAAAAGCCTGACGGAGGTAACGCTTGACGGAAACAAGCTTGCAGACGGCGAGGGCAATAACAAAAAGGCATCCGAGCGCGAGGCTGCTAAATCCGCATATCTCGCTATAACCAACAAAAAAAGCAAGCTTTATAAATGGTTTACTTCGCTAAACGGCGGTAGCGCGAGCGAGACCGATCCCGTCAAGGAGGACTACGTTTCAAAGCTCAACAGACATTACCAGAAGCTGAGTCATACCTCATCCGCGCCGCTTACATACGAAAAGCGTCCGTCCGAAAAGAAAAGCTATTTCAAGATCGCTATACTTGCAAACGGCGAGGAGATAGGAGTCGGAAGCGGAAAAAGTCTCAGAGACGCAAAGCAGTCCGCAGCCGAATCCGCTTGCGCCAAGCTCGGAATATAAATACGTTTTTGGTAGAAAATAATGGAAAGATCTCAACAAAGAGAGCTTAGCTCTCTCGAAAATACAATAGGTTACGTTTTTAAAAACAGAAAGCTGCTCGCAGAAGCGCTTACACATTCCTCATACGCAAACGAGCTTTGTCAGAGGAATATTCCGACAAGGTCAAACGAGCGTCTTGAATTTCTCGGTGACTCTGTGCTCGAAATAATAGCCAGCACTTATCTTTTTACGGAATACCCCGACGTTCCCGAGGGAGAGCTTACCCGTCTGCGTTCGGAGGCTATCTGTACCGCGGCTCTCAGCTCCTATGCCGAACAAATAGAGCTGGGCGAATATCTCTTTCTCGGAAACGGAGAACGAAAGTTTGACGGCAAGAAAAAGCCTACTACTCTCGAAAACGCATTCGAGGCACTGCTCGGAGCTATATATCTTGACTCCGACTGCTCTCTTGAAACAGTAAAGGCGTTTGCCGTTCCGTTTCTTGCGGAAAGGATAAACTCAGCTGAATGTGATACGACGGATTATAAATCGGAGTTACAGCAGATAATCCAGCAGACACCCGGTGAGGTCCTTACTTACGAGGAGGTCTCCAAAACGGGTCCTGACAACGCACCTACATTTACGGTCGTCGCTAAGCTCAACAGTAACGTTATAGGAACGGGTAAGGGACATTCCAAGAAGAAGGCTGAGCAAAAGGCAGCGCGTGACGCTATAATAAAATTTTTCAAAAAGCAGTAATTAGAAATGAAAAAGCACGTAAATATCCCTATATTTATACCGCATTACGGTTGTCCGAACGCTTGCGTGTTCTGCAATCAGAAAAAAATAACGGGAAAACCGTCCTTTGAGAAAAGCGCGGTGATACGCGAGATAGACGAAGCGCTTTCAACGGTCGGCACAGAGCTTGACGAGACAGAGCTTGCGTTCTTCGGCGGAAGCTTTACCGCTATCCCGATAAGCGAAATGACAGAGCTTCTTTCGATCTCGGACGTTTATCTGAAAGCGGGAAAAATATCCTCCGTCCGACTCTCCACTCGCCCCGACGCTATTTCCGAGGAAATCCTCGAAATACTCAAAGCCCACGGAGTAAGGACTATCGAGCTTGGTATCCAGAGCTTTTCCGACAAGGTACTGTTTGACAGTAAGCGCGGACACAGCGCGCTTGACTCCGAAAAAGCCTGCAAGCTGATAAAACGGTACGGCTTTAAGCTTATAGGTCAGATGATGGTGGGACTTCCCTCCTCTACGCTCGACGACGAGATAATGACCGCTAAAAGGATCTGCTCGCTCGGTGCTGACGGAGCAAGAGTATATCCTACCGTGGTTTTCCCCGAGACCGAGCTTGACCGAATGAAAAATCAAGGAATATATTCCCCGCTCGATACAGAGGAAGCCGTTTCAAGGACAGCCGAGGTTCTTTCAGTCTTTGCCGAGAATGGCGTTCCGGTTATAAGGATAGGGCTTTGCTCTAACGAAACACTCAGCGACGACCGTTACAGCGAAAACTATCACCCGTCCGTAGGTGAGCTTTCGCTTAACCGTATGTGCCTTAAAAAGATGCGTTCGCTGTTAAAAGGTCACTCGGATAAGACAGCGGTATTCAACGTCGCAAAGGGTAAGATAAGTCAAGCCATCGGACAGAAAAAAATAAATATAGAGATACTTAAAAAAGAATTTTCCCTTTCCGAAATAAAAATAAGGGAAGATAACTCGTTAAATAACTTCGATATAACTCTTTCTCAGGAAGAAAGGATAAAATAACATATGCGTTTGATCTCACTTGAACTGCACGGATTTAAGTCGTTCCCCGACAAGACCGTGTTGAAATTCGCACCGGGCGTTACGACGGTAGTCGGACCGAACGGAAGTGGAAAAAGTAATATTTCCGACGCCGTTCGTTGGGTGCTTGGAGAAATATCCTCTAAAAATATGCGTGGTTCCAGAATGGAGGACGTTATTTTCGGAGGAACGGACAAGCGTAAGCCGATGGCTTATGCCGAGGTCTCTCTCACGCTCGACAACCGCGAGGAGGCGGGCTTTTCCCGTTTACAAAGCGAGTATGACGAGGTTACCGTAACCAGACGTTACAACCGTAACGGAACGAGCGACTATATGATAAACCGCCGTCCTTGCCGCTTAAAGGACATAAACACCCTTTTTATGAACACGGGTATAGGACGTGACGGTTACTCGATAGTCAGCCAGGGCAAAGCGGCTGAGATAATCTCCCAAAAGAGCGATGAAAGAAGAAACGTCTTTGAGGAAGCCGCGGGTATATCAAAATACCGTTATCAGAAAAACGACGCGGAGCGCAAGCTCGCCGAGACGGTCCAGAACTGCGAGCGTCTTGCCGATATACTTCTCGAAAAGAAAAATATCCTTGATAAGCTCGAAAAGGACGCGGAAAAAGCCAGACGTTTTCTTGAAGTCTATGAAAAAAAGAAGGCAGCGGACGTCTCTCTTTCGGTATATGACATACGCGGCGCGCGTTCAAAACTTGAAGAACGCAATACTCAGTTTGAAACGGTAAGCAAGGCTCTTACCACCTTAGATAACGAGATAAACGACCTGAACGCCGAATACGAGCAGATAGACATCTCAAAGAATAAGGCGAAGGAAAACGCCTCGTCTCTTACAACGAGGATAGAGGACGTTACAAACAGCCGTTACAGTCAGGATACCAACGCCAAGGTCATGGAAACGGAGCTTAAACATATAGGCGACCGTATAGAAGAAACCAAAAAGCGTATAGACGAGTTAAAGGAAGTCCTTGCCACCGTCAATTCCGAGGCGGAAAACGCGGCAACCGCTCTTTCCGACGTATCGGAGAAAAAGGCATCAGCCGAAGCACTTCACTCAGAGCTTGAAAAGACCGCGGAAAAGCTCAAAGCCGACCGCGAGGAGACAGAGCTTAAAATCGAGGCTGTAATAGACGAGACCGAAAAGCTTCTTGCCCGCAAGGACGAGCTTAGAATGAGGCTCGCTGAGATAGAGGGCTCTTCAAAATCCACCGAGGAGCACCGCGAGGAGCTTTTAAAGGAGCTTGACGAGACCAAGCGTTCCACCACGGCTTGCAAAGAAGGTATGGTCCGTTACAAGCAGAGAATGGACGACTATCAGGCTAAATCCGACAAAATACGCGAAAAGCAGGAGGAAGCCGACAGACTCAATGCGGAGCTTCGCCGCGAGCTTGATGAATATAACGAAAAAATAGCGGGATACGCGAGTGATATAAGAGATATTCGCACCCGTGTTGACTCGCTTCGCCGTATGGAGGAGCTGTTCGAGGGTTATCCTCACAGCGTCTCCGCGCTTATGAACGCTTCAAAAGCAGGCAAGATAAAGGGTATAATAGGCCCTCTTTCGCATATATTCTCCGTAAACGCTCAGTATTCGCTCGCTATAGAGACGGCTCTCGGAGCTAATATACAGAATATCGTCTGCGAGACTGACGAGGCGGCAAAGGCGGCGGTTGCGTGGTTAAAGCAGAATAGCGCCGGACGTTCTACCTTCTATCCCCTCAACACGATGCAGGTAACACCCCTTTCAATAGATACGGCAGACCTCAAAAAGCACAAGGGGTATATAGGTATAGCGTCAGAGCTTGTCGAATACGAGCCGAGATTTGACCGCGTTGTAAAGAACCTTCTCGGGCGTACTCTGGTCTTTGATAACCTCGATAACGCCAACGCTACCTCAAAGGCTTACGGCTACCGTGTACGTATAGTTACAAAAGACGGACAGCTCGTAAACGCGGGCGGTTCGATAACAGGAGGAGCGGCAAAGCGCGAGACGGGAGTTCTCAACCGTACCGCTACGATAGATACTCTTAATGCCGAAAGAATGAAGATAGAAGTCCTCAAAAAAGAGGCTGAGGAAAAGCACGCTGAGATAATGGAGCGTCTTGAAAGCTCGGGAACATCATCTCGCGACAGCGAAAGCAAGTTAAAGCTGCTCTCCTCTCTTTATCAGGCTGATCTTACCAACTACACGGCTTTTGAGACTCAGTTAAAGACCGTAAACGACACTATCCAAAAGCTCACCGAACAGATAAACGACATAGACTCTCAAAACGATATAGCCTCAAAGGAAAAGGGAGAGATAGCCTCGGAGCAGGAAGCTATCGAAAGCTCTCTTGATTCACTTGCCACGCGCAAGGGTGAGCTTAACGAAGTCAAGCTCTCGCTTTCCTCGGAAATATCCGCCAAGGAGTCCGAGGCTATACAGGCAATGCTGAGCATAACCTCTCTTACAAAGGACGTAGAGGCCGCCCAAAGAGAGCTGGAAGACCGTCTGACCGATAAAAAACAGACCGAGGACAGCATAGCAAGAGCCGAACAGAGCGTTGCTCACGATAACGAGACCATTGAAAGAAAGCGCGGTGAGATACTGCGTTCCTCGGAGCTTGCCAAAAAGCTCAGCGATGACATAAAGAATATGACCGAGGAAAGAGACGCTTCCGAAAAGCTTGGAAATGAGCTTGAAGCCCGTCTCTCGGTGCTTACAAAGTCCATAAGCGAAAAGATGGGAGCAAGAGAAAAGCTCTCCACCGAGCATACCCGTATCGAGGGTCAGATGGAGACCTTGACCTCCGATCTTGACCGTCTCATCGCTTATCTCGCAAGTGAATACGAAATAACCTTTACGGAAGCGGAGGCTCTTGACTATCCTCCCGTTACTCCCGAAAACCGCGCAGAGGTAGTTCAGAACCTTACGGAGCTGAAATACAAGCTCCGCGGAATAGGCTCGGTAGATCCCGCGGCAATAGAGGAATACAAGATAGCAAAAGAGACCTACGAGGAGATGAATACTCAGTTTGAGGACCTTACCAAGTCCAGAGACGAGTTCGCAAACACCGTTGAAATGCTCGAAAAGGAGATGCGCACGAGATTCGTCGAGGTAATGGGCGAGATAAACATAGCGTTCCAGAGAGTTTTCAGAGAGCTTTTCGGCGGCGGAAACGCGGAGCTGGTACTTACCGATCCCGACGACGTTCTCCACTGCGGAATAGACATAAACGTCGCTCCTCCCGGAAAGATAATAAAGAACCTCTCTCTCCTCTCCGGCGGTGAGCAGGCGTTCATCAGTATAGCGATATTCTTCGCCATACTTCAAGTAAACCCGTCTCCGTTCTGTATATTCGACGAGATCGAGGCGGCACTTGACGAGGTAAACGTCGCTATGTTCGCAAACTACATAAAGAAGTATTCGGACAAGACTCAGTTCATAACCATCACGCACCGTCGCGGAACGATGGAGGTCGCCGATACTCTTTACGGAGTTACTATGGCTGAGCGCGGAATATCCCGCGTACTCACGCTCAACGTTAACGAGGTCGAATCCAAGCTCGGAGTAAAGCTCTGATACACTAAAACCGAAAGGAAAAATCATAAAATGGGATTTTTCGATAAATTAAAGCAGGGTCTTGCAAAGACCAAAAACGCGATCTTTTCACAGATGGACTCGCTTTTCAAGACGTTCGTCGCCATCGACGAGGATATGCTCGAAGAGCTTGAAGAAATACTGATAATGTCGGACGTCGGAACGGCGACCGCATCTGAGATAATAGAAAAGCTCAGAGATACGATAGCTACCGAGGGTCTTACCGAGGCTTCACAAGCAAAAAAGGCTCTTTGTGATATACTCGTAGAGACAATAGGCGATGGCGAACCGCTTAAACTCGATACTAAGCCGTCCGTTATACTCGTTATCGGCGTAAACGGTGTCGGAAAGACCACCACGATAGCCAAGATAGCGAACAACCTTATAGGCAAAAAGAAAAAGGTCATACTTGCCGCCGCAGATACGTTCAGAGCGGGCGCGATAGATCAGCTCCAAATATGGGCTGACCGCGTAGGCGCTGACCTTATAAAGCACGAGGAAGGCTCTGACCCCGCCGCCGTCGTTTTTGACGCTATTAGCGCGTCAAAGAGCAGAGGCGCGGACGTTCTTATCGTCGATACCGCGGGCAGACTTCACAACAAAAAGAACTTAATGGACGAGCTTGCCAAGATCAACCGCGTTATTAACCGTGAGCTTCCCGACGCTTCAAGAGAAACGCTCCTCGTTCTCGACGCCACCACAGGTCAGAACGCGGTAGTTCAGGCAAAGGAGTTCAAGAACGCCGCCGACATAACCGGTCTTGTTATGACCAAGCTTGACGGAAGCGCAAAAGGCGGAATAGTATTCTCTATAAAGAAAGAGCTTGGACTTCCAATAAAATACATCGGAGTAGGCGAAAAGGCGGACGATATGCAGCCGTTTGACGCAAAGGATTTCGTAAAAGCACTTTTTGAGTAATGGAGCTTAAAAATGGAAATAGTATTAGCTACACACAATAAAAACAAGGTAAAAGAGATACAGGGCGTTCTCTCAGACATATTCGACGGATGTGAGGTCCTTACGGCGACCGAGGTCGGAGTTACGGACGACATAGTCGAGGACGGAGAAACGTTTGAAGAAAACGCTATGATAAAGGCAAAAGCCGTCTGGAAGGAAGGCAGAATCGCCATTTCGGACGATTCGGGGCTTTGTGTAAACGCGCTTAACGGCGCGCCGGGTATATATTCCGCGCGCTTTGCGGGCGAGCCGTCCGACACGCCTAAAAATAACGCCAAGCTCCTTTCCGAGCTTAAAGGCAAGGCTGACCGTTCCGCTTATTTCGTATGCGCTATTGCTTGCATACTTCCAAACGGAGACAGCTTCACGGTTCGCGGAACTGCAAACGGAGTTATCCTTGAAAGCGCAAAAGGAAGCGAGGGCTTCGGCTACGACCCTCTTTTCCTCTACGAGCCGCTTGGTAAGACGTTTGCCGAGCTTACAAAGGACGAAAAGCACGAGGTAAGCCACCGCGGAAACGCTCTGCGTATGCTCGCTTGCGAGCTTAAAAACAGACTATGAGGGAGCTTGCGATATACGGCGGAACGTTCGCTCCCGTCCATAACGGTCACGTAAGAGCCGCGGACGCGCTTCTTAACGAGCTTTCACCCGATGAGTTACTAATAATGCCAACGCTCATTCCGCCGCACAAGCAGATAGACGAACTCGACTCCCCTGCTATGCGTTTAAAGATGCTTCATCTTGCGTTTGAAACGCACCCGCAGTACAGAAAAAAGCTTTTTATCTCGGAATACGAGCTTAACTCTCCCCCTCCGAGCTATACGGTAAATACGCTAAGGCACTTTGCGTCTCCCGACACACATATAACATTTCTTTGCGGAACGGATATGTTCTTAACGCTTGAAAAATGGCGTGAGCCGCAGGAGATATTCCGTCTCTGTACGATAGCGCTTATGCAAAGAGAAGCAGATGCTCCGAGCATAACCGAAAAAATAGCAAAGCAAGCCGAGTTTCTTAAAAACGAGTTCGGTGCGGATATACGGATAATAAACGCAGAGCCGATCGAGATAAGCTCCTCGGATATAAGAAACGGTGACGATGAGTTCAGAAAACGTTATCTGCCAAACGCCGTTTTCGATTATATAAAGGAGAACTCTATGTATGAAAGAAATAAATGAGACGGTGCTCGACGGCATAAGGTCGATACTCCCCGAGCATATAAGCGGTAAGCGTTTACTGCACACGCTCTCCGTAGAAGCGGAAGCAGAGGCGCTCGGCAAATTATTCAGACTTCCCGACGAAGAAATATACAAACTACGCTGCGCCGCGCTTCTTCACGATATAACAAAAGAAAAAAAGCTCGACGGACAGATAGAGCTTTGCAAACGCTTCGGAATAGACTATACCGACGAGGACGTAAGAAGTCCGAAGGTATTTCACGCGTTTACGGGTGCGTTTCTCGCACGAGAATTATTCCCCGAGCTTGTAGATGACGTTATCTTTAACGGAATAAGATACCACACCACGGGCAGAGAGAATATGTCTCTTTTCGAGAAGCTGATATACCTTGCGGACTATATCGAGCCGCAACGCACGTTCGAGGATTGCGTAAAGCTTCGTAAGCTTTTTTATTCCACCGAAAAATTCGACCAAGAGCATCTTGACAGGATAATGCTTTTGTCGTTCAATATGACGCTTTCCTGTCTTATCGTGGAGAACGCTCCGATGCACTCCGCTACTGTACGCGCCAGAAACGCGCTTATAATGTAACACGAAAGGTAATTTATGCTTAAAATAACATCTAAACAGATCGCTTCGCGCATCGGACTTGTACGCGCGATATATTCCGTGCTTGATGAAAAGCTTGCGGAAAACATAAAGGTAATTCAAGTCGAGAAGCAGACCTCCCTCTGTAATTATTTCGTTATCTGTGAGGGACGCTCCTCTACTCACGTCCGCGCGCTCGCCGACGACCTTGAAGACGCTCTTGCGCAAGCGGGACTGAAACCGCTGTCTCGCGACGGAAAAGACGAGAGCAACTGGATAGTCAGAGATTACGCCTCTGTCATAGTTCACGTTTTCGACCGCGCCACAAGAGAGTTTTACGGACTTGAAAATCTCTGGCGCGACGGAAAGATAATTACCCGAGATGCGCTTAAACTTCCCGAATGATCCTTTGTGTATAATATACAATTAGATTTTCGTATTTTTATTGAACTATACAAAAATTCTAAACTCTATAATTAGACCCTTGATTTATTTATTATATGTGTGATATAATAAATGTGCGTATTGCAGATTTTATGAAAGGAAACTTTACGGTATGAAAAAAACGAAGCTTCTTTTGCTTTTCATTTGTTTTTGTATGATACTGCCCGTACTCGTTTCGTGCGCCGACAAGAGTAATAAGCGCGATGACGACGACGATGACATTTTTATCTATGACGACCTCACGCGTGAGACTGCCGCCGACTCTGTATATTTCCTCAACCCCGACGGTTATTCTCTTGCGGGTGAAAAAATAGGTATCCTCTATCCCGGTCACATAGAAACGATGGTTATTGGAGACGGAGAGACGACGGATATAGTTTACACAAGAATATACGAGAGAAATATGAAGGTCGAAGCCCGTCTTAAATGCGACCTTAAATTCTACCACTCCGGAACTAATGTTTGGGACGAGTACGATGACTACCTTCGGACAGTTTTCAACACCTATGATACAACGAGCGAAATAATAACCTCGACTAACAACTCGGTTATTCAATGTAATCTCTTCCCCTATTTCCACGACTTAAACGACTCCACCTACATAGACATAGTGGAACGTTGGTGGTACACTGACGCTATAATGGAGCTTTCCGCTGACGATTACCATTACCGTTTCCTTTACGGAGACATTCTGATCGGAAGTCTTGCAAACGCGGGCGCGATATTCTATAACAAAGACCTCTATTCACAGTATCTGCGCCCCGGACACGACAAGGATGAGCTTTATCAGGTAGTTCTTAACGGAACGTGGACACTTGAACAGCTTTACATACTGACAAACGACTCCCATTTCTTCAAAGACGATCCCAACAGAGAGATTTGGGGATACTCGCTTTTCCGCCACGCTGAGCCGATACATTATTTTGCCGCAGGCTGCGGAACAGAGTACTATCAACGCGATGCCAGAGGCTTCCCTGTAATAACGATATATAATCAGCGTTCCATAGATTTCACAAGCAAGCTTTACAGATTTATTTATAATAACCAGGGTGCGTGGCTCTTTTATCCAAACCGTAAAGGCGAGGAAGTCGGACACGAACAGGATTTCCCGAATAACAAGGTCATATTCTATTTCGGAACTCTTTCTACCTGTCTTGATCCGTATATGCGTGAGATGCAGAGCGATTTCGGAATCCTGCCTTATCCTAAATGGGAAAAGGAGCAGGAAGAATATAAAAACTTCATAGCGAACGGAGCTACACTGGTCGGAATTCCAAGAGCAATAGATTATGACCGCGCTATGGAGGAAACGAGCGCAGTTATCGAAGCTATGGCGTCTGAGGCTTACCGCAGTGTTGCGGTCGCATTCTACGAGTCCGCTCTCCAAACCGCGTACGTACGTGACGACCTTGCATCGCAGATGATCGATATAATAACAGGTAACCACGATACCATAAAATCGACCCTTAAAACAAACTTCCTTTACGAGTACAGTACATCCTGTGGAGGAATCGGACGTATTTTCAGTGCAATAATGGAACAAGGCAAGGTAGGCGAACCAAAATTCGCGTATGAATACGGAAAGTTTGAAGGCAAGGCGATCTCGGGACTTAATGATCTTATAACTGAATTTGCAAAAAATTCCTAAGTAGTAAAAAAACGTGTACTTTTTGAATAAAAGCACACGTTTTTTACTTAAATTACCGAAGGGAGCTAAAAATATGCGAGAGCTTCTTATGCCAATGATCCCCGTCATAATAGGTTTCGGATTTGCTGTTTCTGGATACCTTATAGCGATAAAGAAAAAATTTCATCTCATCACCAAAGCAGGCTATTACAGACGTCAATATACATATTTCGGAAAATTTGCCACACGTCACGGTAAAATAGAGCTGGTAGGCGGAACGGTGATACTTATAATAGGTCTTTACACGTTATACTCAAAGGATGCCCGTATCGCGCTTGTTTCATCAGTCCTCGGAACGATAGCTATACTTATAGCGTTAAAGCTGAATAAAATGCTGAATAAAAAGAATTTTTACTGGTAACCAGCAAAAAACTCACGCATTATGCGTGAGTTTTTTACTTATATTTTTCTATCTCAACGAATATCCTGCCCTTTTTGCTTACGCTATCGGTAATACGAAGCTTAAATTTACCGTATCCGACGGCGTTTACCGTTGCTTTATCAGGAACGGTCTTATCCGGCGATTGACAGATCACCCGATTTATATATACTCTGCCGCTTTTTATAAGCGTAGATGCGTTATCTCTTGATATTCCAAAGCCTGACGATACTATCGCGTCAGCTCTCGGAGATGCCACCGTATCTCTTATCATCTCCGTCTCGCGTTTCGGAAAATGAAGCTCTCCGAGGCTTATCTCCTTTAAGTCAAGAGATGCCCGTCCCGCATTTTTAAGCTCCGATAAGATAAATTCCTTTATCTCTGTCTTTACTATAATATCCGCCGTGTGAAGCTCTTTGTCAACGAGTATATCGCCAACCGTTTCGCGAGATATTCCAAGCCCGAGAAGCGCGCCGAGAAAGTCTCTGTGCGTAAGCTCGTAATCCTTGTAATACGAAGCCCGCAAAGCGCAAAACTGCGGTTCGTCGTTAATATCACAGTATTCCGGAATAAAGACCATAGCCATACGCTCAGCATCCTCGTAACCGCCGTTCATCTCGACATTAACGGTATCCGTCGCGGCTATATTTTCCTTTAATATCGCCTGCTCTTTTTCATTCAAAAAGCCAGTGGACATAATTTTATAACGCTTTTCACTTGCGTTAAGCTTGTCGAGTGCGCGTCTGACAAGTAATTTTTCTTCTTCTGTCATATTTTTTACGCGTGCTTTCCGCTTGCGGCTCTGATCTCGGATATTATCGCAGCCGAATTTTTAGCGTTCTCCCTGAGCCTTCTGTCACTCGTTCTCATAAGAGCCAAAAATTCATCAAAAGTATATATATCGGGGCGTTTTCCCGACGTTCTGCTACGCATATCCTCGGCATCCGCCAAACGCCTGCACATTCCCTTCATTCCCTCGGGCTTTTTTACGAATATATCACAGTCGTTTATCCTATGCGTGTATTTACCGCCGTTCGCGTATATATCACGCACAAGAACTACCATACTGCTGAAATGCGTGTATTCATATATCCACGAAAAGCATATTTTTTTACCGTTCAAAAAACCGTACCTGCTTAAATTCGAGCATTTTCTTACGATATAGCGGAACGTGTCCTTATTACTTCCCTTTATGAAGTTCTCTTCCCCGGGTCTTATCTCACTTTTAGGCTTGAAGTAATCCGCCAGAACGTCTCCGTCCTTCAATTCTCCCCGACACGGCGAAAACTCTTTCGTAAGCTTGTCCGCTGACATTCCCTTATTTTCGCAGAGCTTTTTAAGCACGAGCATTGTAGCGTATGCGTCGTCACAGCTTTTGTGGGTTATAAACTCCGTATCTATTTCAAGCTTTTCGCAAGCTCCTGAAAGCGAAGAAAGATTTCCGCCCTCGCTACCCTCTATATGCTTATATATGCGCTGAACGTCATAAAAAACAAAGTTCACCGTAGGGAGACCGTATCTCTCGAACTCCGAACGCAGAAATCCCGCGTCGTTTTCGGGAGCGTACCCGAATATCATTTTATCCTCGCCCGTAAGAAGCGCCCTTATCCTTTCGTAAAACTCCGAAAACACAGGTGCTTGCTTAAACACCTCCTGTGGATACGCAAGCTCTATATAGGTCTTTTTTCCCCAGCCTTTAAGGTGAAAAGGCGCTTTGGGGTTTATTATTATATCCTCTTTTTCTATCTCGTTAAAATTCTCGTCCGTAAGAACGTACCCAAAGCTGCATATCTTTCCGTTACCGCCGTCGCAGTTAGCACATTCTATATCAAAAAACAGGTATTGCATTTAAAGTCCTTTCATTTTTTACGATAAAACCCATCAAAATTCATTTCCTTAATATGATAACATATTTTATACAAAAACGCAATAGCCTGATTGTTAATATTAAAAAAAGAGAACCGCTTAGGTTCTCTTTTTGTTTTAGTTACGCATCTTCTCCCGATATGATATACGCATAAACGGGCTGACCGCCGGGAATAAGCGTTACCTCAGCGTAGGGGTTGACGTTTTCGGAGATTATCTCGACCGCCTTTTCTGCCTCCTGCTCAGTAACGTCCTCACCGTAGTAAACGGTTATTATGCTTCTCTTCTTTACAGCGTCGGAAACGAGCGCAAGACATTCCTCTCTCGTATCGGTAACGTATTTCACCTTATTTTCAACGAGTCCGAGCATCTGACCCATCTTTATCTTCTTACCGTCAAAATTGGAATCGTGTGCCGCGTAGGTTACTGACGCGGTATTGGTCTCAGCTATACGCTTTTCCATCTCAGCGCGGTTCTCCTCGGGAGTAAGCTCCTCAGAGAACGCGAACATTGCCGATACGCCCTGAGGAACGGATACGGTTTTCAGTACCTCTACTCTCTTATCCGTCGTCATCTCAGCCGCGGTCTTAGCAACAAGATATATATTACTGTTATTGGGAAGAACGAATACCGTTTCAGCGGGAGTAGCGGCTATCGCGCGAAGCATATCGTCCGTACTCGGATTCATCGTCTGACCGCCCGTGACTATCTTATCGACTCCGAGATCGGTAAATACAGACTTGATACCGTCGCCCGAGCAAACGCTTACAAAGCCGTAAGGCTTTTCGGCAGGAACAGATACTATTCCCTCCTCAGCAGGTGCTTCCTCCTGAGCCTCTATAAGTCCCGAATGCTGGTTCTTCATATTCTCTATCTTTACGGTATAGAACATTCCGTACTTGACAGCCTCGGAAAGAACTCTTCCGGGGTCGTCCGTATGAACGTGGAGCTTGATTATATCGACGTCCTCAACGAACACAACGCTGTCTCCTACGCTCATTATGAACGCGTGAAGCTCCTCCGCGTTACCCTCTCCCTCAAACTTCTTGTCCTTGGTAACTATACACTCGGTACAGTAGGGGAAAGTTATATTCTCGGTCTCAAACTGCGAGAAATCCGCCTTCTTTTTAGTTCCCTCAGCCGAAGCGGGGGCGTTAAGCTTAACAGACTCGCCTCTCAGTACGGAAAGCATTCCTCCAAGTACCGCTACGAATCCGCTTCCGCCTGCGTCAACAACGTTTGCCTGTTTAAGCGCGGGAAGCATTTCGGGCGTCCGGGCAAGCATTTCCTCCGCCGCTTTGAGCATTTCGGCAAAAAGTGCTTCTATATCTTCCTTTGCGGCGTTCTCCTCGGATTCCATTATCTCCGCAGCCTTCTCAGCGCAAGCGCGCATTACCGTAAGTATAGTTCCCTCGGTAGGAGTCATAACCGACTTATACGCCGCCTCTACACCAACCTTGAATGCCGCCGCTATCTTAGGCGCATCCGCCTCGGTACACTCACGAAGTCCCTTTGATACCCCTCTGAAAAACGAGGAAAGTATAACACCGGAGTTACCTCTCGCCGAGCGAAGAAAAGCTCTTGATATTAAGCTCGCAACGTGGTGTATAGTACCCTGAAAATCGTCGCTGGGTTCTCTTGCGGGAGTCATGGTAAGACTCATATTAACACCCGTATCTCCGTCGGGAACAGGGAATACGTTAAGATCGTTTATTCTTTCCTTATCATTTTCGAGAGCGTTCGCCGCCGACTCGATCATATCACGGTATAATTTTCCGTCTATGATCTTTGTAGTTTTGTTCTGCTCGTTCATAAATCTTTCTCCATCCGCTATATGCGGTTCATACATCGTTTTTATTAAGCCAATATGTATTATTGTACCCTATAAACCGATTTTTGTCAATAGTGTTTTTATTTCCCTACCGTTTATCAGCCTCTTACGCCTCTGCCATTATCGGTAACACAGAATACCGCAATCGTTTTATAACCGGAGTGACCACCTATAACAGGACCTATATGGTTCATATAGAATTTCTTATTTGGAAGCTTCGCCTTTATCATATCAGCTACCACCGTTGCCTCGTCCTCACAGTCGCCGTGGCTTATAAATATAGGCGTTTCCGCCTCGTCGCAGCACTGCTCTACTATCTTATCGGCAAGCATCTTTAACGTAGCCTGACGTCCACGCATCTTAGCGTAAGGCACGAGCTTTCCCTCGGGCGAAACGTAAAGCATCGGCTTTATTTGAAGCACAGAGCCGAAAAACGCGGTAGCGGGAGAGATACGTCCGCCTCTTTTGAGCTGACCAAGGTCGTCAACCGTGAACTCGTGGACGATATTGTGTCTCATAGCGTTCGCGTACTCAACTACCTCCTCAAAGGTCGCGCCCGCTTCCTTCTTCTTTGCGCAGAGATATACGAGAAGTCCCTGTCCAAAGGAAGCGCAAAGTGAGTCAACTGCTTCTATCTTGCGGTCGGGGAAATCGTCGCGGAGCGCCTCGACAGTGTTACGCGCGTTCTGATAGGTGCTGGAAAGTCCCGATGAAAATACTACGTATATAACGTCCTTACCGTCTTTAAGATAAGGAAGAAGTCCTTCCTCTACGTCAGACATATTGAGCGCAGACGTTGAAACGGGCTTGCCTGATTTTATGTCCGCGTAGAAATCGCTTACGGGATATTCGGAATGATCGGGATAGTTCATATATTCCTTTCCGTCAAGGTTGTAATGAAGCGGAATAACTCCTATACCAAGCTCGTTTATAAGCTCTACGGAAATATCGCTTCCCGAATCTGTTACTATAACGTATTCTGACATATTATTTTGCCTCTCTTTACACATTTATTTGCATTGTTTTGAGTTTTCGTATAGACAAAAACCTTTTTTTGTGGTATCATATACTTGTACTTGGCAGCAACATATCCACTACTTCTATATTAATCCTATTTTATTTCTAAAAGTTACACTATTTTTTAAAAAAATTTACTTACAAAGCTGAAAGGTCATTATTTATGCAAAAATATCTCGAATGCGGCACAGTTTCAAACACTCACGGAATAGCGGGAGCGGTAAAGGTATATTCATTATGCGACACTCCCGAGGTCCTTGCCTCACTTCCCGTGCTGTATTTATATAAGCTCGGAGTTTACAGAGAGCTTAAAGTCACAAGCGCTTCCGTTTACAAGGAGACGGTAATATTCACGTTTGAGGGCGTTGACGACATTGACAAGGCTTCAAGACTCAAAAACTGCACTCTTTACGCTGACCGTAATGATTTCGGACTTCCCGAGGGAACGTTCTTCCTTGCCGATCTTATAGGACTTCCCGTTATTGACGCGGATAACGGAAAAACATACGGTAAAGTAAGCGGAGTCAACACCAACAGCGCGCAGCTTCTTTACGAGGTAGAGACGGAAAGCGGCATAAAGCTGCTTCCCGCGGTTGACGCTTTCGTTAAGGAGATCGTACCCGAAAAATGTATTTACGTAACTCCCGTCGCGGGACTTTTTGAGGACTTAGCGTGAAAGTTTAGTTTGAGCGCATCAAAATTTATCTTATTTAACGCTTTGAATTTGTGCGGCTGTCCGATGGACAGCAGAAGGGAGATTAAAATGAGATTTGATGTTATGACGCTTTTCCCGAATATGATAGAGACCGTAATGGGTGAAAGCATAATGGGAAGAGCCTGCAAAAACGGTATAATAGAGCTTCACACGCACAATATACGCGACTACTCAAAGGACAAGCATCGCAAGGTTGACGACACTCCGTGCGGAGGCGGCAAAGGTATGCTGATGTCTGTCGAGCCGATAGACGCCTGTTACGAGGCGGTAAAGGCAGAAGCCCCCGATATGCGTACCAAAACGGTCTATATGTCTCCGCAGGGGCGAGTACTTACTCAGGATATAGCAAAGGAGCTTTCGGAATACGAAAGAATTATCATACTTTGCGGTCACTATGAGGGCGTTGACAGACGCGCGGTAGAGCTTATATGCGACGACGAGATCTCGATAGGAGATTACGTTCTTACTGGCGGTGAGCTTCCCGCGTGCGTGCTTATGGACTGTGTTTCGAGAATGGCTGACGGTGTTCTTTCCGACGGCGAATGCTTTGAAAAGGAAAGCTTTATGAACGGTATGCTTGAATACCCTCAGTACACCCGTCCTTTAAGCTACAAGGGGCTTGACGTTCCCGAGGTACTTCTTTCGGGTAATCACGCCAAGATCGAGGAATGGCGAAAAAAAGCCGCGCTCGAGCTTACTAAAAAGAACCGTCCCGATCTGCTTTAAAAAGGAGCTTTAAGTTTTGGAAAGACTTACTATCCCATATCCCGTTATAGTTGAGGGAAAATACGATAAGATAAAGCTTAACTCGGTAATAAACGCGGATATTTTCGTAACCAACGGTTTCGGTATATTCAAAAACGATGAAAAGTCCGCTCTTTTTTCCGAGCTGGCAAAGAAAACGCCTATAATAATACTGACTGACAGCGACGGTGGCGGCACGGTTATACGAAATTATTTCAAGTCCGTGATTCCCCACGACAGGCTTATACAGCTTTACGTGCCTGAGATAGCGGGAAAGGAAAAGAGAAAAGCGCGCCCGTCAAAGGCAGGAACACTTGGAGTCGAGGGAATAGACACAGAGATACTCATAAGGCTTTTTGAGCCGTTCGCGTCCGAAGCGACAAACGCCAAACGGGGCGGAATAACAAAATCCGATATGTACGTTCTCGGTATCTCCGGACGTGAGAACAGCTCTGAGATACGCTCGCGTTTAGCGGTAAAGCTCGGTTTTCCGAGCGATATAACGACCAACGCGCTTCTTTCGGCGTTAAATATTCTTTATTCAAGAGAGGAATTTTTAAGTTTAGTTGAAAATCTGACAGATAATTTTTGAAAAAACTCTGTGAAATTTCAAATTTCCTCTTGACAAACGCCTCGAAAGTATGTTATAATATATGCACGCTGTTTGCGGACAAGTCCGCGGCAGTCCATATAGGTTTGGAGAGATGGCTGAGCTGGTCTAAGGCGCACGACTGGAAATCGTGTTTCGGCTAATACCCGAACGAGGGTTCGAATCCCTCTCTCTCCGCCAGAAAAAAGCACTTCGCAAGAAGTGCTTTTTTCAGTTATATTCACCTTTTGCGGAAGCGATACATTCAATTACGAAAACCATGCGATAGGCGCGTGGTTCAAACGAGGCTCAAACAAAAAGTCAGCGCAGAATGTATTTGTGACAAAGGCTCCCTTGTGTAAAGGGAGCTGTCAGCGAAGCTGACTGAGGGATTGTTTCGTGTGTTTTTTCGCATTTTACAATCCCTCCGACATTTTCTTGCGAAAATGCCACCTCCCTTTGCACAAGGGAGGCTTTTTCTGTTGTACAACACCCGTAGTTAGGTGCGGTATTACTTCTTACTGATTATCCTATCAGGAAATACCGCGGCATTGATAAGATCGGCAGGATCTATTTCAAGAGCGTCCGCAATATCGAAAAACACTTCAAGAGAAAAATTATTAGCTATTCCGGGTGCTTCTATGGTACTGATAAGAGTACGGCTGACACCTGCTTTCTCAGCCAATTTTTCCTGAGACAATCCTTTTAACTTTCTCAATGACGCGATTGCTATACCTAACTGTACAAAACGATCACGGTTTTTAAATGTTACATCTTTTCTCATACCACTATTCCTTTCAGGATATTACAGTAGTATTATAACTTTTTTCTTGTCACGCCTCTATATTAACAATTTAGCAATTGTACTGTTTACTTTGCAATGTTATAATATTATCAACAAATGTATTATTAACTATGCAAAAGGGAGTACACTGATTATGGAAATTTTCACCGTATCATTTTTCGGACACCGAGATATTTACGACTATCGAAAAATAGATAAAATCCTTCCGCCTATCATAAAGGAGCTTTTGCGTACAAAATATTACGTAGCATTTTTAGTTGGGCGCAACGGGGATTTTGACATATACGTCGCTTCAATTGTCAAGCAAGTACAAAATGAGCTTGGAAAGGAAAATAGCGACCTCACGCTCGTGCTTCCGTATAACGTTAAGGATATAGAGTATTATGAAAACTACTACGACGGAATATTGATACCCGCTGAGCTTCACAAAGCGCACCCCAAAGCCGCTATAACCCTGAAAAACAGATATATGGTTGAAAGCTCCGATCTCGTTATCGTGAACGTCGAAAGGGAAAGCGGCGGCGCTTATACTGCTATGAAATACGCCGAAAAACTAAAAAAAGAGGTTATCAATATAGCAATTTTGTGATGGAAAAGTTAATTTTTTGAATTGTGCTCCTTTTTGTTGACTTAGCTGATACAAAATGGTATAATTGATTTGATACATTGCCACAATGAAAGGAGCAACCGCAAAAATGAGTTTAAAATCATACCGCTTTTCCGTTTTATGCCTCGTATTAATGCTTATCACTCTGTTTTCCGCACTCGTTATGCCGACTCCCGTTTCAGCAAGCGGTACAGGCGACAGCGGTGTCTCCTATAAGGTAAGCGACGACGGCACTTATTTAATAATAACAGGCTACGACGAGCAGTTCCCTGCCGTAAATATAGAAAGCGAGATCGACGGACTTCCCGTAAAGGAGATCGCGGAGTCGGCTTTCCAGAATTGCTCCGTTATATATAGCATAACTATCCCCGACTCCGTTGAAAAAATAGGTGAAAAGGCGTTTCGCGATTGCGCGAACTTAGTTTCAGTCAAGCTCCCCTCAGGACTTAAAGAACTGCCGTTCGAGGCGTTTCGTGATTGCCGTCTGCTTTCCTCTATAACCTTACCCGAAACGCTTGAAAAGATCAACGATTTCTGTTTTCAGGGCTGTTCGAGCCTCAGAAAGCTGAAAATACCGTCGTCGGTAAACAGTATAGGACACGACGTTTTTATGTACTGCGAAAGCATACATCTTGACGTAAGCGAAAACCGTCTTGCCGCTGATTACGCGGAAAAATATAGTGTAAATACTGACTTCAAGGGAACTACGCTTTATTTCGCACTTATGATGCTTCTCGGAAGCGCGGTAGCAATAGTAATAGGTGTTTTGCTCATAACGCTTCTTAAACGCTATTTTGCCAAGCACCCTACGCATAACCCCTTTATTTACATTGGACGAGCGTTTGGAGTAATAAAAAAATATCTGATGCTGCTTATCGAAAAGCTTAAAGCTCTGCTCTCACGTCTTTTTGATATATGTGTAGATCTCGGAAAAAAGCTTCTCGAAAAAATCAAAAAACAAAAATAACCCCCCAATCAAGCTTTTCGGAAAAAAACAAAGTTTTTTCCGAAAAGCACTTGACAAAACTTGAAAACTATGGTAATATATACAGGTAGTCAAAACCGATGCGCCCGTAGCTCAGTTGGATAGAGCGTTTGGCTACGAACCAAAAGGTCGTGGGTTCGAGTCCCGCCGGGCGCGCCAAACAAAATCCGCTTTTGCTAAAAGCGGATTTTTGTTTTTATTTTTATTATAGAACCAAAAATAAGCAGGGCTATTCAGCTCTGCTTATTTTTTGTAATTTAATTACTCCGCAACGTCGGAGACGTTTTCGTCACCGTCGGTGTCTATCGGCATCTCGGGGAGCATATAACTAAGTGTTATTATGTCCTCTGCCTTTACTTCGAGGGCCTCGATCTCGGGTCTTTCGTATATCTTTTTCATTTTAAGTCACTCTCCTTTTCCAATCAATACAGAAGCGTGTATTCTGCATCATATACAGATGCAGCTCCAGCGTTAGCGTAGTCAAGCGCCGCTGCGTTGTACTCGTAAAGTGCCTTCATAAGATTTACAAGATCAGCATATTCAGCTACCTCGGAGTATCTGCTTACTACCAAGGAAGCGTACTTCATCGCGCTGTACGAAAGCTCGTAGCTCTCTTCACCCTTAGTTACCGTTACCTTGTATGCGGTGCTGAGATTGTTTGCCGTTATTCCGGTTATCTTTATTCTCATATTGCCGCCTACGAGGCTCTTTTCTACCGTGAGTCCGCCATCTACCGTTACGGTATAGTCGTCTATGCTCGCGCCCTCATCAAGCTTGAACGTGTGATAAAGCGTCGTAGTCGCTTCAAGTCCGAGCGTGCTCGAATAGTAGGTAGCTCCGCTTACGCTTCCGTTTGCTACATAAGAGCCGACTATCAAAGCGTTATCAACGTCAAGCGCCTTATCTGCTTCGTCAAGGACAGCGTTAGCAAGATTATCAACGTTGTGATCAAATACTATCTGAGACATAGATGCGTAGTTGAGCATTGACTTAACCGCGTTCTTTGCCTGCTCGGTGTAATCACCGTTAAGTATCGTTTCCGCATACTCAACTGCCGTATAATCAGCAAGTGTTGCAAGAACTGTTCCGTCAGCATACTTTACTACCGCCGTTATGGTATCGGTCATCTCTGCCGCGGGGATAGATACTGTTACCTTATAGCCCTGTCCCGATACATTTGCAGCGTCTTTGAGTGCTACCTTCTGTAC
>JAZOVD010000029.1:0-3504 GCA_045658525.1 Eubacteriales bacterium
TTATAAAGCTCTTTAAGCTCTTTCTTGGTAAATTCCGATACTACAAAAATATGATCAGCTCTTTTCACTGTGCTGCCAAGTCTGTATTCAAGCATCTTTCTCGTTTTGAGCGCTACCGTCTCAGGATAACGCCGAAACGCGAGGTCGTGTATAGTACACACCTTTTTTCCCTTAACTCCGGGTGGAATTATAAAGTTAAAAAAGTGAGTTATATCCTGTTTTCCTCCGAAAAGCCATTTATAAGGTACGGGTATAACTCCGTAAAGAAGCTTGTACATACCGTCTGTAAGCAACGGAAACGCTTTTGTCTTTACGTTATCCGCCTCGTATGCCTTCATACGCTGTTTTTTTCCTGCACGGTCTTTCAGCGAAAAGTAATTGAAAGCATATTCGTTTTCGGGGTGTAGCTTTATAAGGGCACGGCATATCTCCTTTTCGTGCATACCTATACCCGTAAGCTGCTCCGGACATACCGGAGTTCCGTCAAAAACTATTTTCATAAATATTCGGGGCTGTCTGACAGCTTGCTCGTTCCGTCCTTTATCTTCTGAGCGTAGTCCTTATGACATACGAGAAGCGCGTTACCCGATTCTACGACAACCAGATCGGAAACACCGAGAAGAACTACCGCTTTTCCCTCCGGTACCTCAACTATATTTCCGGTAGCATCGCTTACCGCTGCCTTTCCGATCACATAGTTTCCGTTCTCATCAGCGTCCATTATTTCGGGTATAGCTGCCCACGTTCCCACGTCGTTCCAGTCAAACGTTGACTGTACCGTAACGCTTCCGCGAACGTGCTCCATTACCGAATAGTCTATGGAGATGGACTCCATTCTGTCGAACATCTGGTACGTTATAAGCTCCTCGTTGCGTTTGCCGAGACTCTTGCCTATCATAGAAAGACAAGCCGCATTTTCGGGATGGAAGCGCTTTATGCAACGCATCATATATCCGACGGGGAAAACGAACATTCCCGCATTCCAAAGGTATCTTCCGCTTGCAATATACTTCTTTGCGAGCTTCAAGTCAGGCTTTTCAACGAATTTGAGCATCTTCCACGCAAGCTCTTTTTCGGGAATCGGCATCTTTTTGTTTACCTTGATGTAACCAAATCCAGTCTCCGGTCTTGTGGGAGTTATACCTACCGTAACTATCGTCTTATTGTTTTCCGCTATCTCACAGCATTTTTCAAGATCCGAGGCAAACGCCTTTACGTCCTTGATAAAGTGATCGGAGGGAACGACCATCATTATGGCGTCTCCGTATTTTTTCTTTATTATCTGCGCCGCGTAGCCTATGCAAGCCGTGGTATTCTTTCCCATTGGCTCACATATTATGTTCTCCGGAGGAAGCTCCGGGAGCTGCTGACAAGTTATATCGTAATAATCCTTGCCGGTAACTATATATATATTCTCTATGGAGGTAAGCGCTTTCATTCTTTCAACAGTCGAGGCTATGAGCGTCTCCTTCTCTCCGCAGAGTGAAAGAAACTGCTTGGGACAGCTCCTGCGGCTTTTGGGCCACAGTCTCTCTCCCTTTCCGCCTGCCATTATTACAGCTACTCTTTCCATTTCAAAATACTTCCTTTCAGTTTTGTTCGTCCTTTAAAGGCCAAGCCCCGGTATCTCTGCTTCGACCCTTTCGATAGCCGCTAAGGCTTCCTCGCGGGTAGCCCCCTTTGCGGACAGATACGCCTTCATCTTAGGCTCTGTTCCCGAGGGACGTACTATCACCTTTATACCGTTATCGGTGCAGTATTCAAGAACGTTGGAATCCGGAAGTCCCGTATCGGAGTTATATTCTCCCTCACGGAGTCCATCCTTATGATAATCGGTTATCTTTACGACCTTGCCGGAACCAAACTGCTTCGGGGGATCTTTTCTGAGATCCGCTATGATATTCTGCATCTTGACCGCGCCGTCCGCGCCCTCATAGGCAAAGTTCATAAGATCCTCTTTGTAGTAGCCGTGGATCTTACAAAGCTCATCGAACACATCAAGAAGCGTCTTACCCTGTCTCTTATAGTAGAGAGCCATCTCACATATAAGCTCGGAGGCGTTTACGCCGTGCTTATCTCTTACATATCCGCCGGAAAGGTAACCGCAGCTCTCCTCAAAGCCGAATATATATCTTTCCGCGTGTCCTTCCTTTTCGAGGAGCGCTATCTGCTCCCCTATATACTTAAATCCCGTAAGAACTCTGCGAAGCTCTATTCCGTGCGAAGCGGCAACACTGTCCGCCATAACGGTGGAAACTATCGTAGTTACCGCTACGGGGTTTTCGGGAAGCGTTCCAAGCTCCTTCTTTCTCTTTGCTATATAATCAAGCAGAAGTATGCCCGTTTCGTTTCCTGAAAGCGCGGTATATGAATCTCCGTCCTTACAGGCAACACGGCATCTGTCACAGTCGGGGTCGGTAGCTATCATTATATCCGCGTTAGTCTTTTCGCAAAGTGCCAAAGCAAGTTTAAGTGCCTCGGGATTTTCGGGGTTCGGATAAGGACAGGTCGGGAAGTTTCCGTCAGGCGCTTCCTGCTCCTTAACTACCGTAACCTCATAGCTGCTCTCTCTTGAAAGCACCTCGGTAACGGAACGTCTGCCCGCGCCGTTAAGAGGCGTATAGACTACTTTGAGCTTATCTCCCTTTCTTATCTCGTCATTTATCAGTGCCTCGCCCTCAACGGCTTTAAAGAACGCCTCAAAGACTTCGTCTCCGATAAGCTGAATATCACCGCTCTTTACGGCTTCATCATAATCGACTGTTTTTACTCCGTTGAAAATATCCGTCTTACCTATCTCGTCGAGTACAACGTCGGCAATCTCCGGACCTATCTGACATCCGTCGCTTCCATAGACCTTATAACCGTTATAAACAGCGGGGTTATGGCTCGCCGTTACGCATATTCCCGCGTCACAGCCGTAATATCTTACCGCAAATGAAAGCGCGGGCGTCGGCGCAAGTTCAGAATAGACCAACACCTTTATACCGTTTGCCGCAAGCACGGACGCCGCTCTTCGGGTAAACAGATCACCCTTTATACGGCTATCGTGCGCTATCGCAACGGAAAGTCTCTTTTTCGTCTTATTCTGCATTATAAGACAGTTGGCAAGACCCTGGGTAGCGCGTCCTACCGTATATATATTCATTCTGTTGGTTCCCACGCCTATAAGTCCGCGAAGTCCACCCGTTCCGAACGCAAGGTCACAACGAAAACGGTCAAATATCGCGTCATTATCCCCCTCGATAGAGTTCAGCTCCTTGACAAGATCAGCATCATCAAGCTTACGGTTTTTCCAATCGTTATACTTTTCCATTCTTAATTCACCTTTCAGGCATTTTAAATTTATCAAATCAGAGACCCAAAATAATATAAAAAATACATAATATTACTTATCTTCCTTATATCGTTATATATTATAATACATTATTATTATCTTTATTACAATATAATATGAATATTCTGTTACATATATTCAAAAAACACGGGGGAATGTAAACAAAA
>JAZOVD010000030.1:0-100949 GCA_045658525.1 Eubacteriales bacterium
GCGTATCTGCTGAAAACTACGCAGGATAAGGAGGTCAATGACAATGGAAAAGAAAATGTACGAAAAAGCCGAGCTTGAATATATCAAACTCAAAAAGGAAGATATAATAACGTTAAGCGGCGGCGGAGACGATTATATCGAAGACAACGGCGGTTTTGACACTCCCGACGATCCGTTCACTCAAGAGTGAGTTTCTCTTCTTTCTTGAAAGAAAGAAGCAAAGAACTTCCCTCACACGCCACCTTGATAAGGAGCGTGTGAGGGAAGTGTTTTTTTGCTTTTCTTCGAAAAAAGAATAAAATCTCCGCCAAACTAAAAGGCTCGCCCCTTGGGAGAGCTGGCGCGTAAGCGCCTGAGAGGGCGTTACGTACAAAAGAACTTCCCTCACACATACTCCTTAATAAGGACGTGCGAGGGAAGTTCTTTGCGTCCTTCTTTCAAGAAAGAAGGACGATCTTTTTAATAATAAACTCCGCTATTTTAAGCCCCGCAATAGCAGGCATATATGAGATCGATGCGGGTAAACGAGAACCGCTTTGCTTTACCGTTTCCTCGCTGTAAAGAACGTCGAGGTGTTCTATACCTACGTTCCGCAGCTCTCTTCGCACGATTCTTGCGAGAGGGCATACGGACGTCTTTGATATATCCGCTATCTTATATCCGTCGGAATTAAGCTTATTGCCCGTTCCCATTGACGAAAAAAGGTACTTTCCATGCTCGCGGCAAGCAAGTGCGAGGGCTATCTTTGCGCTTACGTTATCTATCGCGTCAATAACGATGTCCGCTCCCGATGATCGGATAAGCTCGTCCGCGTTTTCTTTCGTTATGAAAACGTCGGTAGCTCTTACGTTACATTCGGGGTTTATTTCAAGCACGCGCTCGCGCATTACGTCAGTCTTTTTTCTTCCTACCGTTTTGACTGTCGCGATTATCTGACGGTTTATATTGCTTTCCGAAACTGTGTCGCAGTCGTAAAGCTCCAAATTGCCCACGCCTGAACGCGCAAGCGCCTCGCAGACGTGACCGCCTACACCGCCAAGACCGATGACGGCTATTCTCGCGCCCGCAAGCTTTAACGTGTTTTCCTCTCCTATAAGAGTGGTTTGGCGTTCAAGGCGAGCTTTTTGTTCGTTTGACATATCTATACTCATACTTTAATCTCCATGCTGCTCAAACAACTTGACGAAATTTCTGTGTTTTGCGTTAGCAAAACAAAAGGTGTTTAGCCTTTTAAGGAATTTCTGACGTGAAATCAACTTTACTTTGATGCGCTGTCGTTACATATTTCACGTTATTCTGCAAAGCTGTGATTTCCCCAATCCGAAACGTCAAGAACCTCAACCTCGCTTCCCGTAGCGTTTATGGTCATATTGAATTTGGTCTCGATGCTCAGCGTTCCGCCGAATATGACAGCAAAATCAACGGTATGAGATATGATGCAGCCGTCGCTTTTACGGATCGTAACTACGTTTTCGTTCTTTAACGTAAGATATTGAACGTTGTCAAGCTCTATCGAAACAGAGCCGTCGTATGAGAAAGCCGCGAGCAGATATTCCGAATATGACGGAATAGTCTTATCGTTGAACGCGTATTTGAAAATTACCGTATCTTCGGTCTCGGTGACGGTCATTCCCGTTATATCGTCAACCGCTACCAGCTCAGCGGAAAGAGTGGAATATACCATTTCGACAAACTCCTCGTCGGAATACGGAGCTTTCGCGTCGTTTTCCTCAGAGCCCTCTGAGTTACGGGCGTGATATTTACCGTTTGCGTCAAGAAACATACCTTTTGACGAGGTCGTTTTATCGCCTTCGAGAATAATATATCTGTCGTCTATGCTTCCGTAAAGGTAATCTCCGTTTTTGTACCCCTCGGTAAAATGTACTTTGTCGCGCATCTCATAGACAGCACCTGTATAGTCTGAGTTTTTGATGTACCTGTCATAGGTCGCGTCTATCTCGGTGAGCAAAGCGAGGATAGTATATCCGTTCGTGAATTTTCTGAGCAGATTGAGAGACGATATTTTTTGAGCTGAGGCTTGTCCTGACGGCATATCCACAGTCACGTCTGACGTCTTTTCTACCGTATAGGAGAAATCTCCGTTATAGGTAACGACTTTATCGGGCGTGTTCTTTTCGTGATAAGATGCTATAAATGTCAGATGCTTGTCTGAAATATTTCCGTCGGCGGAAACGTTTACGGTCAGGACTGTATTGGTTATCGTATAAACGTAACCCGAGCTGTCAAGACCGATGAATTTTGCTATAAGAGAGCTAAGCTCTGACGCGGGGTTCTTGAAAACTATCTCGGACGAGCCGTCACCCAACGTATAATTCGTTACCTTTGAAAAGCTCTTGGTGTCCAAAAACGTCTTGTCTGCCGTGTAACGCTGTTTTTCGATATAGCTGTTAAAGTCAGCGTAGGTCATATCTGCCGAAAATCCCGCGCCGTACATTTCGGAATACGCGGAGCCGTTTTTGTAAGCAAAGACCTCGGATACCGTATCCGTATTTCCGTAATACGTGTTTTTTATCGATGCCGAAACGTCATCAGTTCCGTTTTTGGAAACGGAAACGGTGTTTTTTACACCTCTTACGTTTTCACCCGTAAGGTCTCTGAATTTCAGCGAGTAAAACACGGTGTACGATATATCGGATAACGCGTTTGTCTTGGTATCGGCTGAATTGACCGCCGATACCGCGCTCTCCATATTTGATGATTTTTCCTCGTATTTTTTTCCTGACGGGGTCTTACCCGAGCAGGATACCAGCATAAGAGCAAGCATAAATACCGCTATGCCCGCGAATATTTTTTTGAACATAATATTTTCCTTCTTAAAAAATTTTGCGATCCTTTATTTTAGAATATCATATTTAATGTGAAAATTCAAGTAACGTAGTGTAAAGATTGCTGTGTAATGAGGTCATCAGCATAATTTTCCAAACCTCGCGAGCTTTGCCGATACTGTGTCAAGCTCACCCGCACCGAGAGTTATCAAGGCGCATTCGTTTTCGGCTTGCTCGGCAAAATACGATATTATATCGTCGTATTTCGGAATATATATTCCGTTTTCGGTAGCGTTTGCGAGGTCAGAGGAGCTTATTCCATAGACGTTGCTCTCCCGCGCGGCGAAAATGTCGGCAAATATGACCTTGTCGGCATCCTCGAAGGCGTGAGTGAACTCCTCAAAAAACGACGCGGTACGTGAGTAGGTGTGCGGCTGAAAGGCGCATATTATCTTTTTGTAGCCCATACGCTTTAACGCCGAAAGCGTGCTTCTTATCTCTGTCGGGTGATGAGCGTAATCGTCGTATATGTCCGCTCCCTCGAATTTTCCGAGCTTTTCGAGACGGCGTTTCATACCGCAAAAGCTTTCAAGCCCCTTTTTTATTTCGGTCGGGTCGATACCGTGGCAAAATGCCGCCGATATTGCGGCGAGGGCGTTTTTGAGGTTGTGAAAGCCGGGGACTTTAAGAGTAACGTCAAACACTTTTTCCCCGTGCCAAACGGCATCAAAGGAATAAAATCCCTTTGTTTGGCATATATTTTTGGCGTAGAGGTCTGCTTTTTCATCACGGACGGAAAACATAACGGCGTTTTCGGCGTAAGGGGCGAGCTTCATTACGTTTTTGTCGTCTGAGAAAAGCACACATCTTTCGGCGTTCCTTATAAAATCTCTGTAAGCTTTTAGCGAATCCGCAATATTTTTATAACAGTCCGTGTGTTCTCTTTCTATATTGAGTATGACCGCGGTGGTCGGAAGCATATCAAGAAAGGCGCGTTTGTATTCGCAAGCCTCATATATAACGTGCTTTTTGCTCGCGAGACGGAAATTTCCGCCGAGGTCTATCGACTCCGCGCCTATAAGCGCGGTCGAATCAGCGCAGATGCTCGCCAGCATACCGCTTACCGTACTCTTTCCGTGCGTTCCCGCGATACCCGTACGTTTTTCGTACTCTGAAAGTATGCCGCCCATAAACTCCGAACGCGAGTACACGGGTATCCCCGCCCTGCGCGCTGTGATTATATCGGGGTTATCCTCGCTCACCGCTCCCGTTCGGACGAGAACGTCGTACCCGAGCGAGTTCCAGGTGTCGTGATAATGAGTCATTCTTATGCCGTGTTTTTTGAAAAGCTCCGAGTATTTCGGATTTGCTGACGAGTCGCTTCCCGAAACGGTATAGCCTCTCATAGCGGAGATGATCGCAAGCGAGGACATCGAGACTCCGCATATACCCGAAAAGAAAATACTTTTTGCGTACTGCGGAAGAAATGTAAAGGGCTGTAACATTTATGTATTCTCCAATTTATATCGGCAATATACGACAATATGGTGCTATGTATGACAAAAATCGATTTATTCGCCGTTTTATTTCGTTAAATGGTATATTTATTCACAAAAAAGCATTAAAAGATATACAGAAATTTTCAAAAAAGGTTCTGTTTTCATAGCACATTTTTCATAAAAAAACTTTATAATTATAAATAAGGACAAACGAAAAGCGAGGAGGCTCTATAACCCAATGCAGATCACAGACGTAAAAGTAAGAAAACTGTTCAGCGACGAAGAACCTATGAAAGCTATCGTGTCGGTGACCTTTGACGGACAGCTTGCGCTTCACGACATAAAGGTCATATACGCGAGAGAAAAGTTATTTATCGTTATGCCCAGCAGAAAGAACCCCGATAATACTTACCGTGATATTGTACATCCGATAAACGCAGATTTCAGAGCAGTGCTTGAAGAAGCTGTTCTCGAAGCCTATAACGAGGCAGTCGAAGCGGAAGCGATGGCAGAAAGCGAGCAGGCGGACGAGTCCGCAAGCAACGAAGACATTTAAATTTATCAGCTGTGAATAAGAAACCGATAGAATGTACTCCGCATGACAGGAAAGGTCACAGCGGAGTACATTTTTTGTTATCGGTCAGTGATTATCCTTGCAGCCGCAGTCTTTTTTGGAGCTGACATTTCCCGCGTGAATGCCGGAGGTGCAGAATTCCCCCACGGGGAAATCCATTTTACGGAATACGGAGCAGGGATCGACGTCTCCGCAAACACATTCCTTTTCGGGAACACAGCACTCGGTCGCGCTGACGAGATACTGACCGGGGCGTTCGAGACGTATTACCGAGAAAAATCCGAGCGATACCAGCAGCTCTCTGCGATCTGGAGCGTCACATTCGTAAAGCTGACCGTCAAAGCAGCATGTGACACATTCGGGGATCTCATCGGCGTAGCAGAAGCAGCAGCCGCATTTATCCTCGTATCTGACGGTACGGAGATCGAGCGCGATCGGGTCGGCTACCTCGCATACCGCGAAGGGCAGGCTTCCGTTCTTGCTTTCTCCGAATGGCTTTACGCCGTTGCAGCAGGAATCGCCGTCACCCGAACGGAAAACGCTGACGTTTCCTTCCCCGCCGTAGAGAATTACCTTCTTATCGCAGACGGCGAGACCTTCAAACTCGGTAGCCTTTCCCGCGCACATACACGCTTCCAGCGTTAATTTAACGTAGAAGCGAACGTCAACGGAATAAAATCCGCGGTTGAACTTTACAGGCTCTACGCAAAGCGAGGTGCGAACGACCTCTGTGTTCTTTACGCGAAGATTTCCCGTTTTCTCGATTATCTCCTGACCGCATTCGTTAAGGAATACCTTTACGTCCTCGAAGCAGTCCTTATCTCTGCAACTGTCAAGGACTCTGTTTACGTCAAGTATGACGGCTCCCTTGCCTACGTAGCCGGGAAGACACTTATTATCCGCCATTTTTGTTACCAATCCTTTCTCCCCGATTATTTTCGCGTCGAAACTTACGGGGGAGTTTTCCGACGCGTACCGAAACGAAAGACCGTATGTTGCGTTCAGACAGCGGTACTGTTAAAGAAAATCTTCGTTTCTATAACAGAGTATGCGACGGGAGTCGGTTTTGTCAAAGGAAAGCAATTTTGAAAAATTAAAATACATAATTATACCGAAAGGAAAAACGACATGAAAACAGCTATCATCACAGGAGCGACCGCAGGACTCGGAAAGGAATATATTTCGGTCCTGTCGGAAAATAAGAACGTAGAGGAGATATGGCTCGTCGCAAGACGTAAGGAGCGTATGGAAGCGCTTGCGGGCGAGTTTGCGGATAAAAAAATAGTATGTATCCCTCTTGACCTTACCGCGGATAACGCAGTACCTGAGCTTAGAAGGCTGCTCGAAGAAAAAAAGCCCGACGTTACTTACCTTGTAAATAACGCGGGCTGCGGAAAGCTCGGTGAGCTTTACGGTTCTGATCCCGACGAGCAGGCGGCAATGGTGGATCTTAACTGCCGCGCAATGACTGCTCTTACCTGTCTTGTGCTTCCTTATATGAACGCGGGAGCGGGTGTTATCAACGTTTGCTCTATCGCGTCGTTTGCGCCCAATCCGAATATGACGGTCTATTGCTCTACAAAGGCTTACGTTATGAGCTTTTCGCGTTCGCTCAGATTTGAGCTTAAAAAGCGCAAGATAAACGTGCTTGCCGTATGCCCCGGACCGATGAGAACGGAGTTTCTTTCTATTGCGGGCATAGAAAAGGGAAGCTCAAAGACGTTTGATACGCTTCCTTACTGCGACCCCAAAAAGGTGGCAAGGGGTTCGGTCAAAAAGTCGGACAAAAGACGCGCGGTATATACTCCCAGACTCTTTTTCAAGTTTTACAGAGTGCTTGCCAAGCTTCTTCCTCACAGCATAGTTATGCACATGAGCAAAACTTAAAAACTTTTCCAAATAACTGAATAAAAAAGTTTTCGGCGTACAAAATATAATCACGAATTTACAAACGTAAAGGAAGGATTATTAGTATGAACGAAAACGTAAAGCAAAAATGGGCTAACAGAAGCGCGTATATAATTCTCGCGCTCCTGCTTATAACTGTACTTGTCGTTACGATAACGGCGATAGCCTCCACCGTGGCTAAACGAAACGAGCCGACGCCTCCGATAGACGCAGGTCAGAACGGAGAGGGCGACCAGACTCCACCCGAGGATAACGGACAGAACGGCGATACTCAGCCGAATACACCCGCAGAGCCGAGTGAGCCTGAAAAGCCGAGCGAGGACGAAAACGATAAGCCGTCGGACGCGGAGCAGAACGAGAAGGTATATCTTACGCCGTGTGACGGAGATATCCAGAAGGATTACAGCGACGACGTGCTTGTTTTTTCCGCTACCATGAACGATTACAGAGTCCATCTCGGTATAGATATTTCGAGTGAGGTCGGAGCACCCGTAAGAGCGTTTTCCGATGGAAAGATAGAAAAGATATATACCGATCCGTTTATGGGTAAAACGATAGTTATAGACCACGGAAACGGACTTAAATCGTACTATATGAATCTTTCCGATACGCTTCCCGAGGGAATAAGCGAGGGAACGGCTGTGACGCCCGGAACGCTTATCGGTGCGGTAGGTGAAACCGCTATGAGAGAATGCGCGGACAGTCCGCACCTGCATTTCGAAATTCGTCTTAACGATAAGCGTATAGATCCTACACCTTATATTAAAAAGTAATTTTTAAATCTTCATTATTCTTTTATCTTCATTTCTTTTTCCCGCTTTCTGGAAGAAAGCTTGGCGAAGACTTTTGTATGGGGACTACTGCGTAAATTTTAATATCGTATCATAGAATGATGGTATTTTATTTTTATCTTCATTTCTTGTTCTTTCTTTGGTCGCAAAGAAAGAACAAGAAACGAAGCAAAGAAAAAGAAAGAAACTTACAGTCGTACTTTTGTTGCCACCTTGGACAGTTTTTCACTTCCGAGGGGTTCGCATAGAGATATGGAGAGCAAAAAAATTAAAATCTCGATTTGGTGAAGATTTCACTATTTTTGAAATAAATACAAAAAATACTTCCCTCACACGCCCTGTATCACGGGAGCGTGTGAGGGAAGTTCTTTTGCCTACTTTTCTTTCAAGAAAAGTAGGAGAAAACTATTCACTAACTTCGCTAAGATTTGTAATTTTGAGACGGCGCTTGGAGAGCTTTTTTTCGCGTTCGGACGCGGAAACTATTATTACCTGAGTTCCGGTTTTCGAGATCGCGACCAGCTTGTCGATTATGCGCGCAAGCCTCTTTTCGTCAAAGTAAACGAAGCATTCGTCGAATATAAGAGGGAGAGTATTTCCGTCAGCGAGCTTTCTGTGAAGCGCGAGACGCAGGCAGAGCCAAGCAAGATCCGCGCTTCCGCCGCTAAGATACATACTGTCTATCTCTTTATCACCGTTCTGGGCGGCGTAGGTCATACCGAAGTCGCTCGAAATATTAATGGCGTTATATTTTCCGTCAGTCATATCACTGAACAGCTCGCTTGCGTAACGTCCGAGATACGGTGAAACGGTATCGCGTATTCCCGTTTCGGCACGCGTAAGCATCTCCTCGGCAAGCTCTGCCGCCATACATTTCGCCTTGTAGTCGGCAAGCTTTGCTTCGAGATCGCGTATCTCGGCGTCTATCGCCTCAATATCCTCGTCACTTCCAACACCCGTTTCGGCACGCTTTACCCTAAGCTCGGAAAGACGGCTCTTTGAGCTTTCGAGTGCTTTTTCGGCGTTGGCGACGTCCTCGTCACTTATCTCGTCGGAGTAAGCTCTGTTTATCTCCGCTTCTGTGAGCGAGAGAGCATACTCCTTATCCTTGTCGGTAAATCCCGCAAGCTTTCCGCGGAAGAATTCGTGACGTTTTTCGTGTTCCTCGCGTTCCGCGTCAAGCTTTTTCTTGCGCTCGATATAAGTAAGATAATCTCTCTTCGCTTCCTCTACGCTTCCCTTGTTCCACTTTGCAAGCTTTTGAGCGAACTCCGCGGCTTTCTTTCCAAATTCAGCCTCCGCGGCTTTGAGCTTAGCGGATATTTCTCTTGCGTTTCCGCCCGCGCCCTTGTCGTGAGCCTCACATTCAAGGCAAACTATCTCAGGCGGACGCTGCTTGGTGACTCCCAAAAGCTCGTTAAGCTTTTTAAGAAGCTTGTCAGGTCTGCGTTTGAGAACGAGAGCGACCACTAAAACAAGTACCGAAGCCGCGAATACCGCGCCGAGCACCGTTTTTGAAATATCCAGAACGTTAAGATACGAAAGCAGGAAAAGAGCTATCGCGGCGATAGCAAACACACCCGCAATTACAGAAATCACGTTTGATGCGGCACGCTTTCTTTTCAGCGAACGGTATTCTTCGAGAATGCCGTGACTGCCGTGCTTTTCATATATGGAATAACCCTTGGGCTTTTCGCTGAGCTGTTTCTTTGCGATATTGGCAAGAACACGGAGATCCTCGCAGACGACTCCCGCGCTCTTGGTTTCGGCTTCCGTCTTTTCAAGATCGCTTATATAAGCGTCATCGGGAAGAAACGTTCCGACCGTGTTGTATTTTTCAAGCTCGTCCTGTCTGACCTTACAGCCCGTAAGCGCGTTTCCGACCTTTTCGGTATCCGAAAAGAGCTTCCTTATCTCCGCCGCGCGGCGTTTCTTTATGCGCTCCCTGAGCTTTTCGAGAGTTTCTTCCGAAACGATGCTCTGGTTGCTCGTTTCGTTCATCTCCATAGTAAGCTCTTCTATACTCTGTTTTTCCGCTATCTTATGAACGAGTTTATCTTTCAGCTCCGCTATTCTTTGCTCGGTCTCGGGGATAAGCCCACCGTTTCCGCGTTTGAGTCTGTACTCCTTGCGGATACCGTCAAGAATACTCTTGGCGCGTTTGAGGTTGGTCGCCTCGTTTCCCGTAAGCAGAAGATTGTTTACCGCCTCGGCGCTCTTGCCGTCAAGCTCCGCGCCGTATTCCTGGCTGACGTAGAGCGAACGCGAATAAAGCGCCTCGGGAATACCGAGAAAATAATCTCCGGGGGTGGAAGCATGGTTCTTCCAGTCGGCAAACTCAGTTCCGTCAAAGTCGTTTTTGACCGTTACCTTGCCGCGACCCTTTTCGGTCTCGGTTCTCTCTACACGGTAGATAACTCCGTCGTTGCCTTCGATAATGAGCGCGCCCTCGCTTCTTCCGCTGAGCAGGCTCGTATGCTTTTTGCGCTCCTCGGGGTTTGAAAAGCCGTAAAGAACGAATTTTATAAACGCGCAGATCGTGCTTTTTCCCGATTCGTTATCTCCCATTATCAGGTTGATACCCGCGTGGAGCGGAATATCTTTATTTTTTATAGCACCGAACTGCCCTATTTTTATTTCACAAATACGCATAGTATGTACTTCTTTCTTTAAGAGTAGCTGACCCGTTATCAAGAAACGGGCGTGTTTCCGTCCATTGCGGCAAGTCCGTAAGTAAGCGCAAGCTCAGCGACCTTACGCTTCTCGGGATCGTCCGAGGAGAGCAGGGGCTTTAACTGTCTGTAAAATTCACCGCGTATGGTGAAATCCGTATCAAGACCGAGATAGTTATATGACGCCGTCGTTTTGTCATCGGTTTTTCGGATACCGAGCTTTTTAAGCTCCGTCGCCGCTGCCGAAGCGTCAAACTTTTTATCAACGTTTCCGACAAGCTCAAGCTTGAAAATGTATTCCTTGTCCGAGCCGTTTTTCTTATCATTTACTATCGCTTTTATACGTTTGAGCATTTCCTTTTGGTCTGCCGCTCCGGAAAGATCTACGTTCAGAACGTCATATACCCAAGGACAGAACGCAATGCGCTCAGCGTTTACGGTCTTGACTCCACCGGCGTTATCGAGAGTTACCAGAATACCGCCCTTTTCTCCGTATTCCGAAAAATCACGACCCGCTATGCAACCGCTGTACGCGTAAAGGGTGTTTCCGACTCGCTGTATCTCGGGCTTCGTATGTATATGTCCAAGGGCTGCGTAATCAAGTCCCGAATCGGCAAGCTCGGCTTCCTTGATGGGGGCGTAGGGCGAACGCGAGCTTTCCGTATCCGCATGCGCGCAGAGAACGTGAAAGCCGTCTCCGTTGTTTACCTTGAAGCCTTCAAGGGGGGATGCGGTGTGTGAGCTGTCGGTGAACGCGTATCCGTAAACCGTTACTCCGAGATGCTCGAGATTTACCGCTTGCATAGTCTCCGTTGTGAAAACGGTAACGTTTGCGGTGAAATTGCATTTTTTATACGGGCTTGCGTATTTATACGCGTCGTGGTTTCCGGGTGCGATTATAAAGTGACACGAGGGAGTCTCGGCAAAGCTTTCGGCAAGAAAATCGAGTGTTGCCTTGCTGTAAAATTCTCCGTCGAAAAGGTCACCGCTTATAAGTACGATCTCAACTCCGTTTTCGGACGCGTATTTAAGCGCGTTAAGAAAAACGTTACGAAGATCGGCTCTGCGTTTTTCCGCTTCGGTTATCGGGTCGTCTCTGAACGGACTGTCAAGGTGAAGATCCGCTAAGTGAAGTATCTTTGTCATTATGCTCCTCCATGTATTAAGTACCGTAAAATAATTGTACAACAAAAATCGCCTTTTTGCAATAGTTTTGTATAAATTTTATTTATAAATATAAAATAAAAACCACCCGTGGGTGGTTTTTTGTTTTCTCAGAGCTTCAACAGCTCCTCTTTTATCATCTGCATATCTTTGAGCATATCCTCTTTTTTGCGGGGATCGCGGAGAAGAAGCGAGGGGTGATATACCGCGCACATCTTGTACGCGCCCTTTTGAAACCATACCCCGTGCTCCTGTGTTATCTTGAAATCGGGCTTTATCAGACGCATAGCGGAGATACGTCCGAGACATACTATCATTTTCGGCTGTATAAGTCTTACCTGATCCCTGAGATAATTAATACAGAGATCCTGCTCCTCGGGCTTTGGGTCACGGTTCTTCGGGGGACGGCATTTGAGCATATTCGCTATGTAAACCGACTCACGCGGAATATCGACCGCTTCAAGATAACGGTCAAAAAGCTTTCCCGCGCGTCCTACGAACGGTTGACCCGAAAGGTCCTCGGTCTCACCGGGAGCTTCCCCTACGAACATCAGCTTCGCGTTTCTGTCTCCCGCGCCGAATACGACGTTGTTTCTCGTCTCGCAAAGCGAGCAGGCGGTACAGCCTTTGCATTTTTCTTCAAGTGCTTCCCAGGTAAGTTCCATTGTTTTCTCCATTCCGCCGTATTGACGGCATAATTTTTATAACGCTCCGAGCGTCTCGATCGCGTTTTGCTCACAAATGCTTTTACAGTGCTCGTTTATGTAAAGCCTTACCGACTCTGAGGTATGGCGTAACCCGTATTCCGTCAAAAAGCAGGTTTTCGGCAGATCACTGTCTAATGACAGATAGAAACGCCCGCTTTTGTCCGCGTGCGCGGTCGAGCTTCCAGAGTACCCGAGAAGCTTTAACTGACGGCAAGCGGAAAGTAATGGCTCTATTCTGTCAAAGCTGTATATCTCAGGCCGCGGCGTTGGCTCGATCGATCTGAACGAGACAGGGGAGACCGTGTGATCAGTTTTGTCGTTTGCGGGTGCGTTTATTTTTGAAACGTATAACTCGCAACCGCCGTTTTTATCGGGGTATATCTGGATAAATATACGGCTTTCGGCGGCATCGAAGCCCGTTTTTTGCTTCACCTCGTCGAAAAGACACCAGAATACTCTGCGAGTCTCGGTGTTATCGTAATCTATCCTGTCACACGTTATCCTGTAACCGTCAAGATCTTCCTTTGTAAGAGAGATCCTTATTTTGTTTTCGGAGATGAGCAAAAGCTCCATTATGCTTACCAAACCTTTCAAAGCAGCGTTAAGTGGGAGATCCACACTTACATTATAAGCGTAAATATTCGCTTCGGCTACCCCAAAAAATCAGGTAATTAAGGCTTTTTCTTCAAAAAAAGCGGGATATATGGCTTTTTTCGGAATATAAGGACGAAATTACATCTATCCTCGCAGAGATTATAACATATTCCGAGCTTTTTTGTCAAGCGTTTTCGGGAAATGCGTTGAACACACACTCGTATCTGTTTTTACATTCGTTTATTATACGTTCGGCTTCTCTGCGGCCGTGAAGGCTCTCTACGCTGGTTTGAAGTCCTTCGAGCTGTTTATATACCGAGAAAAAGTGACGTATCTCCTCAAAATTATGAGACGGAAGCTCGGAAACGTCCGTGTAACCCGCAAGTGTGGGGTCTCCGAACGGGATAGCGATTATTTTTTCGTCTGTTTCCGTACCGTCAGTCATTTTGAGAACGCCTATCGGAAAGCACTCAACGAGCGTCATAGGCAGTATCGGCTCCTGACAGAGCATAAGCACGTCGAGGGGGTCGTTATCGCCCGCCAGAGTACGGGGAATAAAACCGTAATTAGCTGGGTATCTTGTTGATGTGTAGAGAATACGGTCAAGGCGCAAAAGCCCCGTTTCCTTATCAAGCTCGTATTTGTTTTTCGAGCCTGCGGGGATCTCCGTTACTCCGAAAAATCTGTTAGCAGTTATCTTATCTTCGGGAAAATCGTGCCAGATGTTCATAATTTATATCCGCCTTTGTTCAGATGATGTGTTTATTATATCTCCTGAGCCTATGTTTAATGCAAAGTGCTGAAATATGCCGCCGTGATATGTTTTAAGTTGACAAAATACGGAAATTCAGATATAATAAAAAAAGCGGTGCTTCCGCAAATTTATTAAACAAAGAGGTGAAAACGAATGAACGGAGAATATGGCAGTCGCGCGGACGTCGGCCGAAGTATGCCGAAGGCGTTAAAGGGAATATTTTTCGTTCCTTTTTCGTTTTTGGTGATATAAACAGCTTTTAAAACGAGTTGCTTCTGACGGCGTCCTTTTACGGCGGTCTCTTTCCCCAGTTTTTTCAAAGAAAGGAGACACTTAAATGAAAGAAAGGACGATCGAGCTTCTTACGAAGCACAGATTCGCGGAGCTTCGCGCTCTGCTTTCCGAGCTTAACTCGGCAGACCTTGCGGTAACTCTTTCCGAGATACCCGAAAACCTGCTTCCAGCGGTGTTCAGACTCCTGCCAAAGGACTTGGCGGCTGATACCTTCGTCGAGATGGACAGCGATATGCAGGAAACACTTTTGCGCACCTTTACAGACCCAGAGCTTGAATGGGTCATGGCGGAGCTTTTTGTTGACGATACGGTCGATATAATAGAGGAGATGCCCGCGACGATAGTCAGGCGGCTTCTTAAAAGCGTGCCAAAGGAAAAGCGTGAGATAATAAACGAGGTGCTTAACTATCCCGGTGACAGCGCAGGCTCGTATATGACGATAGAGTATATCAGTCTTAAAAAGGATATGACTGTCTCGGAGGCGTTTGCCAAGATACGCCGCGAGGGAGTAAACAAGGAAACGATATATACCTGTTACGTAACGGATAGGAGCAGGGTGATAATGGGTACGGTCTCGGCAAGAGAGCTTATGCTCGCAAGCCCCGACGATAAGGTGGGCGACCTTATGGAGACTAACGTCATATCCTGCTTTACTTTGGATAAAGCTGAGGACGTTGCCCGTCTTATAGAAAAATACGACCTGCTCGCCATTCCCGTTACGGACGCGGAAAAAAGGATAGTCGGTATCATAACCTTTGACGACGCTATGGATATTATCCGTGAAAACATGGATGATGCGTTTATGAAGATGGCGGCGGTAGAGCCTCTTGAAGAAAGCTACTTCAAAACGCCCGTCTTTACTCACGCGAGAAAAAGGATACTCTGGCTTTTGGTACTTATGGTCTCGGCAACGGGTACGGGTATGATAATAACGGCGTATGAAAACGCTATGACCGCGCTTATGGTATCGTTTATACCTATGCTTATGGGTACGGGCGGAAACAGCGGTTCTCAAAGCTCGGCGATAATAATAAGAGGACTTGCGACGGGCGAGATAGGACTTCGGGATTTTGGGCGAGTCATATTCAAGGAGTTTCGTATAGCTCTTGTCGCCGGTGTGGCGCTTGCGCTTGCCAACGCTGTAAGAATATTGCTCTTAAATCAGTTCTACTACCACGTTCCTGGCGGAATGACGATGGAGATGTTAGTCGTCGGTGTTACGCTTATCTGTGCCGTCGTGACCGCAAAAACGCTTGGCTGTATCCTACCAATGCTGGCTAAACGTTTCGGGCTTGACCCCGCGCTTATCGCCTCTCCCGTGCTTACGACTCTCGTTGATGCGAGCACCGTTCTGCTCTATTTCAGCATAGCGGTAGGATTTGGAATGTAAATAAAAAGGCTCCCTTGTGCAAAGGGAGGCTTTTTGTTGTGATTTAAATGTCCATTATTACCGGCAGTATCATAGGCTTTCTTCCCGTTTTGCCCGCAAGATAACGGGTCATAGCCTCTTTCATACGGTTTTTTACGTCAGCCCAGTCGTGGTTATTTGCGTCAAGGCAGTCGTTGAGAACGTCGCGCGCGACGGCTCTCGCTTCCTCCATAAGACCCTCGGACTCGCGGACATATACGAAGCCTCTCGAAATGAGGTCGGGACCCGATATTATATAACCGTCACGGCTGTCAACCGTCGCGACGGCAACTATAAGTCCGTCCTCGGAAAGATGCTTTCTGTCGCGCAGGACTATGTTTCCTACGTCGCCTATGCCGTATCCGTCTATAAGGACCTTGCCCGCATCCACCGTTCCGTTCCATTTAGCGCCGTTTTCGGTTATTTCGAGGACGCGTCCTATATCGTTTGAAACGAATATCTTGTCGGGCGACATTCCCATCTCCTCGGCAAGAGCCTTGTGGCAGACGAGATGTTTGTATTCACCGTGGACGGGCATAAAGAACTCAGGCTTGGTCAAGGCGTGCATAAGCTTTAATTCCTCACGGCAGGCGTGTCCCGAAACGTGGACCTCGACCAAAGCGTCGTAAAGAACCGTAACGCCCTTCTTGCACATCTCGTTTACTACCTTATCAACGAGCTTTTCGTTTCCGGGGATAGCGTGAGCCGAGATTATAACTATATCAGACGTGCCAAGCTCTACCTTGTCGTGAGCCGCCATAGCCATTCTGTAAAGCGCGGACATAGGCTCGCCCTGACTTCCGGTTGTTATAAGGGTCAGGTTTTCGGGTCTGTAACGTCTTATCTCGTTTATATCTATCAGAACTCCGTCGGGAACGTTCATGTAACCGAGGCGTATCGCCGCGCTGACGATGTTCTGCATCGAGCGTCCCGTTATCGCGACCTTTCTGTTACATTCCGCGCTGATGTCGATTATCTGCTGAACGCGGTGTACGTTTGAGGAAAACGTGGCTATTACTATTCTTTTATCAATGTTTTTTCTGAAAATGTCGTCAAGCGAACGTCCGACGTTCTTTTCCGATGGGGTGTATCCGGGGCGTTCGACGTTCGTTGACTCGCAGAGGAGGAGTCTTATCCCGTCGTTGCCTATCTGACCGATACGGGCTATATCCATAACGTTTCCCTCGATCGGGGTGAGATCTAACTTAAAATCTCCCGTATGGAACACCGTTCCCTGAGGCGTGCCTATCGCGATAGCGCAGGCGTCGGCTATCGAGTGGTTTACGTGTATGAACTCCGCTGTGAAAACTCCGAGTCTTATAACGTCTCCCGCTTCTACGCAGAACAGCTTCGGCTGTACCTCAAAGCGGTGTTCGAGGAGCTTGTTCTCGACTATTCCGAGAGTGAGGCGAGTTCCGTAAACGGGAGCGTGCACGGTCTTTAAAACGTAAGGGAGTGCGCCTATGTGGTCCTCGTGACCGTGAGTAAGAACTATACCTCTTATTTTGTCGCTGTTTTCTTCAAGGTAGGTTATGTCGGGGATAACGAGGTCTATTCCGAGCATCTCGTCATCGGGAAAGCCAAGTCCGCAGTCAACTATTATTATATCGTCACCGTATTCGATGACCGTCATGTTTTTTCCTATCTCGTCGATACCGCCGAGGGAAAAAACCTTTAAGGGGAGCAATTTGTTTTTTTCTTTTTTTGCCATTCGGTATTTATCCTTTCTCTCTGTGTGTATGTAAAAACGAACACGCAAAAATCACGGGTAGAAGATCCCTCTATCCGAGATACGCGCTATGATGTTACGGCAAGTCGTTTTAAGCCGATCGTGAGTGGCTATCAGCTTAAAACGTCTTTTCCCGAGGTTTTTCGTTTCCGCTATCCGTATCCCACAGATCGGACGCGTAGAAGCGATAAATAAAACGTACAAGTAACACTTATAATAGTATATCACTATTTTGTGAATTTAATTCACGGTTTTTGATAACAAGTATTGAACAAAAGTATCGCTTTGACGAAAGGAGAGGCTCGCCCCTCGGGAGAGCTGTCATCGTAGGTTACTGAGAGGGTAAACATCATTTTAATTCTAATGTTTTAAAATAAATTATCTTGACAAAATAATTATAATGTGAGATAATAAAAAAGACCCGAGTTTGTTTTTCGGGTACTTAAAGAAAAAGCAGAGGAAAATGATATGGAAAAGAAGATCAGAGTCACGGTATGGAACGAATACCGCCACGAGTTGGGAGAGGAACGCATACGCGAGATATACCCCAACGGAATACATAACGCTGTAAAGGATATACTTCTTGAAACGGGAGAGATGGAGGTAACTACCGCAACGCTCGATATGCCCGAGCACGGTCTGACCGACGAGGTGCTTGACAATACCGACGTTCTCGTATGGTGGGGACACATGGCTCACGGAGAGGTCAGAGACGAGATAGTTGAAAAAGTGAAGAACAGAGTTCTCCGTAAAGGAATGGGATTTGTTCCGATACATTCCGGACATCATTCCAAGCCCTTCCGCGCGATACTCGGAACGACGGGCGATCTTTCCTGGGGTATGAATCAGAAGGAGATAATATGGAACATAATGCCTCAGCATCCCATAGCAGATGGTATTCCCGAAAGATTTGAGCTGTTTGAGGAGATGTACGGAGAGCCGTTCTATATCCCCACTCCCGACGAGCTTGTTTTCAGCTCGTGGTATGAGAACGGAAACATTTTCCGTTCGGGCTGCTGCTATTACAAGGGTATGGGTAAGGTCTTTTACTTCCAGCCCGGTCACGAGGAGTGCAGAAGCTTCTATAACCCCTACGTCCGCCGCATAATCCAGAACGGTGTACGTTGGGCGGCACCCGCCAATATAGGCAGGACCGATGATGGCTGCATACATCAGAAAACGTCTGTTCTTGACGACCTTAAAAGAGAAGCCGAGGAAAACAAATAAGGAGAAACGAAAATGGTAAAGCTTCAGGATTTTCATAAAGGGCTTGAACATCTTCACGTTGGTTGCGAATCCCCGAGAGCGTATTTTATTCCGTTCCACGACGAGGCGTCGTCCGTAAGCGAGGTACGCGAGGACTCACGCTACTTCAAATCTCTTTGCGGAACGTGGGATTTCAAATGGTATCCCGATATATATCACGTTGACGGAACTGACGTTCCGTTATTCCCGAGCGAGGGCTACGATAAGCTCGACGTTCCGATGAACTGGCAGGTGGTTCTCGACAGAGGATATGACGTTCCCAACTACACTAATGTAAATTATCCCATTCCCGCCGACCCGCCGCACGTTCCCGACGATAACCCCGTCGGTCTTTACCGCCGCAGCTTCGTTCTTACCAAGGAAATGATAGAGGATAAGGACGTAATGCTCAATTTCGAGGGCGTTGACTCTTGCTTCTATCTCTACGTAAACGACCGCTTCGCCGCTTACAGTCAGGTAAGCCACATGACGAGCGAGATAAATATCACGGAGTTCATCAAAGAGGGCAAGAACGAGATAAAGGTCCTCATCTTCAAGTGGTGCGACGGAACGTATCTTGAAGACCAGGATATGTGGAGAATGAGCGGAATTTTCAGAGAAGTATTCCTTCTTTTCCGTTCAAAGACCAGAATAGACGATATATACGTCAAGCCCGTTCTCGATAAAAAGCTCAAAAACGGTACTCTTACCGCGGAGATCACGCTTAACGGTAAGGCTTACGTTTCGGCAAAGCTCGTTTCTCCTTCGGGAGAGGTCGTAGCAGAGGCGAAAAAGAACTCCGCTTCCCCCGTGTTTGAGTTCGATGTAAAGAACGTTTCCCTCTGGAACGACGAAACGCCCCTGCTTTATACGCTCTATCTTAAATGCGGAGAGGAATATATAGCCGTTCCCGTTGGATTTAAGAGGATCGAGATAATAAAGAGAGTAATTTACATAAACGGCAAAAAGGTCAAGGCTAAGGGCGTAAACCGCCACGACAGCCATCCTGTTCTCGGTCACGCGACCCCGTATGCGCACATGGTCGAGGATCTTATGATAATGAAGCGCCATAACGTCAATACCATAAGGACCTCTCACTATCCCAACGACCCCAGATTTACCGCGCTCTGCGATAAGTACGGCTTCTACGTCGTTGACGAGGCTGATATAGAGACGCACGGCTTTACTATGGTCGGCAACTGGAAGCGTATTTCCGACGATCCCGAATGGGAGGAGGCGTACGTTGACAGGGCGAGACGTATGTTTGAGCGCGATAAGAACCACGCGTGTATCATAATGTGGTCTCTCGGCAACGAGTCGGGCTACGGCTGTAACCAGAGAGCGATGACCGCGTATCTCCGCTCGCGCGATAACGCGAGACTTATCCACTACGAGGGCGCGGCACGTCATTACACCGAGGGCAGAGAAAATCCCGAGGCGACGGACGTTGAGAGTACGATGTACACGCACGTCAATATGCTCCAAGAGAAGATAGATAACAAGGAGCTTACGATGCCTGTATTCCTCTGCGAATACTGTCACGCAATGGGTAACGGCCCCGGAAACCTCGCTCAGTATTGGGAGTGCATATACGCAAACGATATATTCTTCGGTGGCTGTATATGGGAGTTCACCGATCACTCCGTCGGCATAAAGCAGAAGGACGGAAGCTATCACTATACCTACGGCGGCGATTTCGGAGATACTCCGAACGACGGCAATTTCTGTGTTGACGGACTCGTATATCCCGACAGAACTCCGCATACGGGCTTCCTTGAAGCAAAGCAGGCTTACGCGCAGGTAACTGTTGAGGCGATAGACCTCGCGGCGGGCGCGTTCAAGCTCATAAGCAGAAGAAACTTCACGGCACTCAGCGATATGGACCTCGTCTGGAACGTTGAAAAAGACGGAGTTACCGTTCAGAACGGAGTAATAAAGGAGATAGGCACTAAGGCGGGAGAAAGCACCGATATAGTCGTTCCTTACGACCTTAGCGGACTTGCGGGCAACGTTTACGTCACCCTGTCGTTCCGCACAAACACCGCTTACGCTTGGGCTGAGGCGGGTCACGAGACGAGCTTTGCTCAGTTTAAGCTTCCCGTTCCAAAGGTAAAGAAGAAAGCGTCTTACGCGCCCTATCCCGTTACCGTTTCCGATGAGGGTTATGCTTACGTAGTGACTGCGGGCGATACCGAATATACGGTATGCAAGAAGTGCGGACTTCTCGCTCAGATAAACGATAACGGCAAGGAGATGCTTAGCGCTCCCGTAACTCATACCGTTTGGAGAGCGCCTACCGATAACGATATGTACGCCAAGAACGATTGGAAAAAGCAGGGCTACGACCGCGCGGACGTTAAGTGCTACGGAGTTACCGTAGATAAGAACGCGAACGGAAGCGTAACGGTAGTATCTGATATATGCCTTGCGGCAAAGTCCAAGCTTCCCGTTATAAAGGCTAAGATAAGCTATACCGTAACGGGCGACGGAGCTATTTCCGTAAAAGCGGACGTAAAGAACGTTTCCGACTTCCTTCCGAAGTTCGGATTTGAGATAGTTATGCCGGAAAATACCGAGCATTACAGCTACTTCGGACTCGGACCTGTCGAGAGCTACCTCGATAAGCGTCTCGCGGCTAAGATGGGACTTTATAAGGGCAACGTGTCCGCGGCAGACGAGCATTACGTTTTCCCGCAGGAGAACGGCTCGCACAGCGATACGCTCTACGCCGAGGTAACGAGCATAGCGGGTCACGGTCTCCGTTTCGATGCGGATACGGATTTCGTTTTCAAGGCAAGCCATTACAGCACCGCAGAGCTTACGAGAGCCGCTCACGACTACGAGCTTGAACGCTCCGAGAATACCTACGTTTATATAGACTATAAGCAGAGCGGAATAGGCTCTAACTCCTGCGGACCTAAGCTCGACGAGGAGCTTCGTCTCGCGGATAAGGAGTTCGTTTTCGGGTTCAGCGTAAAACCGATAAGAAGATAAAATGAGACTTGATAAATTTTTGTCCGTCACTAAGACCGCCTCCCGAACGGAGGCGGCTAAGGCGGCAAGAAACGGCAGGATAACCGTTAACGGAAGCGTAGTTCGCGACTGCGCCTGCCATATAGATGAGAAAAACGACGTTATATGCTTTGACGGCGCGGCGGTGCTTTACCGAGAGTTTATATGGATAATGATGAATAAGCCCGCGGGAGTGCTGAGCGCGTCGGACGACAAAAAGCAAAAGACGGTCGTCGATCTTCTTCCACCGCCGTTTAACCGGATGGGACTTTTCCCCTGCGGACGGCTCGATAAGGACACGGTCGGACTTATAATGCTCACAAACGACGGTGAGCTTGCCCACAAGCTTCTGTCGCCAAAGAAGCACGCCGAAAAGGAATATTATTTCCGTCTCTCTGTTCCTTACGACGAAAGTGTCGGGATAGAAAAGGGAATAATGATGGACGGCAAGATGACAAAGCCCGCCGAGATAGCTATGGAGACCGAAAAAAGCGGCAAAATAACGCTCACCGAGGGCAAATACCATCAGATAAAACGAATGTTTGAGAGGGCCGGCAGCAAGGTCACGTATCTTAAACGTCTCAAATTCGGAGGTGTAAGCCTTGACCCGAGGTTAAACGAGGGGGAGTGGCGTTATCTTACCGATGATGAAGAAAAAACACTCCGTGAAAACGGATAAAAGCGCAAATGACCGAAAGGAAAGCAAAGTAAACAATGGATATAATAGCAAAGCTTACAGAGGAATTTAAACTTAAATACGATCAGGTGGAAAAGACCGTCGCTCTTATAGACGAGGGAAATACCATACCGTTTATAGCGCGTTACCGTAAAGAGGTAACGGGATCGCTTGACGATACGGTGCTCCGCGACTTAAATGACAGACTTGCATATCTCCGCAGTCTCGACAAGAGACGCGAGGAGGTAAGAGCCGCCATAACCGAGCAGGGTAAAATGACGGACGAGATAAACGAGGCGATAGACAAGGCTGAGATACTTACCGAGCTTGAAGATATCTACCGTCCGTTCAAGCCGCACAGAAAGACCAGAGCATCAGTCGCGAGAGAAAAGGGTCTTGAAGGACTTGCCACACTCATTATGGAGCAGAAGAACGCTTACGATCCTTCAATTGAACAGGAGGCGGAGGCGTATATAAATGAGGAAAAGGAAGTAAACACCGTAGAGGAGGCTCTTGCGGGCGCGATGGATATAATCGCGGAGGACGTTTCCGATAACGCGGAGTTTAGAAAAGAGATACGCGCTATCACCTTTGACTACGGAACGATAGTTACCAAAAAAGCAAAGGACGAGGATTCGCCGTACAGTATGTACTACGAGTTCGCGGAAAAGGTAAAGACCATACCCGGACACAGAGTTCTTGCGATAAACCGCGGGGAAAAGGAAGAATTTTTGAAGGTAGACCTTGATATTGCCGAGGATCTCGTTCTCAATTACCTTTTCGGAGAGGTCATAAAGAGCGCGAAAAGCCCTGCGTATAAGTACGTTTCCGCCGCTACCGTCGATAGCTACGAGCGTCTTATAGCTCCTTCAATTGAGAGGGAGATACGTTCTCAGCTCTTTGACGACGCGAGCGAGGGCGCGATAAAGGTCTTCTCCAAGAACTTGAAGCAGCTCCTTCTCCAACCGCCTGTAAAGGGCAAGGTGGCTCTCGGACTTGACCCGGGATTCCGTACAGGCTGTAAATTAGCGGTAGTCGATCCTACGGGTAAGGTTCTTGACACGGGAGTCATATTCCCCACGATCAAGTCCGACCGCAAGTACGACGAGGCCAAGGTAATAGTCAAGCGGCTTCTTTCTAAATATAAGGTAGAAATAATTGCTATCGGTAACGGTACGGCGTCCAGAGAGAGTGAGCAGTTTATGGTTGAGGTCCTCAAAGAGACGGATACGGGCGCAAAGTATATGATAGTAAGCGAGGCGGGCGCGTCGGTATATTCCGCGTCCAAGCTCGGAGCGGAGGAGTTTCCGGATTTCGACGTTACCCAGAGAAGCGCGGTATCAATTGCAAGACGTCTCCAAGATCCCCTTGCGGAGCTTGTTAAGATAGAGCCTAAGGCGATAGGCGTTGGTCAGTACCAGCACGATATGAAGCCCGCAAGACTTGACGAGGCTCTCACGGGAGTTGTTGAGGACTGCGTAAACAGTGTCGGAGTTGACGTCAATACCGCGTCTTATTCGCTTCTTTCCTACGTTTCGGGAATAAACGCCGCAAGCGCGAAGAATATAGTTAAATACAGAGAAGAGAACGGAGAGTTCACTTCAAGATCGCAGATAAAGAAGGTCCCGAGGATAGGCGACAAGGCGTTCGAGCAGTGCGCGGGCTTTTTGCGCATACCCGGCGGAAAAGAGGTCCTTGACAACACGGGAGTTCACCCCGAGTCGTACGCCGCCGCGAAGAAGCTCCTCAAAACCTTTGACTGTACCGAAAAGGATATAGGAACGGGTAAGCTCACTGAGCTTCGCGCCAAGATAAAGGAATACGGTCAGAAAAAGCTCTGCGCCGAGCTTGAAATAGGCGAGCCGACGTTAAACGATATACTCGGAGAGCTTGAAAAGCCCGGACGCGATATTCGTGACGGACTTCCCGCGCCTCTGCTTCGTGAGGACGTTCTCTCGCTTGAAGATCTTAAACCCGATATGATACTTAAAGGAACGGTCAGAAACGTTATAGATTTCGGCGCGTTCGTCGATATAGGAGTCCATCAGGACGGACTCGTTCACGTTTCGCAGATAAGCGATAAGTTTATAAAGCATCCCGGAGAGGTGCTTTCGGTAGGTGACGTTGTCGAGGTCAAGGTGCTTTCCGTCGATATAGCTAAAAAGCGTATCGGTCTTACGATGAAGCTCAAAGGTTAAATTCTAATTTATTAGAAAAATATTTTGTCAAAAAACTCGCAAAAAGACTTATTATGGTGAAAATTGTACAGAATGCACAATTTGAAAAATAAAAGTTTGGATAAATAACATCTTTCTTTTTCCGAAAAAATTTGATACAATAATATACAAGTTAAAATATGCCGTCGGAAGATCTTTCAATTGAAGGACACCGACGAGCGATACCACACAGGAGGTTATTAAAAAAATGGCAAGTCTTTCTTTTAAGCACATTTACAAAAAATATCCGGGCGGAGTTACCGCGGTTTCGGATTTTAACCTTGAAGTTAAGGACAAAGAATTCATAATACTCGTTGGACCTTCCGGATGCGGAAAGACCACGACTCTCCGTATGATCGCGGGACTTGAAGAGATCACCGAGGGTGAGCTTCACATAGGCGATACGCTCGTTAACGACATCGCCCCTAAGGACAGAGATATAGCGATGGTTTTCCAGAACTACGCTCTTTATCCTCACATGACTGTTTTCGATAACATGGCTTTCGGACTTAAACTCCGTAAGACTCCCAAGGAGGAGATCAAGAGACGTGTTGAGGAAGCAGCCCGCATACTCGACATAACCCACCTTCTCGAAAGAAGACCTAAGGCTCTTTCGGGAGGACAGAAGCAGCGTGTTGCGCTCGGACGTGCGATAGTTCGTGAGCCTAAGGTATTCCTTCTCGACGAGCCGCTCTCCAACCTCGACGCTAAGCTCCGTGCACAGATGAGAACCGAGCTTACCAAGCTTCACCAGAAGCACGGAACGACCTTCGTTTACGTTACCCACGACCAGGTCGAGGCTATGACGATGGCTACGAGAATAGTCGTTATGAAGGACGGACTTATCCAGCAGGTCGCAACTCCTCAGAACCTTTACGATCTTCCCGTCAACGTATTCGTTGCGGGATTCATAGGAACTCCTCAGATGAACTTCATAAGAAGTACGCTTGAAAAGAAGGGCGAGGATCTTTACTTCACGTTCGGCGAGAACAGCCTGAAGCTTCCTGCCGACAAGGCGAACAACCCTGCGCTTAAAGATTACGTAGGTAAGGAGATCATCCTCGGAGTACGTCCCGAGTGTCTCCACGACGAGGCTCGTTATCTTGAAGCTATGCCCGATTCCATCATCACCGCTGACGTTGAGGTTACCGAGCTTATGGGTGCTGAGATCTATCTCTACCTCACCACGTCGGGAGCTGAGGACGAGGTTCAGAACCTCATTGCCCGTGTTTCTCCCCGTTCTGAGGCGAGAGCCGGTGACAAGGTCAAGATCGCTGTTGAGCTTGGCAGAGTACACGTATTCGATAAGGATACCGAGCGTTGCATAGCTCACTAATCTAACAAAAGACGTTTAAATTCGGCAGAGAGCATTCTCTGCCGAATTTGTGTTTGTTTTATGGGGTTAGCTTATGGGGAACGAGTTACCGAAAAGAAAAGCAACGAGATTAAAGAATTTTGATTACAGTACGTCAAGCGCGTATTTTATAACGGTGTGTACGCAGGACAGAAAGCCGATATTGTCAGAGATCGCGCGAGAGGATACCACAAAAATGGTAGGGGAGGGGCTTGCTCCTCCCGTCAATGCCTCCCCTACCGATGCAGGAGCGGTAATTAGAGGAGTAACCCTGAGCGATGTTGTATGTGCATTCAAATCGTTGACATCGAGGATATGCAAACAGCGTTACGGCATAGATAAAATGTTTCAACGCTCATACGCAGAACACATTATCAGGGACGAAGAAGATTATATGATAAGAGCAAAATACATTTCCGAAAATCCTCGCAGTTGGTATTATAAGCACAAGGTGATTTGAACACATCATGCCTCTTTTTACCAAAACTATCACAAACACAGACAAAACAACACTCGAAAATGTGGAAACAACATTTTTAATACACGATTTGCTTTAAAATAACAAAAAGTATTGACAAATATGACTATTTGTGATAAAATACATACGTGGAAAAATCCAAATACATATTAAAAGGAGAAAATTATGAAAAAGCGCACAAGAATACTTTCAATGCTCTTGGTCGTACTCACGCTTGTGTCTTTCGTTCCGTTCGCGGTCTTTGCCGACGGTGATGACACGGTAGCGACAGGCTCGGTAGCTTCCAAGACCACCTTGGAGGACATCATTTCTACAGGAAAGCTCTTGAAGAACGGTGTCGTCCTTTACAACACCTTTGAGACATGGATCAGCGGAACAACTGATCCTGTAAAGGAGCAAAAGCCCGGAACCACCAACGCCGATTTTTACGGTCAGTCAAACACAGGCGTGTGGAACTCTGCGGTAAACACCTCCGATGTTAACGGTTCTGCGGCTATTGACACTACAGGGGCAAGCACTGCTCTCAGATTCGATTCCCTTAACAACAAGCCGTATTACATTGTAAGAATGCCTAATGCCGTAAAGAGAGCCATTGCGAGTGATACCACACTTTCGAGCTACATAGGTCAGTCCTTCGTATATCAGATGGATTTCAAGCCCGGTAGCTATGTTGCATCCTCCGGTCTTATTCAGCTGTTTACAAAAGCGGTAGCCGAAGGCACTTCGAACGATCAAGTTCAGTTAAGGCTTATTACCGTTACCGAAGATGGTATATTGGAGGCGAGATCGGTAAATGACAACGGTAATTCCTATAACGTTACTTTGAAGGATGCAAACGGAGACAATATCCGTCTTAGCCTCACGGACTATACCACTATCGCTATCCTTGTAAATCCTCAGCTCAACAGATATTGGGTACTTGTAAACGGCGAGGTCATCGGTGAGGAAGGCTTCGTATTTATGAGAAAAAAAGACGAGATGCAGCAATTGGTCCTTACCGCAAGCGGTGAAAGCAACTCTACCACTAATGACGATACCTATCTTTACGATGAGACTACCGGTGAGTACCTCGATAAGGACGGAAATCCTACCGATAATCCCGTTCCTTACGGTTATCTGCACTACGACGTAAGATGTCAGCCCAGTAACAGTGCTGCGACCTCTTATTTTGACAACGTTCAGCTCTATTACGTTGATCAGACCTATACCTACGAGGATTATCTCAATATGCTTCTTCCCGAGGGCAACGGAATAGCGGCGTTCACCACCAAGGAAGACGTACTTGCAACAGGCAAGGTGCTTAATTTCGTAGCCGATACGAACTTCAATAACTGGGATATAAATGATAAGCCGACCAATGATGCCAGCGTTCCCGCAAACAATGCTTCGACTACCGGAGATAAGGCTTACGGACAACACAGTAAGACTTGGGTCGGAGGAGTAAACGCTAATCCTGACAACGGTTGCTCTGAATTGACTGATTTAGGAAATGGAAACAAGGCTCTTACCTTTATTCCTCAATTTAAGGAGGGCGGTACTTCTTATTACGATGAGTTTTTCATCATAGCAGGCGGAAATAACGGTTCGTTTGCACAAAAGTCCTTTGTGTATCAGATGGACGTTAAATTCGATGAGATCGTTGAGGCGGCTGCTATCATTCAGTTCACATACAGTGACAACGGAACAAACGGAACAAAAAATGCCGTTGGTTGTTGGGCAAACGGTGCGCTTTATGCTAGGGATGAATCTGATGCTTGTAAAGCTATAACCGATGAAAACGGTCAGCCCGTTATGATAAGCGCGAATGATTTTACCACTATCGCTATTTTGGTAAATCCCGCAGCAAATAAGTTCTGGGTAATGGTAAACGGAGAGCTTGCAAGCGCGGATGGATATTCTTTGTTTGCAACGGCAGCGACTTCCTTCACTCTTAAACAGATGAGATGCCGCGCATCCAGTGGTGGTACTTATCACGGCTTCAGCGTTGATAACGCACAGCTCTACTTCGTTGACGATACCTATACTTATGAGGATTACCTCGGAATGATCAAGCCTGTTGCAGGTAACTCCGCAACTCTCGGAAGCTCGATAGGCTACAACTACTATCTCGATCTTTCCTCTGAGTTTATGGCGATGAACCCCAACCTTACCGCTAAGTTTGAGGTAGGCGACAAGACCGAGTTTGTTAAGATAGCAGACGCGGCTGTAACCAATTACGACGTTGACGGCGACGGAGAGGTTGACGCTTGGAGAAAGATAACCTGCAACGTAGCCGCGGCTGAAATGACGAGAGATATAAAGGTAACACTTTATCAGGGCTCTACTGTATATTATACAGATACCGCGACTGTTAAGGAGTACGCTGACATAGTAATAGCAGGCGACGACGTAGCCGCCGCGAATGCCGCAAAGAGCATGCTCGTTTACGGCGCATACGCACAGCAGTACTTTAAAGTAGATACTGATAAGCCCGCTATCGACGTAACGGGAGCAGAGCTTAAAGAGCTTCCCGCAAAGAATATGTATTCAATAGTTGGAACTAAGTTCAACTATCTTACCTCTACTCTTGCGCTTCGCTCCGAGACGATGATCTGCCACTACTTCGATGACGTAGAGGGACTTACGTTCACTCTTAACGGAAAAGAGCTTACGCCTATTTCCGAGGGCAACCGTTACCGTGTAGAGATAGACGGAGTAACGGCAACTGAGCTTGATACCGTTTACGCGCTCGTAGTAAGCGACGGAACGAATAGCTATACGATAAATTACAGCGCGATAGGATACGCACAGATAGTTGTTGCTAATTCCGCTGACGCGGCACTTGTAAACCTCGTTAAGGCTCTTTACACGTACAACTACTATGCAGACGCATACGCAGCGTAAAGGAGGATTGACACAATGAAATACACAAGACCTGAAATGGAGATCCTCGAAATAAAGAAAGAGGATATAATAACTCTTAGCTATATGCTTCCCGAGATGCCGATAGACACCGACGGTGACGAAAACGTCTCTGAGGTTGCTGAGTAATTAAATTACAAACAAAAATAAGCAGAGCTGAAAGGCTCTGCTTATTTTTTGTAAAAAGGCTCCCTTGTGCAAAGGGAGCTGTCAGCGAAGCTGACTGAGGGATTGTTTTTAAGAACTCATATCCTTTTACGATTTCCCCGTCATTTTCTTGTGAAAACGCCACTCCCTTGTGTAAAGGGAGGCTTTTATTTGAAAAGGACGTAATCAAAAATTTTAAAAATGTTATTGATTAAAGCCGTGCTGTATGATATAATCTAACTATCAGTTTTATTTTAAAGAAAGGAAATGAGAGCGTATGTCGGAAACGAAACGTAAATATAAACGCTGTATGCGTGGTTTCTGCTTGCTGCTTGCGCTTGGAATACTTCTTTGCGGGTGCGGAGACAGGGGCGGTAATGATCCGAGCGAGCCGTTGGATGAGCCAAGTACTCAATATGACCTTATGGCTGATATACTTCCGAAGCCGATCCCCGAAAAGCTTGCTGATGACGTTTTTTACGAGGCGTACCGTTCCTTTTCGTCGGACGTATTCGAGGTAATATGCAAAAATAACGCTGGTAATACCGCTTTTTCTCCGATAGCGCTTATGCAGACGCTTCTTGTAGCGGCAAACGGCGCTAACGGTAAAACTCAAAGCGAGATACTTCACGCCATAGCTCCGCTTACCTCTCTTAAAGACCTTAATTCATATACGGCTACGTATGTAACCGAGCTTGAACGTGACCCCAAAACGAGCGTATCGTCTTCTTCGTGGATAAACGGTACAGATAACGTGTTCAGAGCCAATAAGAGCTTTTTACAGCTTAACGCGGATTATTTTCTCTCCGATGTGTATCTTGTCGATATACCGAGCGAGACTCCCGAAACGCATATTTCAAGGTGGTTAACGGAAAAGCTCGGTGTTCCGGGCTTTGAAAATAAGACTTTTATTGACGGCGCTTCTTCTGTCGGACTCGTAGGAGGCTTTGGCGGATCATACAGCTGGGCAAGTGGCTTTGGCGGTGAAAAAGTAAGCGGAACGTTTAACGGTGAGGGTGCTACCGTTGAGACGGAGTTTGTTTCAACGACCGCAACGTCGCGTATAGCGATAGGTTACGCCGTCGGATTTGCGAAAAAACTGTCGAACGGTTATACGTTTGCCGCGCTTCTGCCTCAGTCGGGGCTTACCTGTGACAAGATCGCCGCTGAACTGACCCCGAAGCGAATACTTGAATGTTATCTTTCGACCCAGACCTCACTTGAATTTAACGTCATAATGCCCGAGTTTTCCTGTACTGTTTCGCCTGAGCTTTCCGCGGAGCTTGGAAATCTTGGTATAAAAGCACTTTTTGATCCAGAAAACGCGGATATAAGCGGATTTGGAACGTCTAAAAACAAGCTCAGCGCAAGTGCTGTGTATTCACCGATAAGCATATCGTTCAGCGCAAACGGCATAAGCTTTTCAAAAGATCCTCCGTCAGCTCCCGAGGTATCAGCGCCTCGCAACGAGCTTGCGTCTGCCGAGCTTAGATTTGACCGTCCGTTTATATATATTTTATACGATACCGACGGTTATCCGCTTGTTATGGGTAAGTTTACCGACGTTACAAGCGCACCCGCAAACGGTGATTTGGAATAAAACGACGGTTTATCGCATATATGTTAAAAAGTAAATATAAGGAGAAAACGGTATGAAGGTATTACTTATAAACGGCGGACCGCACCGTAACGGCGCGACATATACAGCTTTAAAGGAGGTTGCGGATACGCTTTCGGTCGAGGGGATAGAAGCTGATATAGTATGGCTCGGAAACGACCCCATAGCCGGTTGTATCGGTTGCGGAGCGTGTAAAAAAAGCGGTAAGTGCTTTCGTAACGACGTTGTAAACAAGGTAGCGGAGACCATTTCGGATTATGACGGATACGTGTTCGGTTCACCTGTACATTACGCGGCATCGAGCGGAGCTATCTCGTCATTTATGGACAGACTTTTTATGTCGGCGAGCGGAAAGATGTATATGAAGCCCGCGGCGGCTGTTGTAAGCTGTCGCAGAGGCGGCGCGAGCGCGGCGTTTGATGAAATAAACAAGTATTTCACTATCTCGTCTATGCCCGTCGTTTCCTCTCAGTACTGGAATCAGATACACGGCAGTAACGCCGAGGACGCGTTGAAGGACGAGGAAGGCTTGCAGACTATGCGCACGCTTGCTAAAAATATGGCGTATATGCTGAAATGCTTTGCCGCGGCAAAAGAGGTCGGCATCGAACCCCCACAGCGCGAAAAGATCATAAGAACCAATTTCATAAAATAAAAAACCACCCCGAAGAGAGTGCAAAATTAGCGGAGAAATTATAGTCAGTTGGTTAATAATTGCCCCGCTGTAAACAAATAAGTAACCCCGACAGACCGTTAAAAATCTGTCGGGGCCATTTTACTCTGTTGGATAAATTGGAAATTGTTTAATTGCTTTCGGCAATCCATTTCTTCGCCCAAGCAAATAATATTTCGGACATCAAATTGAAATCTACCGTTTCGCCTTTTTTAAAATTTATAAATGTTTTAATGATGACCTGTTCATTGGAAGATACAACTTTGAGCAATTCTTTTTGATGTTTGATATACTTTCCTGTCTGCTTGAAGACAATCGCCTGCACAACGAAAGAGGCAGACTTATATAATCCTTTCAAAACATCTTTGCTCTTTTCGTGTAGCATATTGTGAACGCATCCGTGATATATATTGCAAGCACCAATTTTGATCGCTCTGTTTACAGCACTTTCATCAATTACCGCAAGCAATTCATCAAGACTGCCTTTTATAGGTGTTGTGTCATAATAAAACTGGAAAAGGTCGGATGGCTCCCAGGTCAAAAGCTCATCCTTGCCCGAAACAAAACCGCAAATTAACTCTCTGTTAGGAAGTGTATCCAACATTGTATTATAAGTTTGAATGTCCATAGCAGACACTTCATCCAAAATCACAACAATATCAATATCGCTTGTTTTTGTAGCCTCACCACGACCATAACTACCTTGCAAACCAACAAACCATATACGGTTTGCGAAAGTCTCATTTAATATCTGCAAGAAGCTTTGCATCCAAACAGTAATATCTATCATCTTAATCGCCTCGTCAAATTCTTATTTATCGTTCTGTTTATCGCAAGTTTCGCCTTTGTATTACAAAGGCTTCAGGCAAAGCCCATACCCCTTATTTTTGTAGGGCGGAGGGTTGCTCCCGCCCTACGATATAATCCCATTATAACACAAATCCGCAAAGAAAACAAGTTCTCTGCCGAGATCTTCGTGCTGCTAATTCTCCGCTAAGAATGCAGAGAGAACGGGGTGATTTTTTTACTCTCTGAACATTTTTACTATTTTTTCAGCGGTAGCCTTAACGTCGGAATCCTTGTTGGTCTCGATCTCGAAATCGCATACCGCGCGGTAAAGCGGGAGCCTTTTTTCGTACATTACCGTAAGGTCGCCGACCGACAACGGTCTTCCCTCGCGGGGCAGTAACGAAACGTCGCGGTTAATAAAGAACACGCGTCCGTTCTGACGGAGCAGAGAGTGGTTATCCGGAACTGTGACCGCGCCTCCGCCTGTCGCTATAACTAACCCCGAACGCTTGGTAAGCTCCGCTATTGCTTCCGTCTCAACCCTTCTGAACTCTGCTTCACCTTTATTTTTTATCCAGTCTGCGGGAGTTATTCCCGTTTTTTCTGTAATAAACGCGTCACTGTCGGCAAGCTCGCGTCCCATAAGGCGCGCGATGTGTTTTCCAACCGTGCTTTTACCGCAACCGGGCATACCCACGAGAACTATATTGCGCATTCCGCAATCGACTCCGCGGTAAACTCTTTCTATATCATCTGCGGAATAAGTGGTTTTTGTGAAGAACTCGGAAGCCTTAGCGCCCTGAGCGACGAGCATATAAAGACCGCCCGTATGTCGGATACCGCGTTTTTCCGCTTCCAGAATAAGAGCTGTTTTTTCGGGGTTGTATATGAGATCGGCTACCGCCTCGCATTTCGGGAACATACCGAGGTCTATGGGAGAAACGCCGTTTTTGGGGTACATTCCAACGGGGGTCGTGTTTACGATAAGGAACGCGTCGGAATGAAGATGGAGATTTTGATAATTGTTCTCTCCGCTTCTGGAAATAACGACGATCTCGCCTGCTCCGAGGTCGTTCAACGCGCATACCGCGGTCTTTGACGAGCCTCCGCTACCGAGTATGATGGCTTTTTTGCCTTTTGGATCGATGCCGGCGCGCTTTAACATAAGAGTAAAGCCGAAATGGTCGGTGTTATATCCCGAAAGAGAACCGTCAGCTTCCTTTACTATCGTGTTGACGCTTCCTATCCTTTTGGCTTCGTCAGATATTCTGTCGCATAACGGTATTACGGTCTGCTTGTAGGGAATGGTAACGTTTATTCCGTCAAACTCGCGTTTTTGAAGAAACGGCGCGACCTCGCTTTCCTCCATCGGGAAAAGCTCGTATGTATAATCCCCGAGAAGTGAATGTATCTGCGGAGAGAAGCTGTGTCCGAGCGGGTTTCCTATAAGTCCGAATGATTTTTTCATTTGTTTGTATCCTTTTGGGGTTATTTATTGTGACTAACGTAATCTCTGTCCGTTTTTATAACGCATCTGTAACTCGGATCATATGATGAAACAAATTCGCCTATCATAGCCTTTGCTTCCTTTTCGGGGCATTTGGAGTCAGACGGAAGAACGAGATCGAAGATTATATTTGACCGAGATTTGCCCGGTACTATGCGAACGTCGTGGAAAGACGCGCGAGGATCGGCTTTTTTTACCGCTGACGCTATAATGTCGCGTATTTCGGCAAGACGTTTATCATTTACGTCTGTGGGGTCCATGTGAATAACGGTCTCACATCCAAGCTTACTTGATATTAGTATTTCGAGACGGTCTATCATCTCGTGCAGAACGTACACGCTTTCGTTTCCAGACACCTCTGCGTGGAGAGAGACCATAATGCGGCCGGGACCGTAGTCGTGAACTATCATATCGTGTATGCCGAGAACTCTTTCGTCAGACATAGCAAGCTCGGAGACTTGGTTTACAAACTCCTCACTTGGGGCTTGACCGAGAAGCGGAGAAACGGTGTCCTTTGCCGCGCGTATCCCGGCGGTTATGATGAATAGTGAGACCAAAAGTCCGCAGATGCTGTCAAGGTATATAAATCCTGTGAAACGGCAGATAAGACCGACTATAAGTACGACCGCGGTTGAAACCGTGTCGCTCAGACTGTCTGCTGCCGTAGCGAGCATAGCGGCGGAGTCTATCTTTTTTCCGTATTTTTTGTTGTAGAAGCTCATATACAGCTTGCACAGTATCGATAACGCAAGGATGACCGCGGTCAGTATCCCGAAATCGGGCATTGACGGCGCAAATAATTTTTCGACCGAGCTTTTGGCAAGCTCCGTTCCCATCAGTATTATGATGAGCGCGACTATAAGCCCCGAAACATATTCTATCCTTCCGTGTCCGAACGGGTGGTCAGGGTCGGGCTTTTTCGCCGCGAGTCTGAACCCCGCAAGAGTTATGACCGAGGAGCCTGCGTCCGAAAGGTTGTTGAAAGCGTCAGCCGTTACCGCAAGCGAGCCGGAGATAAGACCGGCAAGAAGCTTTACCACGAATAAAACTATATTCAAAAATATTCCGAATATCCCACATACCGTTCCGTATGCGGAGCGAACCTTCGGATCATCGGTGTTTTCCGAGTTTTTGACCGTTTTTCTGATTATAAATCCTACCATTGTGATCACCGCCTTGTTTTTGTTTGACGATCTTTTTTTATTATGTCACAAAAAAACGTTCTGCGCAAGACTTATTACGTTAATGAAATGGTTTAAACAAATCAATGTTCGTTTTTTGGCATAGATTTAAAAAGTGACAAAAGATAAATTATATTACAGAGAAAATTTTATTCAAAAATGCGATTGATTTTACGGAATAAGCAGAGTATAATTTATAGAGTTATAAAAATAAACAGACGCGTGTTCTGCGCGTTTTACGGAAAGGTCGATCTTGTGAGTATATTTAATACGATAGGCGGATTTTTTTCTAAGGATGTACTGCTTTCTCTCGGTGTTGCGATAGCAGTTGGACTTGTTTTTAACAGAGTGGTCAAAAGGATTGGACTCCCAAACGTTACGGGTTATCTCGTTGCGGGCGTTTTGATCGGGCCTTGCTTTCTTCAAATAATTCCATCGGTCTGGATAGAGGAGCTGACGCTTCTTGTTAACGTCGCTCTCGGATTTATAGCCTTTTCGATAGGCGGAGAATTCAGAATCTCGAAAATAAAGAATATAGGAAAAAGCGTGTTTATAATAACCCTTTTTCAGGCTTTGACCACTACTCTTTTGGTTAATATAGGCTTGCTTCTGTTTTTCGAGCCTGCGGTGGCGATATGTCTCGGAGCGATAGCGACGGCGACTGCACCTGCCGCAACGCTTATGGTCGTAAGGCAGTATAACGCCAAGGGCCCTGTTACGGATATGCTTATGCCGGTAGTCGCGCTTGATGACGCCGTAGGACTTGTCGTATTCTCAGTCTCGCTTTCGGTGGCAAAGCTGACGGTCGCATCAAATAACGTAAACGTTCTTCATATGCTTCTCGATCCGATAAAGGAGATCGTGCTTTCGCTTAGCGTGGGTGCGCTCATCGGTGCAGTTTTGACGTTTGGAATGGGATTTTTCCATTCTCGTTCAAACCGACTTACGTCCATTATTTGCGCAGTATTCCTCGGAACCTCTGTTTCTTCTCTTTTCGGACTTTCGTCACTCCTTCTTTGTATGTCGATAGGCGCGGTCATGGCTAATTTTTATCCGGAAAGCGAGAAGATGCTCGATATTACCGAGCATTGGACTCCTGTCGTATTTTTACTGTTTTTTGTCATATCCGGTGCGGAGCTTGATCTGTCGATAGTTCCCACGGTGGGAGTTCTCGGGATCCTTTATATCGTTCTTCGCTCAGTGGGCAAATATTTTGGCGCGCGCATAGGATCAACTGTTGTTCATGAGCATACAAACATAAGAAAATATCTCGGAGTTGCACTTCTTCCGCAGGCGGGAGTTGCGATAGGTATGAGTCAGATAGTGGTTAACGAGCTTCCTGCTGAATACGGCGGACGCATACGCGCGGTGGTGCTTTGCGCTACGCTCGTCTATGAGCTTATAGGTCCTTTGCTTACCAAGCTTGTTCTTGTAAAAGCGGGCGAGATAGAAAAAACGAAGAAGGAAAAAACGGTTTCTGCCTAATAAATAACTTGATTTTCTTAGTTGATTATGCTATAATCGTCTTGAAGCAGCAGCTTTAAAAGGAGATCATTATGGAAAATAAGTTCGTCAGCATACTGCGCGCACCGGATAACGCGATAGGCGCAACGGAAAGCTCACCCTTTCGATTTGAGGAGAGAAAGGACGGCTTTAACTGTGACGTTAAATACGAATATACCGTCGGAGAAAGGTCCGCTAAGATAACGGTCTATCCGAGCGGTTCGCCTGTAAAATTCCTCAAGCTCAGATTCAGAGGCGATCTCAGCTTTGTTGATAAGGTGTATGGAGACCAGTGGGAGCGTTCCGGCTCGGATGCCTTTCTTGAATGGCGTTCGGTCATGTCGAGCCGCGTGCTTCCGTGGTTCTGCTACTTAAAGGGAGACGGCGTTACGGCTTGCTACGGAGTAAAGACCTGTCCCGACTGCTTTGCGTTCTGGCAGGTTGACGTTCACGGTATAACGCTTTTCCTTAATCTTTGTTGCGGAAACGAGGGAACGGATCTTAAAGAGCCGCTCGTGGCTTGCGAGGTGACGGAGATGCTTGGTGATGAGGGCGAGGATACGTACAAGGTAGCCAAACGCTTTTCCGCGCTCCTCTGTGATTTTCCCGTTTTACCCAAGTCTCCGATCTTCGGAGTTAATAACTGGTACTGGGCTTACGGACGCATTTCAAAGGATAGCGTTATGCACGAGACAGACTATCTGAAAGAGATGTGCGATGGAACAAAGAACGATCCGTATATGATAATAGACGACGGCTGGCAGCTCAACCGTACCTACGGTAACGGTGCTTACATAGGCGGTCCGTGGATCGCAAACGACCGTTTCGGAAGTATGGCGGAGACCGCTGACGCTATTCACTCCAAGGGAGCGAAAGCGGGTATATGGTTCAGACCAACGCTTACGCTCGGAGACATACCGTTGGAAGCAAATTTTGCGCGTCATCAATCGGGGGGGATCATACTCGATCCGTCTCATCCTTATACGCTTGAACGCGTAAGGACGGACGCGGCAACCATACGCTCGTGGGGGTATGATCTGATAAAGCACGATTTCTCGACTATTGATACGTTCGGAAGTAACCCTCTCACCTCGGAAAGACATACACATTCTTTTGTTACGGGTGGCAGACGCTTCTTTGACAGGACGAAAACGTCGGCGACTGTCATTAAGAATTTTTATAAAGCGATACAGGCAGGCGCGGGAGATGCTGATGTTATAGGCTGTAACGTAATAGGTCATCTTTGCGCGGGAATACATTCCACTTACAGAACAGGAAACGATACGAGCGGAAGAAGCTTTGAGTGGACGAGACGTCTCGGAATCAATTCTGTTATGAGACTGCCTCTTAACGATACGTTTTACAGAGCAGACCCCGACTGCGCGGCGTTTACGGAGCGAGTTGACGCTTCGTTGAATCTTGATTATCTTGAAATGTGTGCTTATACGGGAATGACAACTCTTGCCTCGGTCACTCCCGGGATACTGACCGATAAGGAGATGAAGCGCATAAACGAGATATACAGGATAGCTGACCGAGACGAATACCGTTTCGGAATAAAAAATTACGACAAGACCGCAAATCCCAATGTTTTTGTTTCCGAGGACGGAAGCAAGGAAATGGTTTACGATTGGGAAAAAGCCTATGACGGAGCAAGAGTCGTTTTTGATTGGTTTAATTAAAGAACTTCCCTCACACGCATATTTATTACGAAGCGTGTGGGGGATTTTGATTTGTGGGGGAAGCCCTCTCAGTCGCTTACGCGCCAGCTATCCCAAAGGGCGAGCCTTTCATCAAATAAAATACCATCACTCTATGACATGGGATTACGATCAAACAAAATACCACCACTCTATGATACGACATCAAATTTTACACAATAGTCCCCATAGAAAAATTCTTTTGCATACTTTTCTTCTAAGAAAAGTATGGTGCCTACTTTTCTTTGAGAAAAGTAGGTATTGACAAAATGGAAAAGCCGCTGTATAATTAATCTGTATAAATATCTATTATATTATTGAAAGGATATATTAAGATGACAGTTGCCGAGCTGAGAAGTAATTACAGTAAGTATCTTTCAAGGATAAAGGGCGATATACGTGAGAGCTTGAACGGGAAAGCGTTGACAAGAAGACAGCTTATAGATGCGGTAGCAAAACGTTCGGGAATGACGGATGCTGAGCTTAAAGACCGTTCCGCGGGAAGCGTTCTTACTATGTATCGCAGTATCATCGGTACGGCAATAGGAAAGATGCAGAAATACGGCGATATAATATCGGACGAAAGCGGATATATTTCGCTTTGCAAGTCAGTGGCGACTATCGTAAAAGAGGCGGAGCTTGCTCCGTTTATAGTTGACCGTATAAAGGAAAGAGCTTACACCAGACGAGAGATGACCGAGCTTGCGGTATCGTATTTTGGCGCGGACAAGACGGAGAGCACAAACGACGATGAGTCGATAGAAACGCTTACCGTCACGCTTCTCGGCGAGCTTACGCGCAGGGGAAAGCTCCGTTGCATAGGCGGACGTTATTCGATAGGCTCGGATACGGTAATAATCAAAAAACCGGGTTCGGTGTTGGAGGAGTTCATATCAATGCTGAACTCAAAGGGCGGCGAGTTCTTTGAAAGCTTTTCGGCAATGCTTCTCGAAAGCTATTACCGTTCTTGCGGAATGACCGTCACCGCCTGTAACGTTATAGGCGGCTCTGATGACGGCGGGATAGACGTTATGTTTGACGTTACGGACAGGCTGGGATTCCGCGACGTTATACTTGTACAGTGTAAGCAAAAGACCAACTCAAACGTAACTCCGAAGGAAGTAAAGGAGTTTGTCGGAGCGTTCTACGTCGATAAAGGAACGCGCGGCATATTTATGACAACGTCACGCTTCCATAAGGACGCGGCGGCTGTAATAAATACGCTTCCGGATATAGCGCAGATAGACGGAGCGAGACTTTTTGAGATGGCGAAGCTTTGTCACGTTGGAATAAAAGAGGAGAACGGAGTGTTCTCTGTTGATAGATCGTTTTTTGGCGCATAAATAAATTTTCAGGAGAAATAGAAATGGAAAACCTTCAACCCCAAAAACAAAAAAGACTTCTCACGGTTCAGGACATATCGTGCGTCGGACAGTGCTCGCTTACGGTAGCGCTCCCGATAATATCCGCTTTTGGAATAGAGACGGTAATGCTTCCGTCCGCTGTCCTCTCAACTCATACGGGAAGCTGGAAAGGGTTTACGTTCCGCGACCTTACCGACGATATTCCTGGAATAGTTTCTCATTGGGAGAAAGAGGGTATAGATTTTGACGCGATATATACGGGATATATAGGAAACGCGCGTCAGATAGATATGATACTCGGGATGAGGGAAACGCTTCTTGTGCCGAATGCACCTATAATAACCGATCCCGCAATGGCGGATAACGGTGTACTTTACACAGGCTTTGACAAGGCATTCGTTGAGAGCATGAAAAAGCTGGTCGGAGGCTCCGATTATCTGCTTCCGAATATAACCGAAGCGGCTATGCTTACGGGAATGGAATATAAAGAAAAATATGACGAGGAGTATATACTTGGACTTTGCCGCGAGCTTTGTGCTATCGGCGCAAAAAACGTTGTACTTACCGGTGTGTGCTTTGAGCAAGGACAGATAGGCGTTTACGTGTATGACGGTAAGGAAGCGCGTTATTGCTCTCAGGAGAGACTTGCTTACAACAAGCACGGAACGGGTGACGTTTACGCGTCTGTGTTCTCGGGTTATCTTGTAAGCGGGGAGAGCGCGTTCGATGCCGCAAAGAAGGCGGCGACCTTTACAAAGGACGCTATGATAAATACTCCGTCGGATCACGTTTACGGAGTGAATTTTGAGGGAATATTAAATAAAATCACAGATCGGGAGAATATATAATGGCGGGATACAGACAGACAAGAATAAACGAGGAACTTACGCACGCGCTTTCCGAGGCGCTTCGCGAGCTTAAAGACCCGAGAATACAGAACAGCGTGGTATCGATCACCGACGTTGACTGCGCAAAGGATCTTAAAACGGCTAACGTTTACTTTTCCTTTTTCTCGGTAAAATATGAGGAGAAGGACATAAAGACCGCGCTTAAAGGCGCGGCGGGATTCCTTCGTTCCTATCTCGCGTCAGAGGTCAATCTCCGCGAGACTCCTCAGTTAAACTTTATTTTCGACAACTCCATAGAGCGCGGAAACAGGATCTCCGCGATACTTAACGAGGTCCTTCCGTCAAAGTCAGAGGACGAAAAATGAGTTGGAGAAAGGAATAAAAGTAAATGAAAACGCTTGAAGTATCGTGTTCAAGGGATTATAAAATATATATCGGGAACGGTCTTTTTTCACGCGCGGGAAATCTCATAAAAGAGAATTTCCCGGGTAAAAGGGTCTGCGTTATAACCGATACGAACGTTGCGGAGATATATCTGAGTCGTTTTGAAGAGGAGCTTGACTCTGCCGGAATTTCGCATGAGAGCTTTGTTTTTTCTCCGGGTGAGCATAACAAGACTCTGGCAACTGTCGAGCAGATACTGCTTTTCCTTAATGAAAAGCAGTTTACACGTTCGGATATGCTTATCGCCCTCGGCGGCGGTATAACGGGGGATATAACGGGATTTGTCGCGTCGATCTATCTTCGCGGACTTGAATTTATACAGATACCCACAACGCTTCTGGCGGCGGTGGATTCGTCAGTCGGTGGGAAAACGGGAGTAAATCTCGGCGGTCTTAAAAATCAGGTAGGAACGTTCTGGCAGCCGTCGGCAGTTATCTGCGATCCTATGATGTTTGATACGCTTCCAAAGGTGGAGTTTGCGTCGGGTATGGCGGAGGTAATAAAATACGCCGCGATATGCGATCCGGGTCTTGGAGCAAAGCTCTGCACGGAATGCGATATGATAGATATGATATACGAATGCGTAAAGATCAAGCGAGATATTGTTTCCGAGGATGAGCGCGATACAGGAAAGCGCCAGCTTCTCAATCTCGGGCATACGTTCGGACACGGTATAGAAAAGGTGTCCGAAAACGCATACACCCACGGTCAGGCTGTCGCGATAGGAACGGTAATGGCGTTCAAGGCGGCGGAAAAGATGGGTATATGTGAGGCGGGAGAGACGGAAAAGGCTGAAAGACTTTTGAACGCCTACTCGCTTCCAACTAAATGTGAGTTTAATCCGTATAATCTTCTGTTTGCTATGCAGAGCGATAAAAAGCGCGCGGGTGGTAAGATAACTCTTATTCTTCCCCGTTCGTTCGGTGACTGTATCCTTTATCGCACAGATATGAATTCGCTTCCCGAAATACTCGGATACGCTCTGGGGAAATAAGAGGTAAAATACATAATGAATACGACTGTTTTTCCATCGTTGCTCAGGGGAACGGTAAACGCTCCCGTATCAAAGTCAGACCTTCACAGAGCGCTTATTTGTGCCGCTTTCTGTAACGGGACCACCGTCCTTCCGGTGCTTGCATCAAACTCCGACACGGACGCGACGGCTGAGTGCCTTTCGGCACTCGGGGCAGGGGTGGAGCGCACCGAAAACGGATTTGTCATAAACGGACCGATGAGCGGAGGCGGAGAGCTTAACTGCCGTGAAAGCGGCTCCACCCTTCGCTTTCTGCTGCCGGTCGCGGCGGTACTGGGTAAGGAGGCGCATTTTTCCGGCAGCGGAAAGCTGCCGTCGCGTCCGGTGCTTCCGCTGACATCGGAGCTTCGCCTGAAAGGAAGTAACATAAGCTCGGATTTTCTCCCTATAACCGTAAAAGGTAAAGCACGCGGAGGAGTATATACACTCCCCGGTGACGTAAGCTCGCAGTTTGTAAGCGGACTTATGCTCGCGCTTCCTTATACGGGAGAATATTCCGCGATACGTCTTACCTCACCGCTCCAATCAAAAATGTACGTCGATATGACGGCAAATACACTTTCGAGATTCGGTGTGGTTTGGAGAGGTGTTTCGGAGGGAACACCTGAATTTCCGTTTGGCGGTTATTCTTTAGTAGGCGGCGCGTATTCAAGTCCCGAAAAGTATGTAGCTGAGGGCGACTGGTCGGGCGCGGCGTTTTTCACCGTTGCCGGAGCGATAGGCGGAGAGATAACGATAAACGGACTTGATCCCGATAGCGCACAGCCGGACAGAGCGATAGCCGATATAGTGAAAAGGTTTGGCGCGGATATAGGATTTGAAAACGGAGCGCTGAAAGTGAAAACAGCAGAAAAACGTCCGTTTTCCCTTGACGTATCGCAGTTCCCCGATCTTTTTCCCGTGCTTTCAGTGCTTGCCGCGGCGGCGAACGGAGAAAGCCGTCTCTATAACGCGGGTAGGCTCCGTATAAAGGAGAGTGACAGAATATCAGCAGTCTGTAATATGATAAACTCACTCGGCGGCAAAGCCATAGCGGACGAGGATAGCCTGACAGTCTATGGAAACGGAAGACTTGACGGCGGAACTGTAAACGGCGAAAACGACCACAGAATAGTTATGAGCGCGGCGATAGCGTCGCTTATATGTGAAAACGAGGTAACGGTACTCGGAAGCGAAGCGGTAAATAAATCTTACCCAGCGTTTTTCGAGGATCTTTCGGGTTTAACGAAATAATATCTCTATGTGAACCCCTCGGAAGTGAAAAATTGTTCAAGGTGGCAACAAAAGCTCGACTGTAAGTTTCTTTCTTTTTCTTTGGTTCGTTTCTTTTTCTTTCTTTGCAAAGAAGGAAAAAGAAATGAAGATGAAAATCAAGCTTCATGAAGCATTTTGAAAGGATTGAAAATAAATGTATTCCGAATTCGGAAGAAATATAAAAATAGGCGTTTCGGGCGGCTCGCACGAGGAGTACGTCTCAGCGGTGGCGTGCGGAGTTCCGTCGGGCTTTAAGTACGATGCCGAAAAGCTTAAAGCGTTTATGAAACGCAGACAGGGTGGCAATCTCCCGTTTACAACTCCCAGAAAAGAGGAGGATGAACCTGTTTTCGTTTCAGGTCTTGATGAAAATAGGGTTACAAACGGAGAACCGCTTGAAGTAAGAATATATAATAAAAACGTCCGTTCGGGAGATTATAAAGGCTTTACGGATACCCCGAGACCCTCTCACGCGGACTATACCGCGCCGCTTCGCTTCGGAAGCGATATAGATATGAGAGGCGGCGGACATTTTTCAGCACGTCTTACCGCACCTCTGTGCGTTATCGGTGGAATATTTAAGCAAATGCTTGAAAAAAAGGGTGTTTACATAGGCACTCACCTTGCGTCAGTCGGACACGTTTCCGATGAACCGTTCTCGCTTACCGAGATAACGGCAGGCGATTTTAATAAAGTCCTTTCGTCAGATTTCCCGACGCTTAGTGAAGAAAAAGCCGAGGAAATGAAAAAAGAGCTTGAAGCAGTCGCAAAGGACGCGGACTCGCTCGGCGGTGTGGTGGAATGTGCGGTCGTAGGTCTTAATGCAGGCTACGGCGACCCACTCTACTACGGAGTTGAAAACGTTATATCGAGCGAAATGTTCGGACTTGGCGGAGTGCGCGGAATAGAGTTCGGACTCGGATTTGCCGCTACCAAGATGCGCGGAAGCGAGCATAACGACCCGTTTACCGTTAAAGATGGTAAGATTGTAACTAAAACCAACAACAGCGCTGGCGTTCAGGGCGGAATAACCAACGGTATGCCGATAGTTTTCAGAGTGGCGTTCAAGCCTACCGCGTCAATAGGTATGAAGCAGGACACGGTCTCTCTTTCGGAGATGACCGATACGGAAATAGCGATAAAAGGCCGTCACGATCCCTGTATCGCGATAAGAGCGCTCCCTTGTGTTGAGGCGCTTACGGCAATAGCGATCTCCGAGCTTGTGATCTCGAAGGACGGAGCTATATGAGCGATAGAATAAAGGTGTTGGCTATCGTAGGTCCTACGGCGTCGGGAAAGACCGCGCTTTCAGTTGAGGTTGCCAAGCGTCTGGACGGTGAGGTAATCTCCTGTGATTCTATGCAGATATATAGAGGGATGACGGTAGGAACTGCGGCTGTAACGGAGGAGGAGATGCAGGGTATTCCGCATCACCTTATAGGTTTCGTTTCTCCGTCAGAAAGCTTTTCCTGCGCCGATTACGCGGAAGCGGCTGGCAGGGTGATAGAGGATATACACAAACGAGGAAAGCTCCCCATACTCTGTGGCGGAACAGGTCTGTACCTTGATACCGTACTGAAAGGTACGCGTCTTTCGGAGGCAGGAAAGGATGAAGAATACCGAGGGGAGCTTTCGCGGCTTTCTCCCGAGGAGCTTCACCGCAGGCTTTCGGAGATAGATCCAGAGTCAGCCGCGAAAACTCACGCAAATAACGTAAAAAGAGTTATTCGCGCGCTTGAAATATATCACGTTACGGGTAAGACCAAAACGCAGTGGGATAGTGAATCGAGAACGGAAGGCTCGGTATATGATGCCAAAATAATAGGCCTTGATTTTCGTGACAGAGAGAAGCTCTACGAGCGTATAAACCGAAGAGTCGATATAATGCTTGAAAACGGACTTCTTGACGAGGTAAAGGCGCTCGACTGTAAGGAGTTCAGAGCGTCAACGTCGGCGCAGGCAATAGGGTATAAGGAGATACTTCGCTATCTTGACGGTGACGTAAGCTTGGAGGAAGCTGTCGAGGAGATAAAAAAAGCGTCGCGTAATTACGCTAAGCGCCAGCTTACGTGGTTCAGAGCCAATCCCAATATCGGAATGATATATCCCGACGAATGTCCGGAAAACAAGGATAAATTTGAATTTATTGTAAATTCTGCGATAAATATTATAAATATTATATAAAATATGTTATACTTAAAAAAATGGCGCGAAAGGAGGCAGCCCAAGAGTGGATGAGGAATACAAACGCTTCATAGAAGAAAAGCTCGGAGGCGTAAGAGCGCGAATACGCGAAAGAACACTTAAAAGGGCAGCCGAAACCGCCTTTGCTTCGGAGGACGTGACCTTGCTCGCGGCGACCAAGAACGTCGATGCCGAGGCGATAAATTACGCTCACAAAAATCTGGGACTTGATCACATAGGCGAGAATAAGGCACAGGAGCTTGTCTTGAAGTACCCACAACTCGATAAAGACGGATTGCACATACACTTTATCGGACATTTGCAGACCAATAAGGTAAGGCAGATAATAGATAAGGTCGAGATGATACATTCCCTTGACAGCATCGGGCTTGCGGAGGAAATAGATAAGCGCGCGAGGGCAATAGGAAAACGAATGCCCGTGCTTGTGGAAATAAATATCGCCCGTGAACCGGAAAAAGGCGGCGTGTTTCCCGAAAATGCGGAGGACTTTGTAAGAGAAGTCTCCCGTCTTACGTCGATACACGTTAAGGGTCTGATGACTATGGCGCCCGCCGGATGCTCGGAGAGTGAGTACACACGTTATTTCACCGAGGTAAAAGAGCTGTTTGAGAAAATAAAAGCACTCGGTATCCCCGAGGTATCCGCTGAGGTACTCAGTATGGGTATGTCGGACAGCTATGAATGCGCGGTCTCGTGCGGCGCGACGCTTGTACGCGTCGGAAGCGCGATATTCGGGAAACGCGCCTATCAAATTTAAAAATAAAAAATAAAAACACAAGAATCCGCATAAGAAATGCGGACAAGGAGGTAAAAATCATGGGATTTTGGAATGTTAACAAGAAGGACGATCTGTACGAGGACGATAATTTTGAAAACGAGGATCTCGAAATAGACGATTTCGAGCAGCCTAAGGAGAAGATAGCTCCCGTAGCGCACGGTACGCTTCAGATGAAGGTGGTACGCCCCAAGAAGCTTAAAGAGGCAACCGAGATAGCCGAGAGCCTTCAGAACGGTCAGACGATAGTTCTCAATCTTGACGAGATGGACGATTCCGCGGCAAGAAGAATGATAGACTATATAGCGGGCGTTATATTCGCTATACGCGGAAAGATAGAGCGCCCCGCCGACAGAACCTTCCTGCTTACTCCCGACGGAATAAGCGTAGCGACGGAAGAAAAGGACCCCGCTCAGTAATCTATGGGACTTTTGTTCCTCGCGCTTTCGGGAATACTGAAAGCGATATTGGGATTTCAGATAATCCTGCTTATCCTTTCCACGCTTTTTGAGCACACGCTTTTGGCGGAGAAAAACTCAGCTGTAAAGCTCCTGCTTATCGAATGCGACGTCTGGACGGCATGGGCGAGATACCTTTTCTCGTCTTTTCAAAAAAAGCTTGGAGGAGCGATAGACCTACCGCTTCTATTAACGGAAGCTGTGCTTTACGTAATAGCACGATATATTTAAAAAACAGTTTCAAACAGGAGACATACTTAAAAATGGCAACCGATTATTCAAAAACTCTCAACCTGCCCGCGACAGAATTTGCGATGCGGGCAAATCTCCCCCAGCGCGAGCCTGATATGCTTGCCGATTGGGAGAATAATGATCTTTATAAGGCTCTTATGGAGAAGAACGCGGACAAGCCTAAGTTCGTTCTTCACGACGGTCCCCCCTACGCTAACGGAGATATACACATAGGTCACGCGCTCAATAAGACCTTGAAGGACTTTATAGTTCGTTATCAGAATATGAACGGAAAGTGCGCTCCGTACGTTCCCGGCTGGGACTGTCACGGACTTCCCGCGGAGAGCGCGATAATCAAGCAGACAAAGCTTGACCGCGGCTCTATGACGGTATCCGCGTTCAGAGATAAGTGTAAGGATTTCGTTCTTACCTATGTTGACAGACAGAGAGAGGGCTTTAAGCGTCTCGGTGTCATCGGAGACTGGGAGAATCCCTATCTTACGTTAAAGCCTGAGTTTGAGGCGAAGCAGATAGAGATATTCGGCGAGATGGCGAAAAAGGGCTATATCTATAAGGGAATGAAGCCCGTTTATTGGTGCGCCTACGACGAGACCGCGCTTGCTGAGGCGGAGATAGAGTACAGCGACGATAAGTGTGACTCTATATACGTCAAGTTCGAGGTAACGGACGATCTCGGCGGAAAGATAAGAAATATCCCGGGAGTTCCCGAAAAGGTCTATTTCGTTATCTGGACGACTACGACCTGGACTCTTCCCGGCAACCTCGGTATCTGTCTTAACCCCGACTACGAATATTCCGTAGTCAAGGTCGGAGACGAGGCTTACGTTATGGCTAAGGAGCTTATCGAAAGCGTATTCAAGACAGCGGGAATAGAGGAGTATGAGATACTCGGAAGCTTTAAGGGCAGAGAAGCCGAGGGAATGAAGGCGGCTCATCCGTTTATGGACAGACCCTCTTACGTTATCTGCGGCGCGCACGTAACGCTCGAAAGCGGTACGGGCTGCGTTCATACCGCTCCCGGCTTTGGTGCGGAGGACTTTGACGTATGGCGTAAGTATAAGGACCTTCCCGAGCTTATCGTTCCCGTTGACGCAAAGGGTAAGCTTACCGAGCTTGCGGGCAAGTATAACGGCCTCACTACCGCACAGGCGAACGTTGAGATACTCAAAGATCTCGAAGAAAACGGCTCGCTCCTCGCGGTACAGAAGATAGTTCACCCCTATCCTCACTGTTGGAGATGTAAGAACCCGATAATCTACCGCGCGACCGAGCAGTGGTTCGCTTCCGTTTCGGATATGACAGAGGCGGCTGTAAAGGCTTGTGACGGCATAGAGTGGCTTCCCGCTTGGGGTAAGGACAGAATGATCGCTATGATACGCGAGAGAAACGACTGGTGTATCTCCCGTCAGCGTAACTGGGGCGTTCCGCTTCCGATCTTCTATTGTGCCGACTGCGGAGAGTACGTTATAAACGACGATACGGTCAAGAGCGTTTCCGCGATCTTCCGCGAAAAAGGTTCTAACGCTTGGTACGATATGCCCGCCGAGGAGCTTCTTCCTAACGGCTTTACCTGTCCGAAGTGCGGCGGTAAGAGCTTTACCAAGGAAAAGGATATAATGGACGTTTGGTTCGACTCCGGCTCTTCTCACGCATCCGTTCTTGAAGAAAGAGACGACCTCGTATCTCCCGCCGATATATATCTTGAAGGCGGAGACCAGTACAGAGGCTGGTTCCAGTCGTCGATGCTTACGTCGATAGCCGCTCGCGGCAGAGCGCCTTATAAGAAGATAATAACCCACGGCTGGACGGTTGACGGAGAGGGCAAGGCGATGCACAAGAGTGCGGGTAACGCGGTATCCCCTCAGGAGATAATCGACACCTATGGCGCTGATATACTCCGTCTGTGGGTATCGTCCGTTGACTTTACCGTTGACGCGAGAATTTCCAAGGATATTCTCAAACAGCTTTCAGAGGTTTACAGAAAGATAAGAAATACCGCAAGAATACTGATGGGTAACCTCGGAACTGCCGAGACGGACTTCAATCCCGACAGAGATATGGTATCCGACGATAAGCTGACCGATCTTGATAAATGGGCGCTCGCAAAGCTCAATAAGCTCATAAAGAACGTCCGTGCCGGTTACGATGCGTGCCAGTTCCATATAGTATATCACGAGATAAATAACTTCTGCACGATAGATATGTCCAAGCTGTATATCGATATAGTCAAGGACAGAACGTACGTTGACGCAAAGGACGGCGAGGGACGCCGCGCGGCACAGACCACTATGTATAAGGTCCTCTCCGCACTTGCGCGCCTTATTGCTCCGATACTTGCGTTTACTGCCGACGAGATCTGGAAGGCTATGCCTCACCTCTCTACCGACGACGTAAGAAACGTTCTTCTTAACGACATGCCAGAGTATGACGAGAGCGAGAAGTTCGCGGAGGTCGAGGCTAAGTACGACGCTCTGTTCGCTATGCGTGACGAGGTCCTTTCCGCGCTTGAAGTAGCGAGAGCCTCCAAGGTAATAGGAAAGTCTCTTGAAGCAAAGGTAGAGTACAGCGTAAACAGTAACGCTTATAAGTGGCTCTCCGAGCTTGGCGAGGACGTTCTCTCAGATATATTCATAGTATCTCAGACTAAGCTCGTGGACGGTGGCAACGTAACGGAGAACAGCGTTAAGGTAATGCCCGCCGACGGCGAGAAGTGCGCGCGCTGCTGGAAGCATTCCGAGGGCGCGATAGAGGTCGATGGAGAGCATATCTGCCCGCGTTGTAAGAGAATACTGGGTCTTTAAGAATGTTTTTGGAAAAGATAAAAAAGTATATAAAAATTAACGAAAAGGGAGCATTGATCTCCCTTTTCGTTACAATAGCCACAGTTATTATAGATTTTTTGACCAAGATCATCGTTATGAATACGATGACGCTCGGTCAAAGCATACCCCTGATAAAGGGAGTTCTTCATATAACCTATATAACGAATAAAGGAGCGGCGTTCGGCTCGTTTTCGGACGCGCGTTGGCTCTTTATGACGCTCTCCTCACTGCTTATCGTGTTTCTCGTCGCGCTTCTTATCGCGTGGGAGGACAGACACCCGCTTTTCTACGTTTCGGTGTCGATGGTGCTTGGCGGCGGTATAGGAAATATGATAGACAGGATATTCTACGGCGAGGTCGTTGATTTCATAGACTTCTGCGCGTTTCCAAGGCTCTGGCAGTGGATATTTAACGGAGCGGACTCCTTCGTGTGCGTTGGGGTAGGACTTCTTATCATCTACTATATAAAAACCGAGATAAGGAACGCGAGGGAGAAGAAGGAATAAAAAAGGGGGAAGCCTTTTGGTCGGAAAAAGACTTGATATATACGTTTCCGAAACGGAAGGAGTGACCCGTTCCGCCGCTCAGAAGCTGATAGAGGACGGTTACGTTACGGTAAACGGTATCGCGCGGGCAAAGAACTATAAGCTTTCCGACGGCGACGAGGTGGAAACGGACTTTCCCGAGCCTGTTCCCGATAAGGCGTTACCTGAGGATATACCGCTTAACGTGCTTTACGAGGACGATGACCTTTTAGTTGTCGATAAGCCGAAGGGAATGGTAGTTCACCCGGCGGCGGGAAACCATACGGGAACGCTCGTAAACGCGCTTCTGTATCATTGCAAGGGTAAGCTTTCGGGTATAAACGGAGTAATAAGACCGGGAATAGTCCACCGAATAGATAAGGACACGTCGGGACTTCTGGTCGTAGCCAAAAACGACGCGGCACATAACAGTCTTGCGTTGCAGATAAAGGAGCATAAGGCTGACAGGATATACCGCGCCGTGGTCGTGGGTAACCCAAAAGATGACGAGGGAACGGTAGATAAGCCTATCGCGCGACACCCGACGGATAGAAAGAAGATGGCGATAGTTACTGGCGGCAGAGAAGCCGTTACGCACTATAAGGTCATAAAAAGATATAAAGGCTTTGCCTACTGCGAGATGCGGCTCGAAACGGGAAGAACTCATCAGATAAGAGTTCATATGGCTTCGATAGGTCATCCGCTTCTCGGAGACACCGTTTACGGCGGCGGAAGCTCGCAGTTTGAAAAAAGACACCCAAAGCTGTTCGAGGGGGATAAGTCAGGTCAGGCGCTTCTCGCGAGAACGCTCGGCTTTAATCACCCGAGAACGGGAGAATATATGAAATTTGAAGCCAAAATACCGTTTTGGCTGGTTCTGATACTGGAAACCTTGGCTAGAGAGACCGAAAACGATTAAAAAGAAGGACAGACGAATGAAAGAGAAATTTTATCTTACTACTGCGATACCCTACTGCTCGGGTAAGCCGCATATAGGAAATACCTACGAGGTAATACTTACCGACGCGATAGCCCGTTATAAGAGAAAATGCGGTTACGACGTTTTCTTCCTTACGGGAACTGACGAGCACGGTATAAAGATAGAGACCAAGGCAAAGGAGCAGGGAATAACTCCGAAGGAGTTCGTTGATGGAGTTTATGCCAAGGTAAGAGATATGTGGGCGCTCGTCGGAGCGAGCTACGATAAGTTCATAAGAACCACCGACGATTACCACGAGGAAGCCGTAAGCAAAATATTCAAAAAGCTCTACGAGCAGGGCGATATATATAAGAGTCAGTATGAGGGACATTACTGCGTTCCGTGCGAGTCGTTCTTTACCGATACTCAGGTAGAGGACGGAAAATGCCCCGACTGCGGACGCCCTGTTGAAAAGGCTACCGAGGACGCGTACTTTTTCAGAATGAGCAAGTACGCCGATAAGCTCTTAAAGCATATAGAGGAGAACCCCGGATTTGTCGAGCCTGAGGCGAGACTCAAAGAGATGGTAAATAACTTCTTAAAGCCCGGACTTCAAGACCTCTGCGTAACGAGAAGCTCGTTTACCTGGGGAGTTCCCGTTCCCGGTGACGCAAAGCACGTTATCTACGTCTGGATAGACGCTCTTTCCAACTATATAACGGCGCTTGGATACAGCGTTGACGAGCAGGGAGAGCTGTTTAAGAAGTACTGGCCCTGTGACGTTCATATTATAGGTAAGGATATAGTCCGTTTCCATACGATATACTGGCCCATAATGCTCCTCGCGCTCGGACTTCCGCTCCCGAAGAAGATATACGGTCACGGATGGCTCAACTTCGGTACGGACAAGATGTCCAAGTCCAAGGGCAACGTAATGTACGCCGACGAGCTTTCCAAGATGTTCGGAGTTGACGGAGTGCGTTACTATACGCTTTCCGCTATGCCCTATTCCTCTGACGGAAGCATAACCTACGACAGCATCATAACCGCGTATAATACCGACCTTGCCAATAACCTCGGAAACCTCGTAAACCGTACCGTAGCGATGAATAAGAAGTATTTTGCAAAGAAGGTACAGGCAAGAGGCGAGGCAGAGGGAACTGACGCTGAGCTTATACAGACGGTAAAGGATACCGTAAAGAAGGTCGGGGAGTGTATGGAGAGCTACCACGTTTCCGACGCTCTTTCGGCGATATTCGATATGCTCCGCCGCGCGAACAAGTATATAGACGAGACTACTCCTTGGACGCTCGCAAAGACCGAGGGAATGGAAGCGCGTCTCGGAACTGTTCTCTACAACCTGCTTGAAACTATAAGAATAGGTGCGTCGCTCCTTTCTCCGTTCATTCCTTCAACTGCCGAGAAGATACTCAGCCAGATAGGAACGGACTGTGACAGTACAGAGTTCGGCGGTCTTACGGCAGGTACGGAAACGGGTGAGCCAGAGGTGCTTTTCCAGAGAATAGACGAAAAGGAATTTTATGAAAAATACGGTCTTAACAAAACAGAGGAGACCGAAGTAAAAGAGGAAAAGAAAATGGAAGAAGTAAAGACTGAAAACGCAGAAGAAGAAGTAAACGAATACGAGCCTCTCGCTCCTACGATAGAGTTTGAGGATTTCCTTAAACCCGACCTCAGAATAGCAAAGGTTCTTGAATGTGAGCCTATGCCCAAGTCCAAGAAGCTCCTCAAATTCAAGCTCGACCTCGGATTTGAGACCAGACAGGTGCTTTCGGGTATAGCTAAGTATTATAAGCCCGAGGAGCTTATAGGCAAGAAGATAGTTATGGTAGCTAACTTACAGCCCAGAATGATGTGCGGTGAGGAGAGCAACGGTATGATAATAGCGTCGGGTCACGATGACGTTAAGGTAGTCTTTGCTCACGATGACGCTAAGGTAGGCGACAGACTCGGCTGATGGAAGAAAAATTCTACCCGCTTTTTGACTCGCACGCGCATTACGACGACGTAAGATTTGATGAGGACAGAGACGCGGTAATAGAGGAGATGCACGAAAAGGGAGTAAGCGGAATAGTTGACGTCGGTTGCTCCTTTGACACTCTCCCGAAAGCCGTTGACTTAGCGGAAAGATACGATTTCGTATATGCAAGCGCGGGACTTCACCCAAACGATGCGCTCGCGGCTGAAAACGAGCCGAAAACTCTTGATATTCTCCGCTTGTACCTCGCTAACGAAAAAAACGTCGCGCTCGGCGAGATAGGACTTGACTATCATTGGGACGACGTTCCGAGGGATATTCAGAAAAAGTGGTTTGACATACAGCTTTCGCTCGCAAAGGAGCTTAAAAAGCCTGTTATCATACACGACAGAGAAGCGCACGGAGACGTTATGGATATGCTCCGCGCCCACAGAGACGTTACAGGCATACTCCATAGTTTTAGCGGAAGCCCCGAAATGGCAAGAGAGCTTGTCAAGATGGGCTGGTATATCTCCTTTTCGGGAGTGCTGACGTTCAAGAATGCCGCAAAGCTTCCCGAGGTGGCAAAGGAAGTTCCGACTGAGCGTATGCTTATCGAAACCGACGCGCCGTATCTTGCCCCGCACCCACACAGAGGAGAGCGTAACTGCTCGCTCCTTATGAGATACACGGTCGAAAGGCTTGCCGAGATAAAGGGACTTACCGCGGAGCAGGTCTGTATTATGACCGACGAAAACGCAAGACGCATTTTTGGGATTTAAAAAGGCTCCCTTGTGCAAAGGGAGCTGTCAAGCATCGCTTGACTGAGGGATTGTTACGCCCCTTCCTTTACACAGGTGAGGCTTAAACTGTAAGTTTAAAGTTGGTACTGATATGATGATAACGTTAAAAGAAGCCGCAAAAATGCTCGGAGAAGCGGGAAAGATACTTCTTCTTACCCATTCCAGACCCGATGCGGATACTATGGGCTCGGCTTTCGGTCTTGCCCACGCGCTCACAAGTGACGGAATACGCAAGGTAAAGATTGCCTGCGTTGATCCTCTGCCGAAGCGTCTTTCTTTCCTTTCCGAGGAAAAGGATCTCAGACTTGAAAATTATAAGGATTTTAAGCCCGATATAGTCTGCGCTATCGACGCGGCGGAAACGTGGCTCATAAAAGAGCTTCCCGAGGGCAGAGAGATAGATATAAAGATAGACCATCACCCCAGCGGAAGCGAGTACGCGACCTGTAACCATATAGACGGTACAGCGGCGGCTACGGGAGAGCTTGTATTTGAGGTCGTAAGGCATCTTGAAGAAATGGAGCTTGCCCACCTTACAAAGGAAGCGGCTACCGCACTTTATGCTGCGATAGCGTCCGATACGGGCTGCTTTAAGTACACGAACGTTACCCCGAAAACTCTCCGCATAGCGGCTGAGCTTATGGAAGCGGGCGCGGACCAGCCGCTCGTAAATCTACGGCTTTTCGGAACTAAAACTCAAAAGGAGATAGTCGCGGAAAAGCTTATGCTTGACGGAATGAAGACCTACCTTGACGGACGCGTAAGATTTCTTATGCTTACAAACGAGGTAAAGGACGCAAACGGTCTTATTGACGAGGATCTCGGAGAGATAGTATCGTCTATGCGCGAGATAGAGGGAACGGAGCTTTCCGTTTTCGTCCGTCAGGAGACGAAGGAGAGCGGGAAATATAAGATCTCGATGCGTTCCGCGGAAAACGTAAACGCAAACGAGCTTTGCGCGATCTTCGGCGGCGGCGGTCACGAAAGAGCCGCCGGCGCGTCTATGAACGCGGAAGATCCACTTGAAGCGGAAAAGATAATTACCGAAAAGGTGCTTAACGCATTACAAAATTAACGAAAAGGAGATGCGCTCTTATGGCTGAGATAAACGGCGGAGTTCTGTGCTTTAATAAGCCAAAGGGCTGTACCTCTCACGATATTATCTACCGAGTGCGCAGGCTTTACGGCACAAAGCAGGTAGGACATACGGGAACTCTTGACCCGATTGCGTCGGGCGTGCTGGTCGTTATGGTCGGCAGAGCGGTAAAGGCTTCCGAGTTTTTAAGCTCCGATAGCAAGGAATACGTAGCGGAGATAAAGCTCGGAATTACCACCGACACCGAGGATATAACGGGAACGGTGACAGGTGAATACCAAGGCGAAATGCCGTCTCCCGATGAAGTAAAACGCGTTTGCGAGAGCTTCGTTGGAGATATAATGCAAGTTCCGCCTATGTATAGCGCGCTTAAAGTTGACGGCAAAAAGCTGCTCGATATAGCGAGAAGCGGCGGCGAGGTAGAACGGCAGGCAAGACCCGTAAGAGTAGATAGGTTAGAGGTCTATGAAACGGACGATCCTTCCGTTTACAGATTACTTGCCCGAGTGTCTAAGGGAACTTATATACGCACGCTCTGCGCCGATATAGGAAAAGCGCTCGGAACGGGCGCGGTAATGAAGGAGCTTACAAGGACTGCGGCAGGCGGCTTCGGTATCGAGGACGCGGTAACGGAGCAGGCACTTGCGGAAATGACCGAAAGCGAAAGATACGGACTTCTCCGTCCTGTTGAAGCACTTTTCGATGACTGTGAAAGCGTTGAGCTATCCGACTTTTTCGCGAAGCTCGCCTCGTGCGGATGCGAGATATACCAAAAGAAGATAAAAACGAACATATCAGATGGAACGCTTGTCCGTTTGTATGATAAAAACGGTTTCTTTGCGCTTGGACGGGTAACCGAATATCCTGACGGAAGCGCGATAAAGCCGGTAAAGCAATTCAGAATTTAAAATTAAATAATTCGAAAGGAAGAAATGTTATGAAACTCAGAGCACCATCAGTACCTCTTATAACAGTTGATCCCTATTTTTCGGTTTGGTCATCCGCGAACAGACTTACCGATAAGCCTACCTGCCATTGGACTGATAGAAGCAGCCCGATTGCAAGAACGGACTATCCTACCGAAGGTCACCGTCCGAACTCTATGCTCGGTCTGGTAACTATCGACGGCACGACCTATCGTTTTATGGGCGTTTCCGATCATCCCGTGATAAAGCAGACAGATCTTGATATAGATGCTCTTTCAACTACATATACCTTTGAGACAGATGATGTGACGGTCAAGGCATCCTTCCTTGCACCGATGCTTCCCGACGACTTTGAGCTTATCAGCAGACCCGTAAACTACTTAAAGCTTACTTACGCTCCGAGAGACGGCAAAAAGCATAACGTTTCTTTCAGTGTTTCCGTTTCCGAGGAGATATGCTTGAATAAGGCAGGACAGTCGCCTGTTGTTTGTGAGGACGTTGAGCTTGTAATTCCCTGCAAAAGAATGGGCAACTCCGAGCAGAACGTACTTAACCGCTCGGGCGACGACGTTCGTATAGATTGGGGTTACTTCTACCTTGCCGTAAAGGGAGAGGGAGCTTCCGTTAAGACGGAGAATGTCGATTACTATCGCGCGGCAAAGCCTAAGACCGAGCCTGAAAAGGCAAATCTTACCTCACTTACCGCGACAGCTGACGGAGAGGCACTCGTGCTTTTCGCTTATGACGATATAAAGAGTCTGCGCTACTTCGGCGCTGACCTTACTTCCTATTGGAACAAGGACGGAATGACCATAGAGATGGCTATGGAAAAGGCTCTTGCGTCTTACGACAGACTTGTAAAGAAGTGTAAGGAGTTTTCCGATAAGCTCTACCTTGATGCCGTAAAGGCGGGCGGAGAGAAGTATGCTGATATACTTTCTCTTGCGTACCGTCAGGTATTTGCCGCCCATAAGCTCGCCGTTGACACTGAGGGCGAGATAATCTGGGTATCAAAGGAATGTTTCAGTAACGGCTGTGCGGTCACGGTTGACGTAAGCTATCCGTCTATACCGATATTCCTTCACTATAACCCCGAGCTTGTAAAGGGTATGATGCGTCCGATATTCAAGTATGCGGCGATGCCCGAATGGGAGTTCGACTTTGCTCCGCACGACGTAGGACAGTACCCGATAATCGAGGGTCAGGTCTATGGCAAGGATAAGGAGACGGGCAAGCAGAGACTTCATATGCAGATGCCCGTTGAGGAGTGCGGAAACATGCTCGTTATGGCGGCGGCTACCGCTATTGCTCAGGGCAACACCTCGTTTGTCCGTGACCATATCGAGATGCTTGAACAGTGGGCTAAGTACCTTATAGAGTTCGGTCAGGATCCCGAAAATCAGCTCTGTACGGACGACTTTGCGGGACACCTCGCTCACAACTGCAACCTTTCTCTTAAAGCCATTATGGGACTTGCTTCGCTTTCCATCATCTTCAAGATGCTCGGAAGCAAGAGAAAGGCGGCTACGTATATGAAGCTTGCCGAGGATATGGCTGACGTTTGGAGCATCACCGCCGACAACGGCGACGGAAGCTACAAGCTTGCGTTTGACCGCGAGGGAACGTTCTCGATGAAGTACAACGCCGTATGGGATAAGCTTTTCGGCACTCAGATATTCGCGCCCGAGCTTATAAGAAGCGAGGTTCTCTCCAATTTCAGTCACTTCGGAACGTACGGTATGCCGCTTGACAACCGCGCGCTCTACACCAAATCCGACTGGCTCGTCTGGACTGCGACGATGTGCGAAACGGACGACGAATTCCGCGCGTACATAGATCCGCTTTGGAAAGCGTATCACAACTCTCCCACGAGAGTTCCGCTTACCGACTGGTACGACACGGCGACCTCTCTTATGGTAGGCTTCCAGCATAGAACCGTTCAGGGCGGACTGTTCATAAAGCTTATGGAAAAGGATTTCAGAGAAAAGAGCAGACGCATACTTTCTAAGTAATAAAATAAAATAAAATCTCCGCATCTGTATGTACAAAGACGGGTGCGGAGTTTTGTTTATTGTGCACAAATCATTCGACTTAACACGATAACTTATTGACATATAAACCCTTTTATAGTATAATATAGGTGTAAGGAGGACGAAGAATATTTACGGCAAAGGTAAAAACATAGGCAAATACACAAGTAAACAAAGGTTTTTCATCACTTTTCTGACTACGAAAGGAGAAAGTAAAATGAAAAAAAGAACTTTAACAAAAATTCTTACACTTCTGCTCACTTTGTGCATTCTGTCAGTATCGGTTATGCCGATATTCGCCGCAAGTATCACTACCGACAGCGAGGTACTGACAGGCGAGGACATAGTAAAAGAGGATGAAACAAAGCGTGAGCGCTTTTCAAAGCATTTCTTAACGGGTGACGGCAGTTATTTTGCCGTTGCGTACGCGTCACCGGTAAATTATATGGACGACGACGGTACTTGGAAAGAAGTCGATAACACTATGACCACGAATATTTTTACCGGCGACAAAACAACTAAAAACGATAAATTTAAAGTAAAATTCTCAAACAAAGCAAATAAAGATAAGTTAGTTACCATACAGACAGACGAATTCAAGGTCTCGTGGGGGCTTAGTATATCGGGTGACGGAGAAAACTACGGTAAATTAAGTTCTGTAAAGGGCGCAGCAAGCTACGACGCGAGTGAGCCAAAGACCACCAAAGAGGCGACCAAGCTCGGAAAAGCTGTTTCGTCTATGAAATATGAAAACGTTTACGACGGCAAGGTGGATTTGCAGTATAGCGTTTCTCACGAAAAAGTAAAAGAGAACGTTGTTTTAAAAGAAAAAACGGATTTCGTTTCGTATCGCGTAACGTATAACATAAAAGATACCGCAACGGAGCTTCTTTCCGACGGAAGCGTTATCTTCCGTGACACGGATGGAAACGTACTTTTTGAGGTTGGCGCACCCTTGATGTGGGATGAAGCCGGCGAAAGCTCCTCGGATATAGCCGTCAGCGTTGAGCATACCTCAAAGAAAACGGTGGAGATAACCTATACACCAAGCGCGGAGTGGTTAAACTCCGATGAGAGAGTTTATCCTATCGTGGTTGATCCGTATATGGAAACCTCACAAGAAACAAGCAATATTATGGACACGAGAGGTTATTATTATTATCCGCTTGATGCACAATATGAGGCTACCGCGCCCGCGCTGATAGTTGGTTTTGATTATTTAGTGTATCTTAAAATATTAAATGTTCCGCTACTTCCGGCTGGTATGACGGTACAGAGTGCTAATCTTGTAATATACGGAAGCGACTTACAAATACCAACGGATGGTGCTGATGACTTGTTTTACGGTTTAGGTAAAGTCACTCAGTCTTGGACGGATGAACTGTTCGTAAGCGATGATGAAGAATATAATGAGCGTGTAAATCCGGATAACGCCTACGAAATGTTTGGAGCTGGGAATTTCCCCTCTGTTAGCATGTATGCTTATTATGACGTATATGAGGATATTGTGTACGATTGGAATGGTATATATTATTCGAATCTTGATATTCCAAGTGATTTTTGGAATACTTCCGGGGGCTATAATCAATATTTTTCCACATATAAGGGATTCCAAATTTCCCTCGACTATAGATGTGGCTGGCAGTTGTATTCCGGAGATTTTTATGATGAATATTATCGTCCATCTCTTTCGGTGAGATATTCGGTACCTTCCGGACCTAATATTTCAAGCGATAATTTTTACAGAATAAAAAATAAATACACTGGAAAGTATCTTACCATAGGAACTGATAATGCTACGGGAATTACTAATGTGTATCAATCAAACCTTATACCTGATCCGAGCAGTCAAGTATTTAAATTTGAATATAGCCACGTAAGAGGAGCTTATCAAATAAGAACTTATAGCTCTGTTATTTCAAATAGCGACAATGGATATATAAATTTTGACCCATCACAATTTCCATATATGCTACCAAGTAATTATTCAAATGCCGAAATAGGTCAAGACATATATAACTGGATAATATCTGCAGTGGATAGTACATCTGTTTCAGCGGGATATACCATAACTTATACCAACATGCCTTCTTTTGGACTTCGCGCTTACGGAGCTAAGAACGGAACTCCGCAAAACACAGGACAGAATAACGGAAATATTGGTGTAGGTTATACCGCAGCTGGTGCCAATGGTAGCGCATGGGTATTTGAAAGATATGATGTACCTGCTAATTTAGCCCTTAATATGGTTGGAATACGAGAGGAGAATTTTAATAATCATGTTACTAGTGTAACATCAAATTTTGTAGGATTGGGTTATGATCCGAATGACGATATGTATATAAATACTGATATGTCATACGATGTAGATGAATTTATATCTATGCTTGAAAATGCTGAGATAAGTATAGTTTCTTCGCACGGTGAACAAAACGCAATAAATATTACTTATGAGGGCATACAAATAACCGGTTCGGATTTTAAAACATATGTTCAGACTCAATCGGAAGAATATGGTCAGGAAAACTATTATCAATATGTGGATTTAAGTCATGTAGAATTGGTGGTATTATCAACGTGTCTTAATGCGTCAGGGGTTGGTTATAATGATACTGTTGTAGTTGTTTCGCCAACTTCTTCTCCGCGTAATATGATGGAGATGCTAATAAAATGCGGTGTAAAATGTGTAATAGCATTTGAAGATGAGGTGGGTGAAATAGATGGAAGTGAATTTTGTATAGATTTATTTACCCAATTAAACTCCAAAGTTAATAATAAATACTTAACATTGGAGCAAGCATTGATTGCTATATATGATGAGGGAGGATATTCAACAATTCCTTGGGCTAACGTTGTAGTCGGTGTACGCGAAGCTGGTATGGAGGATAGAACCCTTGAGGATATGTTGTCAGCTTATAGAGAGGATAACTATGGTACATAAGATGAAACTGATTCATAAAATCTTAATTCCAATAGCCGCGCTTGTTATAGTTTTTTGCAATCTTTTTCTGTTATTTGGATATCAATATGATATTTGTTTTGAAACAACAAGCTCGTATTTTGAAAAAAAAGCAAATCAAACATTGGCTGCGGAACATAAGCTATATCCTAAATACGATGTTTTTTATTCCTCTACGGACTATGATGTTTTTGAAAAAACGTTAGAGCTTGATGGCATAACGTACACCTGTAAGTCAACACATTCGGCATTTTATGAGGATTATAGATACCATACAGAATACTATTCGTTCAAGTCGGAATATGGAGAATTTGTAAGCTTCGAGGCTTACGGAGACCAAATATATTCTCTTACCTTTCAGCAAAAAAAATCTGATACCGACACCGGAAAACCTTCTCGGGAGCTTGTATATGAGTACGTTGAGAGATATTGCGGAAGCGTTTTAATGGATTATAGCGGGGATTTATATGAGGATTATAAATATATTAGTTATACTCCGTATGACCTCGCACATAATAATCGAGATTATGTATATTATGATTTTCTTGATTTAGGAAATTGTCATCTCCTTGTAAAATATGCTGACGGAAAGCCTACGAACGATATAATAAAGGTCACTTTGACAAACACGGGCGATTTGCGCGAAATACGAATGTTAGGATTCCCAATTTTCCCAGATACGGAAGTGAAAATTCCCGAAAACATCTTGAAAAACGCCGTTTGCAGATATTTTGACAATCATTCAAAGAAATATATAGAACTTGCCCACTCCGATGATGTTATAGACGAATTTGAATTGGGCGATTTTGAGAGCATACGTATATTTAAAACTCCGCTTGGAGAATACGGAGCAAGAGGTTGGATAAAAGTTACCTACAACAAATATAACGGGTACGTTTATGACAAAGAAACGGATAGCTTTGTTCTCGGAGAGCCGACCACGGTAACCGACAATATTTTTATATCAACCATGCTTACCTCACCTGACGTTATTGTAAAGACAGTTATAGCGATAGCGTTTGAAACATTGTGTCTCGGATATATAGTGACCGTTATAGTTATGTATATTATCAGACGCAAAAAATCCACCATTCCCACCGAACAGGAAGAACAAACCGAATAAACCCAAAGCCGTCGCGAAAGCGCCGGCTTTGGGTTTTATCATTTATCTTGCATTATTTCAGGAAAATCAATAAGGAACTGCGTATAAAGTGCCTTTGCGCCAAGCTCTGTGGGGTGAACGTTGTCAGAAGCTAACATTCCGTCATACCACGGGCTTCTTAAAGCATCTCCGCCAACTGCGTGAGAAAAGTCAACGTAACGGCAACCCACTGCCTTTACCCAATCGTTTTTAAATCCGTTTATCCTTTCGGGAACGTTAGGTATAGTGGAAAGCACGGGGATTATATCCTTTTCGCCGCAGATACGCAAAAATTCCGCAGTCGCTTCAAGATATGTTGAATTTATCGCATCAGTAGTATCGGCGTTGTTCATGCCCATACACCATACGGCGTATTTCGGAACTGCGTGAGAAAGCGCAAGCTTGAAATCGCGTATCGCAGTTTGAGCACCCATTCCGGGAAAACCGCTCATGAGGTGATTGGTATAACCGTTTTTTATGAGATATGATGTCCAACGGGCAGGCGAAACGGGGTTGAAATACGAGTCTCCGAAAAGCCATATCGCTTTGCCGTAATCGTCGCAGAACCAACGCATCTTTACGTTTTTCAGTTCGGACGTTTTACTGTAAGCAAATATTTTTCCGTTTCTTCCAGACCAAGGAAAAGCCGCGCTTTCGTACATTCCCGTTGAAGTTCCGATAGTTATGCGAGCATCTCCGAAGCCTGTATCGAGGTTTACGTTTATGAAATCCTTTAAATCAAGTCCGTGCTCGAATTCCGCACGCTTGAAATCATCGGTCGTATGCTCGTAAACACAAACGCGAGTGGCACTTATCTCTAAGTAAGAAGCGGAATATTCCGCTTCTCCGTGACCGAGAACTATAACGTCTGAGCCGTTTATATCACAGGCGAACGTAAGATGCTTGTTATTGATTACGGTGTTTTCTTCAAGCGTTATACGCTCTCCCGCCGCAAGGCTCTCGGAGCTCACTGCTATGCTCTTGGGTAACATATCCGTGTTCCTTCCTTATTTAAGAAATAGCTCGATAACGGGAACGATAACGTTCGGCTTGACCTCTGGCAGAGTTATTACCAAAAGGTCATCTCCCGTGCTCTGTGCCTCGCTGAAATGTCCTGGGCCGCCCTCTCTCATCAGAAGCTCGCTTCCGTCGTGCAGGAACTGAGCGTAATCTACCTTGCCCGCAAAGCCTTTCAGTTCAAGGAACGCGTAAGGATATTCGCACAGATGGACGTACAAACGCTTTCCGTCAACGCTCTGCGTAAGACGGCAGCCGCGGGGAGCAACGAACTCAGGCTCAGCCATAGTGCAGTTGTAGATAGAACGGCTGTTGTACTTCATCCACTCGGCGTAAACGTCAAGAGCTTTATTTGCGCGATCGTCGAAATAACCGCGAGAGGTCGGACCTACGTTCATCAGCAGGTTTCCGCCGATACAGACCGTGTTTACCAGCATCTGAATAAGCATTTCGGGAGATTTCCAGGTGCTTTCATCGCGGTGGTAGCCCCAAGAACCGGAGAACGTCTGACAGGCTTCCCAAACGGTAAGCTCTCCCGTTTCGGGATGCTTTACCCACTCCTGCGGTTGATACTGCTCGGGAGTGCGGATGTCCTGATCTATCTCGGTACGGTTGTCTATTATGATTTCGGGTTGAAGCGAACGGGCAGTCTTTATAAGCTCTTCAGCTTCCCAGTCGTCCTTGCCCTTTCCCTTCATCCAATCGGGGAACGCAGGGTCTTTTTTGTAGGAAAAGTCGAACCACAGAATATCTATCTTGCCGTAGTTTGTGAGCAGCTCTGTGACCTGATCGCGCATATACTTTGCGTATTTGCGCATATCTCTGTCCTTGCTCTGCTCGTAAGCGTCGGGATCGCCTCTGCGCGGATGTATCTGGTCTATCGGGAAATCGGGATGATGCCAGTCGATGAGCGAATAGTAGAAACCGACTTTCAGTCCCTCGGCACGGAATGCATCTACGTATTCTTTTACAAGGTCGCGGCCCGCAGGGGTGTTCGTGCATTTGTAATCGGTGTACTTGGTGTCGAACATACAGAAGCCCTCGTGGTGCTTCGTGGTAAAGACGGCGTATTTCATTCCTGCGGCTTTCGCCTTTCTCGCCCATTCCTTAGCGTCGAACATATCGGGATCGAAGTACTTAAAATACTTATCGTACTTTTCTTCCGTTATCTTTTCTCTCGATTTGATCCACTCGTGACGTGCGGGCATTGAATAAAGTCCCCAGTGAATGAACATTCCGAAACGGTCGGCTACGAACCATTCTGTGTTTCCGGAAGTCCTTCTTGTTACGTAAGATGACATTCCTCCTGCCTCCTATTGTAATTGATTATTTCTTGTACATAGGGCCGTAGGCGGCGCAGGCACGGTAGTCCTGACCCTCCTTATCCATTCCGAACGCGTTAAAGGACGCGGGACGGAAGATGTCCTTTTCGTCAACGTTGTGCATTGCTACGGGGATACGGAGAATGGAGCAGAGCGTTATAAGGTCAGCACCTATGTGTCCGTAGCTTATAGCGCCGTGGTTAGCGCCCCAGTTGTTCATTACGTCGTATGCGGAAGCAAACGCACCCTTGCCCGTAAGTCTCGGAGCAAACCAAGTGCAGGGCCAGGTGTAGTCTGTGCGCTTCCAGAGCTTATCGCTTACCTCATAGGGAAGCTTTACCGTCCAACCCTCGGCTATTTGCAGCATCGGGCCAAGACCGTCAACAAGGTTAAGTCTTATCATAGTGCAGGGCATCTCGGCTTCCGTAAGGAAACGTGAGGAATAACCGCCGCCTCTGAAATAACCGAGGTCCGCATAGTTCCAGGTGGTGGAATCAAGGATCTTTTCGCAGTCGGCATCGGTCATCTCGAACCACTTTTTCATAACCGCGTTTCCGTTTTCGTCCGTGACAGCACCGCAAGCGTCAAGACAAGCCGCGCCGGAGTTGATAAGGTGGATAAATCCGCCCGCGTCCTTTGCCTTGCCCTCTATCTGATAGCCCGTGCAACGCTTTACCGCGTCCTCGGACCAATAAGTACGAACGTCAGCGAATATCTGCGCTCTGTTGGTAAGAAGCTTCATAAAGAGCATACCGAGACCGTTAAGTACGTCGTTTTCGGTAGCGAGAATGTAAGGCTCTCTTGCGCCGTTCCAGTCGAACGAGGTGTTGAGCATAGCCTCGGGGAAGTCGCAGTTGGGGTAGAAGTCGGTCCACTGACGCTGACCCTGGAAGCCTGCGGCGATGGCGTTATGACCGACCATCTCCTCCTCGCAGCCCTTGGGAAGATTCTTATTTCCGTTCATAAGGTCTTTTATAATGACCATCATCTTGACAACGAACTCCCAGTCGCTGTCCTTCTGCTCTCTGGAACGCTGAAGCTCCTCGGGGTTCTTATCAAAGCCTTCCTTGCATTTTGCTTTTGTCCACGCAAGAGCCTTTTCGTATTCCGCCTTGTCATAGACCCCCTCGGTCATACGGCGAATGACCTCGACCTCATCGACCGACTCGACTCTCATTCCGAGGTATTCCTCGATGAACTTAGTGTCTATTATAGAACCGCCGATACCCATACATACCGATCCGATCTGGAGATAAGACTTACCTCTCATCGTTGCGGCGGCGACAGCTGCGCGTCCGAAGCGGAGAAGCTTTTCCTTTACGTCCGCGGGTATCTCGGTGTCATCGCAGTCCTGAACGTCGTGACCGTAGATACCGAACGCGGGAAGACCCTTCTGAGCGTGGGTAGCAAGAACCGAAGCGAGATAGACAGCACCGGGACGCTCGGTTCCGTTGAAGCCCCATACAGCCTTTATGGTGTTTCTGTCCATATCCATAGTTTCCGCGCCGTAGCACCAGCAGGGGGTTACGGTGAGGGTTATCGCAACGCCCTCGCGGCGGAACTTCTCCTCGCAGGCGGCGCTTTCACCGACGCGTCCGATAGTCGTATCGGCTATTATTACCTTGACCGGCTCTCCGTTTGAATAGCAAAGATTTTCCGTGAAAAGCTTTGCGGCTGCCTTTGCCATATTCATAGTCTGATCTTCAAGTGATTCTCTTACTTTGAGGACACCTCTGCGTCCGTCGATTGTCGGGCGTATTCCGATAACGGGATATTCGCCTACGTATCTGTTTTCTGCCATTTGTTTTTCCTGCCTTTCTTTTTGTTGGATTTGTACAAAAGTGTTGATCGTAAATTTACATCGGAAAATATAAATTTACTTGAAAAATATGAAATGTTGTGTTATAATTGGAGCAGGAGGCAGATACCCCTGCTCTTTAACTTAATTATAACTAATGCTTTAAATATTTTCTTGAATTATAAGCGATTTTTTTATAACGATATTCACCTTTTAAAACTTTGTATGAAATATGAAAAAAATCATATACGTTTGTGATATATGCACAAAAAACAGTTAAGATCCAAACGGTGAAGGGCTATGAGAACACTTAAAAACTTTGAAAAAAAACAGAGGGGAACTCCCGAGTTTCCCTGTACGGTATATCGTGTGACAAAGGGCGACCCCGATTATTGTATGCCGTTTCACTGGCACGCGGAATATGAGATAGTTCTTATGCGTAAGGGGAAAATGGAGCTTTCGGTCAACGACGTTACATATACGCTTTCCGAGGGAGACGTTCTGTTTATCTCGGACGGCTGTCTGCACGGTGGCACTCCAAGTGACGGAAAATGTATTTACGACTGCGTGGTATTTGGCGGAGAGGTGCTTTCAAAGGTATCGTCAGTACCTGAGATAAAAAGCATATTATGCCATGGACGCGCGGTGAGGACTTTTATGTCGGCGTCTGAATTTCCGAAAATATCGGATGCGGCGTCAAGGCTTGCCGACTCGCTCCTTTCTGAAAACGTTACCGCAAGAGAGCTTATATGCCTCGGAACGCTTTTGGAGTTTTTCGGAGAGGTTGTAAACGCGGGCTGCTGTACGGACGTTTACAGCGAAACGAACAGACACATACAACGCCTCAAAAACGTTCTGACTTATATGGAGGAGCATTATTCCGATAAGGTGACGTTAAACGCGCTCGCGATATCCGCGGGGCTTACTCCGAAATATCTTTGCCGTTCGTTTTTTTCGCTTACGGGAAAGACCCCTATGTCATATCTGAACGAATACAGAATAGAGTGTGCTTGCGAGATGCTGCGCGGAACGGATAAAACTATGCTTGATATAGCGGTATCGTGCGGTTTTTCGGATCAAAGCTATTTTGTCAAATGGTTTCGCAGGTTGAAGGGCTCTACACCAAGAGAATACCGTCTTGGCGCAAACATAAAAAAGTAGAAAAACATAAAAGGAGTTATTGCTTATGAAAAGAAGGATAGCGTTTATACTCGCGTTAGCCCTGCTCGTTATTTTCACAGTGACAGCGTGCGCAAAGAAAGAGGACGACGATGACGGCGATAATGAATGGGAGCTTTCCACTGAGGGAGGACGAAAGTCCGAGCCGGACGATCTGCCGGACGATATAAACCTGAAAGGCTATAAGTTTACCGTTTTTTACAGACAGGGAGACAGTGTCAAGCTCTATGAGTGCGACGGAGACGACGTTGAGTCGGAGGGCGTAAACGCGATATACGAGTCTGTATATCTGCGTAACGAGAGAGTAAAAGCGAGACTTAAATGTGATATAAAATGGATACCGTCAACCTCCGGAGAACTTTCCGAAACCAAGATGGAGATAGGTCAGATACTCAGACGAATGGAGTATTATGACGTTATACTTTCCACAAACAACACGCAGATAGCTCTCGGAGAAAACAGTATGCTGTGTGAGCTTTCTTCCACACCGTATCTTGATTTTTCAAAGCCGTGGTGGTGGGAGGATGTGATGCGGGAGCTTTCCTTTAACGGAGATGATATACATTTTCTCGTGGGAGATATGAACCTCATAAATATCACGAAAATGAGCGCGTTCTACTTTAATTTCAAGCTCGTAGAGCAGTATCTTCGTATGACGCCCGAGGATATGTATGATCTGGTCGATGAAAAGAAATGGACGATAGAAAAGCTGAGAACGTTATCAAACGACCTTTGGATAGATACGGGAGCAAATCCCAACGAAAGAGGTAAAAAGGATCAGGGCGATATATTCGCGTTTCCGTACGTTTCGGGCGAAACGGTAAATCAGTTCGTTTACTCTACCCGTATAGCGGATCAGCTTTACACAAGACGCGAAAACGGACTCGTCAATTTCGATTGGCGAGGAAATCAGGATATGGAGGACGTTGTCACTGAGCTGAGAAAGCTCATACATAATACCGGCGGTGCTTGGAACCGTACTCCGAAATCGGGTCAGGCAAGTCCGTATGACTCCGGAATAATAAAGGAGTTTTCCGAAGGAAACTACGTATTCCTGCCTCAGCGACTTACCGCGGCGACCACTGCGTATATGATGGCTATGGAGGACGATTACGGAATAATCCCCTACCCTACTCTTACCGCGGGTGACGATTATTACTCATATATTCAGGACTCCTCTACGAGTATGTGTGTTCCGCTCGTTGTACGTGTAACGTCGGAGGATAATCTTGACAGGGTATCTATGATGTTGGAGGCTATCTGTGCCGAATCATACCGTTACGTTACGGAGACGTTCTACGAGGCGGCTCTTAAAGGCAGATACGCCCGTGACGATAACGCCGCGAGAATGATAGATCTTATCTACAATACCGCGCATAAGAGCTTTATATGCGAGTACAGCAGCGTTGCGAATAGTATAGCGGGTAAATTCTATACAGCGATATGGGCGGACAAAGCGCTTGCGGGTTATCTTGATAAGGAGATGGACGGAGCTAAAAACACACTTAACGATTGGATAGCTGATCTTATAAAAAAACAATAACAAAAAATATGCTGTTGCGTTGCAACAGCATATTTTTTATTCATAATATCTTATACTTGCCGTCACAGTTCCGAGGATATATACCTCGTCCGTGATTATAGGCTCTAATTTACTGTTTTCGGGTTGGAGACGGTAGTGCCCGTTTTCCTTATAGAAACGCTTTACCGTCGCCTCGTCGCCTATTCCAGCGACTACGATCGTGCCGTTTTCGGCGTAGTCCGTCTTTTTTACTATCAGTATATCGCCGTTCAGTATTCCGGCGTTTATCATACTTTCGCCCTTTACCCTTAAAGCGAAATACTTGTTGTATCTGTAATCCTTATCGGGTATCGGAAATTCGATAAAGCCCTCGGTGTTTTCGTCAGCAAATATCGGGAGTCCCGCCGCGACTCGTCCTACTATCGGGATCCTTCTGTTCTCCCCGAAGCCTTCGCGTTGATCTACTCTCAAAGCTCTGCTCTTTCCGTGATCCTTGTGTATAAGCCCCCTTTTTTCGAGACGGGCAAGCGACGCGTGGACGGTAGAGGTGCTCTTTATATCAAAAGCGGACTGTATATCGCGCACGCTCGGCGCGTAACCGTTTTTCTCAAAGCAGTCCGAAATATATGCAAGTATATTGTTGTCCTTTTCAGATGTTTTCGACATATTCCAAGTTTTTCCCTCCTTTTTCAACTTATATTTACATTATACCAATAAAACGAACAAAGGTTCTTAATTTTCTGTGAACAATCAAGTACGCTTTTTTAAAATATATTATTCTTTTACCTGTTTTATGAAAAAACGGACAGAACCGAATGTTCTGTCCGTTTAAATTTATTAAGCGTTTAATTCTTCTTTTTCTTCGCCGCTATCTACAAGTGCTTCTATTTTTATCGCGCGGTCGTGTTTTATACGTTTCCATTTGACCTTGATAAAAAGAGAGACTATCGCTATCGGTAGCCCCGTCATATCAAACCACGGGAACGCGAATATATAAAGTATAAGCTTGCCCGTCGAGCATCGTATATGCCGTCTTTCGCGTATGACGGTTATCGCTCCGAGTAGCAGAAGTCCGACGTACATTGAGCATAAAGATCTAAGCATGGTCAACGGTAACGAGAAAAGAGAGGAAACGTCAAATATTCCCGCGAATATCTGTGCAAGAGGATATATCATTGAAAGAACCGCCACGAACAGTCCTTTCGGAAAGAAATATACGAACATATCGTATGTCGAGATAATGTTCAGTCTGTTTTTGAATGCACCGGTTATAAGCCTGCCTATGTATCTGAAAAAGCATAAAAGACGTCCCTTTTCCCAACGTAGCCGCTGTCTGAGCATTACCTTTATGTTGTGGGGCTGCTCGTCAAAGAACTCGGCGGCTTCGCAGAACGTGGCTTTTTTGCCCTTGGCGAAGCTGGTTATCGTAAATTCAGTATCCTCGGTAAGTGAAAAGTGATTCCAGCCGTCCTTTAATATCTCTGAGCGAATGGCATATCCCGTTCCCGCTATGTGAGAGGAAAAGCCGAGCTTGGTTCTGGGGCGGTGCATAAACGCGCTGCTTCTTAAAAAATGTATGCCATACGCGGCGGATATAACGTTCTCGTCGAAATTTTTAGTATTTCGATAACCGATGGCAATATCGCAACCGGTGTCGAGAGCCTTGTTTATTTCGGTAAGATAATTCGGGGAAAGAACGTTGTCCGCGTCAAACACGACGTAAGCGTCGAGAGCTTCTATGCCGTGATCCTTTTTTATGTTATCAAAAAGGAAGTTCATCGCGTAGCCCTTACGCATTTTGGTTTTATCAAAGCGTTCATATACGCTTGCGCCGTAGCTTCTGCATATCTCCGCGGTATCGTCTGAGCAGTTGTCCGCGACAGCGAATATCTTTATAAGCTCTTTTGGATAATTTTGCCTTTCGATGCTTTCAAGCAGATTTCCGATGACCGCGCTCTCGTCCCTTGCGCAAACGATTATGCCAAAGGAACGGAGCTTTTGCGCGCAAGGGAACTTTTTTTCCTTTCCGAAAAAGCCTATAAGTCCGTAAATTATCTTATATGTCATCATTACCGTTATTACGGTTATGATGATATTAGTTACAGTATTTATAGTCTCTATTATCGTTTTGTACCTCCGAGGTGTTATTTTTTTCTGCGCGCGGAAATAAACGCTGCGCACTTTTCGGCAGAGCCATATACCACGAACGGGAAAAAGCATATACCGAGAAACGCGGGAATGAGTATCCATCTTGAATTTGCCGTTCCCACGGTGAAGTAAACGTAGCAGAATATCACGCAAGCGGCAAATACTGCGCAGGATATGACTATGGCGAGAACGTTAAAGATAAAGCCTGTTATGCCTATGTCGTTTCCGTATTCCGCACCCTTGACAGAGAACGCTCCCATATCAGGAGCCGCGTTTTCGTCGGTTTGGGGTTCGGTGTAAAGCGTAGTGTTTTCTTGTGTGTGGGGCGATTCTTGGTCGGGGGTGTTACGCTCTGCCGTCATTTCCGCTATTCGGAGCAGACGCGCTCCCCTCTTTCGGCGCGCTTCCAGCCTTTTTGAGAATATAGCGGAGAAGATCATATACGCTATGCCGAATATAAACGTACCGATAACACCTATGATAAAGAGCCATTCGGGTCTTACTCCGTCGGTAACTATCCTTTTCGGATCGAATGCTCCGTTAAAGAACATACTCCTTATTACCGAGAACACGATGCCGCCGAGTGAGGCGAACATAAATATAAGAGAGAACGTAGCTCCGAGAAACGCCGTGGCGACCTCAGTGACAGTTCCCCTTGATCCTGGGGTCTCGCTTTCCGCTCTGAAAAAGTAATATCTTCTTCCGTTGTCCGAGGCGAAAAGAAATTTCCAACCGTGCTTTGTGAGGTCGATGAGCTTTTTGTTCTCGTTTTCGGTAAGCTCTCTACTGACGGAAAACACCTTGTATTCGCCCGGCTCTGTCTCAAAGCCGTATTCTATCGAGTCATCAAAGACGTATTCGCCCGCCGTGAACGCGACGAGACGCTCACCCTCAGCGCGTTTGGATTTTAACCATTCGCTTTCGGCTTTGTCCGAGTTCTTTTCTCTTATGAAGCTTTTTTTCTCTGTTGAAAGCTCCGACGGAAGCTGTTTTCTGTAAAAACGCACGTCCTTGAACGTGAATACGTATCTCCATTCACTGTTTAGGGTTTCGTATATGCCGCCGTCCGAACGGTTAGAGGTTGCGTAGAGATAACGCGCTCCTTCATCGCGGGAGAAAAAGCAGGTCGAGCCCTCGGCTTTTTCTATGTGAAGTCCCTTTGATGACATAGAGTTTATATATGATAGCAGACCCTCCGTTTTTTTACCGTTGAACATCATCAAACGGAACGGCTTGCGTTTTTTAATGTTTATTTCTGTTATCAAATGAAATTCCTCCGAATTTTTGGGGGATGTTCAGAGTCGTGAAGAGATCTCCCTTAACTCGATTCCCGACGAAAGAGCGTAATCCACCGTATATCGTGTTCCGCCCGTGCTTCGTGTACAGTAGCTTATACATATACAGCTTCTGTCGATCATATATCGGTTTCTTTTGAACATACAGCCCTGATGGTAGCTTTCAGAGACGTATGTTATTTCGTCCGCGTTTTTCTTTATTTCCGCAAACTCGCTTTTGGCTGAATTGCTCCATTTCGCGTCGTGATCCCTGCAAGGGATCGCCAGCGTAAGCGTTATATCGGGATAGCTGTTTTTTAAAGATAACACCGCCTGCGCCGCCATCATATCAAATCCGATCGCGCCGCCCGCGATAAAGGTCCGTATCCCTAAACCGTACGCGGAAATTATCTCATTTTTAAGAGCATGATCTATTTTTTGTCGAAGCGCGGATGGTATATCCCTATGACCTGTAAAGCAACAGGTTTCGTTCTTATTATACATTTATCTAACCAACGTTTTTTTCTGTCATAATGAATTATTTGTGTCAATATTCGGTTGTATTCGGTATTTAACCGTCGTTATTTGCAAGCGGGTTTTCAACACAAACCCACAGAGTTTTCCACAGGTTGTGTGTTTTTCCACACCCAAGACCCTATGAAATCACTATATTTTGGGGCTTTTTGGGGGAGTTTTCCACAGGGGCGTCAGCCGAAATCGGGTGATTTATCCACAATCGACTCTATGCGACATTATTCACATATAGTCACGGTCAAGGGTGCGTAGCTGTATCGCCTCAGCCATATGAATGGCTGTTATTTTTTCGCTTTGATCAAGGTCGGCGACGGTCCTCGCGACTTTAAGTATGCGGTCGTATCCGCGCGCGGAAAGACCGATATTTTCAAACGCCGCGGTTATTAATTTTTCCGCATCGGGTTCAAGAACGCAGAATGTCCTTATCTGCGCGGGTGTCATTTTAGCGTTTGAGTAAACTCCGCCGTTCTTGAATCTTGGGGCAGCGAATCTCCTTGCGTTGTTTACGCGCTCGCGTATCGTCTCGGAGCTTTCTCCCACGGTCATTCCCGAGATCTCCTCTTTGGTAAGAGAGGGCATTTCTACCTGTATATCTATTCTGTCCAAAAGCGGCCCGCTTATCCTTGAAAGATAACGCTTGACGTCATCGGGCTTGCAGGTGCATTTATGTGTAGGATGACCCCTGTAACCGCATTTGCACGGGTTCATCGCGCAAAGCAGCATAAATGAGCTTGGGAAACGGAGCTTACCGTTGGCTCTGGTTATGGTTATCTCGCCGTCCTCTATCGGTTGACGGAGGACCTCGGTAACTTGTCTTGTAAACTCGGGAAGCTCGTCGAGGAAAAGGACTCCGTTATGAGCGAGAGATATTTCACCCGGAACGGGTATCGCGCCGCCGCCCGCGAGCGAGGCGGACGACATCGTGTGGTGAGGAGAGCGTATAGGGCGTGAGGTTATAAGCGAGACTCCCTCGGGGAGCATACCTGCTATCGAGTATATCTTTGTTACCTCAACAGCCTCGTCAAACGACATATCGGGCAGTATTGACGGCAAACGCTTAGCGAGCATACTTTTTCCCGTTCCGGGAGGTCCTATGAGCAGGAGATTGTGACCGCCTGCCGCGGCTATCTCCATTGCCCGTTTGGCTCGCGCCTGACCCTTTACGTCAGAAAAATCAGCGTTTATATGAGTCCTTACAGTCTTTAACATATCCGGGTCGAACTCAGTAGGCTCTATCGGCTTTTTTCCGTTGAGGTGGGAGACGAGCTGTTTTACGTTCTCTACTCCGTATATGTTTACTCCGCTTACGACAGATGCTTCCTTTGCGTTTATAGCGGGAACGAATATCTCGCGTATTCCGCGTTCCTTTAACGCCAGCACCATACACAGTACCCCGCGTACTCCGCGCACGCTTCCCGATAGGGAAAGCTCGCCGAGAAAGCACTTTTTATCAAACGGGACTTTGGGGTCTATGTAACCTGAGGAACGCAGTATTCCTACGAGCATAGCGAGGTCGAACGCAGTTCCGCTTTTCTTTGTGTCCGCGGGAGCCATATTTATGACTATCGCGGCATCGGGAAAGGTTATACCGCTGTTCTCTATTGCCGTGCGGATACGCTCCTTTGCCTCTTTTACGGCGGCGTCGGGAAGTCCGACCACCTCAAAGCTGGCGAGCTTATCCTGTACGTTACATTCAACGGTTACCGCGTAACCGTCAACTCCGCTTATTCCCGCGCTATATACAGTAGAAAGCATAGTGTTCTCCGTTCGTTTTTTTGAATATTTTCCTGTATGTAAATAGTATTATACTACAAAATATAATATTTTTCAATAGTTTCCCCATACTTTCTTGAAAGAAAGTATGCAAAGAACTTCTCTATGGGTACTATTGTGGAAGAATGATGTTTAATCATAGAGTGATGGGGTTTTATAATAGAGTGATGGTGTTTTGTTTGATCGTAAAAAGGCTGAGTCAAAATCTCGACTCAGCTCTTATTAAATCAAGTGTTGGCTTTCTGCTTCTGGCAGTATCTGTAAACCTCGCCATTTGTCATATAGGTTATATCGCGGTTTCCGGATATTTTTTCACAGAAACGCTCGAACGTATCCCAGCTTTCATATTTATCGAACTCAAAGGAATGTCCCCAGAGGTAGAAAAGCATATCCTCGGTAGGCTCGGCGTTTATAAATTTGTCGGCAAGCTCGAATATTTCCGCGTCGTTCTGATGACAGGTAGGGTGCCACTCCATAAAGTTTTCGGGAATGGCGAAGGTCTTATGAGAGTTTGTGGTTCTTGCGTATCTTATGGGAGTGTTTTCCGTTATAAGTCTTATAACTCTCTCATCGTAGCAGTCACCGCCGCAGGGGTACGCCATACCGATTATCTCCTTACCGCCAAGCTCGGAGAGGGCTTTGTGATCCTCGCTGACTTCCTTTATGACTCTTTCATCGTCGCATCTTTTGAGATTCGGGTGAGTCGAGGTATGTACGGCGATCTCGTGGTTGCGGTAAAGCTGCTTTACTTCTTCCGCATCTATTTCATCGTGACATACGTTTATTCCTGTATGGACTATGTTGTGCTTCTGTCCGAAAAATCCTGAGTTGAGATTAAAGGTGGCGCGCAGATTGTACCTGTCTATAAGCTCGATGAAGCGTTTGTCCTGCACAGTTCCGTCATCAAAGCTGAGAGTAAACATTTTTCTGAACATAACCGTTCTCCTTATCAATATAAATCCGTTGTGTTGTTGTAATGAGCAATTATTGCCCAAATACCGTTTTTGAGATCTCGGTGGTGTTTTCATATATAAGGTCGGGAAGCTCGGCTTCCGAAAGACCTTCAAGATCGCTTTTTTTAGTCTCGCCGGTAAGAACGAGTATCGCGGTAACTCCGCTTCGCTTTCCTATCGCAATATCGGTATATAAACGGTCTCCGATGACCGCCGCGTCGTTTTTGTCCACTCCCGTGACCGAGCATATCATCTCCATCGTGTCGGCGTAGGGCTTTCCGAAATATCTCGGAGTTACGCCTGTCGATGCGGTAACGAAAGCGGAGATCGCGCCGCTGTCGGGAATGAAGCCGTCCTCTGTCGGACAGTTAAAATCGGGGTGAGTGCTGAGGTATTCAGCTCCGTTCATTATCAAGCGGCAGGCGTTTGACAGCTTTTCATAGGTTAGCGAGGTGTCGAAGCTGGTCACTACGATGTCAGCGCTCTTTCCGTCGGTAAGAGCGATACCGCTTTTTTCAAACGACGAAATAAGATCGGTCGTACCGACTAAATAAACGCGTTTTCCCGCGCGTTCCTTTTTCAAAAACGCTATCGTAACGTCACCTGATGTCATTATCTCGCCATCTCTCGGCTCAAAACCGAGACGCGCGAGCTTTTCGGCGTAGAACTCCGGACTGTGCGAGGCGTTGTTGGTGAAAAAGAGGACTCGTTTTCCCTCTTTTCTTAACCGTTTTATAAACTCCACCGCCTCGGGAAACACCCGTTCTCCGAGGTATATAGTGCCGTCCATATCGAAAACGAACAGCTTTTTGTTCTTTAAATTATTCATAGTCAGCATCCCTTCGGGTTAGTTGATACTATTTTACTCCTATTTTTACGATATTTGTTTAATGTAATGTAAATTTCCTTAATTTACGATATATTAACTAAATTTTAATATATATATGCTAATATAAAAATACAAAAATGAATTTAAAGAGGGATGTTACATAAAATGAAGACCGTGATTGGAATAGACGTTGGCGGAAGCACGACGAAAATAGTTGGATTTGATGAGAATAAAAATCTTATCGAGCCTATGTTCATACACGCGAACGACCAGATAACGTCGATATACGGTGCGTTTGGAAAGTTCATAGACGAGAACAACCTTACTCTTGACGATATTTCGGGAATACGAATGACGGGAGTGGGAGCTTCCTTTTTGGAAAAGGGGATATACGGACTTAAATGCGACCACGTTTCGGAGTTTAAGAGCATAGGTGCGGGCGGACTTTACCTTTCTGGACTTGACCGCGCGCTTATAGCGAGTCTCGGAACGGGAAGTGCGTGCGTTTACGCTGAAAAGGGTAAAAAAGCCGAATATCTCGGCGGAACGGGCGTAGGCGGCGGAACGCTTATGGGACTCAGTAAGCTGCTTCTCGGAATGGATAACATAAATCATATATACAAGCTTGCCGCGGAGGGCGATCTTTCGCGTATAGATCTGCGTATAAAGAATATCACGAAAAAAGCGGATCTTTCAGAGCTTTCCTCAGAGTTGACCGTTGCTAACTTCGGTAAGCTCAGTGACCTTGCTTCAAAGAGCGATATAGCTCTCGGTATAATCAATATGGTGTTTGAGACCGTTGGAACGACCGCCGTTTTTGCCGCGAGAACACATAACGTAAAGGATATAGTTCTTACGGGTAATCTTACTACCGTGCCTCAGGCAGCCCAGATATTTAAGAATGTAGGTGAGCTGCTCGGTGCTAACTTTATAATCCCGAAGTACGCGCAGTACGGAACTGTCATAGGTGCGGCATTGCAGTAATAAAGATAGGTTGAGGATATGACGGAAGCGAATAACAGCTATAAGGAATATATATTGGCCAAAAAACACCACGCGTTCAGAACCGAAAAGAGCCTGATAACGTTCTTTTTACGAACGGCGAGTATCACGAAAGAATGGCGAAACGCTTCAAGGCGCTTCTTGAGCTTCAAGATGCTGTGTTCATTCCGAACGATATGTTCGTGCCTACACGGACTACCGTCTGCGCGCCGGATATACTTACGAAAAATGACCCCGAAAGCGCCGAAAACACAAAAATGCATGAGTGTGGGTGGCTTTCAAATATAAATCCCGATTACGGAAAGATAATCTCAAAGGGATTTTTAAAGGTAAAAGAGGAGATAGCCGAAGCATCGGAAAAAACCGACGACGCCGGCAAAAAGGCATACGCTCAGTCGCTTCTGACTATCGTTGACGCTATTATTGAGTTTGCTGACAGATATAAAAGGGCGGCTCGTGAGGCGGGCGAAAACGAGATAGCGGACGTTCTTGAAAACGTTCCGAAATACGGAGCGAGAAGCTACCGTGAGGCTCTCCAAGCGTTCAGGATAGTGCATTTCTGTCTGTGGCTTGAAGGAGATTATCACGTTACGGTAGGTAGATTCGATCAGTATATGTATCCGTATCTTTTGGCGGATATGGAAAAGGGAGCGTTGACCTACGACGAGGCTCTCGCTATGACCGAGAACTTCTTTATAAGCTTTAATAAGGACAGCGACCTTTACAGAGGAATGCAGCAGGGTGATAACGGTCAGAGTATGATGCTCGGCGGTTATGACGAGAACGGAAACGATACTTACAATACTCTTTCCGAGATATGCCTTAAAGCATCTCTTAACGTTCGTCTCATCGACCCGAAGATAAATTTGAGAGTCAATAAAACGACCCCGATGGACAGATTGGTTTTTGCTTCCGAGCTTACCGCGGCGGGACTTGGGTTTCCGCAGTATTCAAACGACGATATAGTCGTTCCGGGACTTATCGCTCTTGGGTATGATAAAGAGGACGCGGTGAATTATACCGTTGCCGCCTGCTGGGAATTTATCATACCGGGAGTCGGAATGGATATACCGAACGTAGGCGCGCTTTCGTTTGCGGACTGTGTAAGATAGACGGCTGTACGGTCAGCGGCGGCAAAACCGCGCTTCAAAATGCCGATACGGGTCTTTGTAACGGTTGCGAGAGATGCGTTTCAAAATGCCCGGAAAACCTCAGACGTGTTTCGGGTAAGGTCTATACCGCCGAGGAGCTGAAAACCAAGATAATGAAAAACAGTGTGTTTCTTGCTGACGGTGGGGTGACGTTTTCGGGCGGAGAACCGACTATGCAGGCTGACTTTCTTTGTGAGATGCTCGATATTCTTCCGCTTCACCGCGCGGTCCAGACCTGTGGTTTTTGCTCCGAAGAAACGTTTAAGCGCGTTCTTTCTAAGATAGATCTTATGCTGTTCGATATAAAACATACGGATAGAGAAAAGCATAAGCTATACACGGGCGTTGATAATGCCACTATTCTACGAAATCTTGATACTCTTATTGCTTCCGAAAAGCCTTTTATAGCTCGGATACCGCTTATAGCGGGCGTAAACGACGACCCTGAAAACCTTGGAAACGTCGCGGCACTTTTGAAAAACGCTGAAAATCTTATAAGAGTCGAGCTTCTTCCGTATAACGGAGCAGCGGGCGCGAAATATGCGATGGTCGGACGGGAATACGAGGGAGCGTCATTTGAAGCTCCGTTAAGACCTGATACGTCGCGTTTTGCGGCTTTGGGGATAGATTGTAAGGTGATGTGAGGTATGAATATAAGGAAAACGCTTTTAACTGCCGCGATAAGTGTTGCTTTGTTTGCGGTAATGTGCGGAACGTATATATTCGGGCTTCCGGACAAGGTATTTAAAGAGGTAAAAGTGACCCCGAATGGAGAATGTTCGTTTTACGAGTCCGAAAACGTTGATCTTATAGGCTTTTCTGAAAATGATATTGCTTTTTCCGACACCGCGTTTCGGGGAGGAAGTGTTTACGTCAACGTCAAGGGCGAGGCGGGTAAGGCGTATAGTATAAAGGTTTTTACTCCATCGGGAAAGAGCGGATCGTCTGTTTTTGAAAGCAAAAGGGCTGATGAAAACGGAAACGTGCATTGGACGTGGAAGGTCTCGGACAATATCTCGGACGGTTATATACGGGTGATAGTTTTCGGTGAAAATGAGTACGCGCAGATAAAAATGAAGATACGTTGACGATATTCGATTTCATTTTCATTTGGTTTACAAAAAATACAAAAAATTCATAATAAAAAGCCGTGTTTTGTGGGTAAAAAACTCGAAAACGCGGCTTTTATTTCGTTGTTTTTGCTCAATTATGGAATATATATACACTTATAATGCAATTATAAAGCCTTTACAATTTAGAAAAAGTGTGTTAAAATATTAACAGAAAAATAATTAATATCGAAAAAGAAATTAATTAAAACTAAATTTTTTAAAAACCGAAGTATTAAGTGAAGGAGAGTGAGGGCGTTGAAAATAAATAAGAAGTATATACTTGCGATAATGTGGACGCTCTGTGTAGCTATGTGCGTAACTACGGTAGCCGCTCTCTGCCTTTTTGTTTTGGCAAGGGTGCAGCACGGAGCGCTTCGTGACGGGCTTGCGCTTACCAGATATATAATCAATATTTCCATACCGCTTCTCGGAATATGCGCTATGCTTTCGTTTATAGCATATCGAAGATTAAAGGAAAACGAAAAAATCGGATCGATAAAAAAATGAGGCTTTAAAAGCCTCATTTTTTTATTTGCTGTAAGCTCCGACCATCATTTTAGTGAGATTTATACGTTTGCCCGCGGTCTCGGCGGTTATTTAGTAACGGATGAGCCTTCGAGTCTCAGGCTTCCCTTGTCGCTGTATATGGCTGTTTTCATTATATCGTCTCCTTGCGGCATTTTCAATACTTTGATATAATAGATACGCTTGACATTTTTGATAAATGAGGGTATAATCAAAATACCGATATACGCTTGAAAGGAAACATGTTATATGAAATTTGGAATATGTAATTCAAGTAAAAAAGTTAAAGAGCTTGGGGCTGATTATTCCGAGCTTTGCGCCTACGTTGTATCATCTATGGAAAACGGCGAGTACGCCAAGCTTCTCAGGTCTGTCAATGACGGAGAGATAGTTGCTTACAGCTGTAACGGTCTGCTTCCCGCTGACGTTCGTGTCACGGGAGAGGTGAACGAGGAGCGTGTACGCGAGTACGTTGACAAGACTCTTTACAGACTTAAAGAGCTTGGAATAAATATGATAGTTTTCGGTTCGAGTGCGGCTAAAAAAGTGCCCGACGGCTTCCCGATGGAAAAGGCTTGGGATCAGCTTTTTGAGTTTGGGCATCTTCTTTCGGACTATGCCGACAAAAACGGTCAGACGATAGCTGTCGAGCCGCTGAACTATGATGAGGTAAACATAGTAAATACCATTGAGGACGGCGCGTATTACGTCAATACCGTAAACAGAAGCTCGTTTAAGCTTCTTGCGGATTTTTATCACATAACTCGGAACAAAGAGGATCTGTCCGTGCTTGATAAATATAAGGATATGCTCGTTCACATACATATAGCGGGACTTGAACGCTGTATTCCCGTTACCGCTGAGGATAAGGCTCACGTCGTTTCTTGTATCCGTAAGCTTAAAGAGATAGGCTATCAGGGGAACGTAAGCTACGAGGGCGCTATGTCTGCAGAGCTTGATGGCGTTTCGGAGATGCTTGAGCTTTTCAGAAGCGTTTGATATTAAAAACAAAAAACTGCCGAAACGGCAGTTTTTTGTTTTTAATTACGCGTTTTTGAATATGTTGATCATATCAGCCGCTTTGGTAATGGAAAGCGGAATAAGAACGCAGTTCTTATTTACAAGATCAGACTCCTGCATATCCTTTACAAATCCGGTGAGGGTGTTGTTCTCGGAGAGAGCCTTGGCGGCTTCCTTGTCGGACTTGAATTCAAGTACAACTGCGTAAACGTCGATGCCCGCAACTCCGTCAGTCTTGAAGAGGTGAACTGTGCAGGAAACCTCGCCGTCCTCGTAGCTGGCTGCGATTGTCTTTGCTGATGCGTTCTCGTCAACATCTACGTACTCATAGCCGGCATCCTTGAATGCGCTCTTTATCTTTCCAAAAGAGGAGCAGGATACAAGGGTGAATATCGATACTACTGCGAGAACTACAAGCAGAGCTCTTTTAAGGTTTTTCATAGTAATACTCCTTTCCTACATTTTTGGTTTAGGGGGTATCCCTGATATAAATTATAGCACTTGTTTGAAAAAAGTCAAGGATTTGACGTGATTTAATATATTTTAAGGCTTGATTTTATCAATGCTATTGCAATAAATTAGATAATATGTTATAATATGGTTGATTTTTACCGAGAAAGGTTTTCAGAGGTTATGAGATACGTTATAGTGACGGGTATGAGTGGCGCGGGAAAAAGTTCCGCGGCGAGTACTTTGGAGGATATGGGATTTTACTGTATAGACAATATGCCTGTGGCTCTTATTCCGAAATTTGCTGAGCTTTATTCACAGACCGGCGCGAGACGCTCGGACGTAGCGTTTATAATAGACGTTCGCGGCGAAACGGATTTTGCTCCGCTTATAAACGAAATAACCGCGCTTAAAAATGCGGGCTATGACTGTAAGGTCCTTGTGCTTGACTGCTCCGATAACGTTCTTATAAACAGATATAAGGAGACGAGACGTATCCATCCGTTGTCGGCTCTTTATAATCTCACGATCTCCGATGCGCTTTCTGAGGAGCGTGAGCGTCTGCGCGGTATATTCGAAGTGGCGGACTACCGTGTTGATACCACCTATCAGTCTCCTGTGCAGTCAAGAGAACAGATACAGAACATATTCAGTCCCGAAACCAAGCGTTCGATGACTATAAACGTTATCTCGTTCGGCTTTAAATACGGAAGCGTTGCGGAGGCGGATATGGTATTCGACGTCAGATGCTTTCCGAATCCTTTCTGGGTGGCGGAGCTTAAAGAGCTTACGGGACTTGATGCTCCGGTAAGAGAATACGTTATGGATAAGCCTCGGACGGTGATCTTTCTTGAAAAGCTTTATGATATGATAGAGTATCTGCTCCCGTTATATGCCGCCGAGGGTAAAAAACAGCTTACCGTCGCTATCGGATGTACGGGCGGAAAGCACCGTTCGGTAGCGATCGCTGAGGCTCTTTCTACTAATTTAAAGGAACGCGGAGAAAACGTTTCGGTAACTCATAGGGATATTAAAACAAAAAGCATATAAGACACATATTGCTTGTAATCATAATAAAAAGGTTATTAGGTGAAGTGTATCGGTGATGGCTGCTTTTTGCAGCTCTTTATGCAGCTTGCCGCGAGTATGGAAAGGGAGTCCGCGATCCTCTCTGAAAAACGTGACGTCTTTAACTCCCGATTGTTTATTATCGAAATGGAAAGCTCGGTGCAACCGGTGATAACTCCATCGGAAACGCACAGAGCTTTTTCTATAAGTCGTTTGATGTTTCGGCTTTGACCGCTTTTTATGTATTTTATCTCATCACATACTTCCTTTATAACGTTTTCGTCTGGATAGATACAGGTCATTCCAAGGGAGCGAAGCCTTTTTTCGTATATTCCCGAACGGTACGTGCCGCTTGTGGCAAGGAGAGTGACGGTGTTAAAGCTGCGTCTTTTGCAGCTCTGGCATACCTCGTTTACCATATCTATTACGGTAACGCCCGGCTTTGCGGAGGCTTTCAGCTCGCGTGCGAAGCAATGCGCGGTGTTGCAGGGTATTGCTATTATATTCGCTCCCGCGGTTTCGAGCTTGTGAAGCGAGGATAGTATCGAGGGTAGCGGACTTTCGCCGTCTCCGCATAAGTACCTGCTTCTGTCGGGGCGGGAGCAGTTCCCGTCGAGAATGATCGGGATATGCTCGCTGTCTTCTGTTGCTGACGTGTGATTATGAATGAGCGTTATCAGCTCCCCGTCAACGCGCGGACCCATTCCGCCTATTATCCCGAGGGTGTTTTTGTCAATAATTGAGTTCATGTAACATTAAATAACCATATACGGTGAATGAAATGAGTTTTCTTTCAAAGCTTTCCGATCCGCTGAAAAACAGTCCGTTTTACGCGCGTCCGCTGTGCCTTTTCTGTTCGGTATTTCTTCTGACGGTTTTGGCTGTTAAACTGAGCTATGCGTGGTTTCTGGTGATCGCGGTGTTGGTGTGTCTGTATTCTGCTGTTCTTTTTGTGTCGAACAGAGAAAGGTTCGGATTTAAAAATCCACTCGCGTGGCTCGTTCTTGTGTCGATGCTTTGCGGAACGGCAGTCTCTTTTCCCGGCGAGCTGGCGGAAAGGCGTGCCGAAAGTATGTGCGGTGAGTCAAAAACGGTAAGGGTTACTGTTACCGAGACGCTTTATAGCGAAGTATTCGGAAGCGCGCACTACGTTAAAATAACCGAAATAGACGGTGATGCCGTCAACGTAAACGGTATTTTGGAAATTCCCGAGCAGTACGAGGTCTTTCCTTTTGATACGGTTACTGTTTCCGGTGAAGTCAGTTCCGCTGTTTTGGGACTTTCGGGTGCTGAGTTGTATAACGCCAAGGCAAAAGGTACTTGCCTTACTGTTGTATCAAATAATATAGAAAATGTAACTCACGAGGAGCATAGGACCGTAGGGTATCTGATATACAGAATCAGGACGGCTCTTTGCGAGCGCTTTGACAGATTGATAGGAACGGAAGCCTCGGCGTACGCAAAGGCGTTGCTTATCGGTGAAAAGAGTGGACTTCCCGATGATTTCAGGAAGGATATGTCCGCGCTCGGTGTGTCTCATATACTTGCGGTAAGCGGTATGCACATGTCGATAATAGCCGCCATCGTTGCTTTCTTAGCCGATAGGATACGCACGGCGAGGAAGCTAAAAAGCGTTCTGATAACTGTTGGCGCGGTCCTCTTTATGACGGTCGCGGGATTTTCTCCGTCGGTAGTGAGAGCGGCGATAATGCTTGTGTTATCCGTTCTTTCGGTCTTTTTCGGCAGAAAGGGTGATTCGCTTACCGCTTTGTTTCTTTCGGGAGCGATAATTTGCGCTGTTTCGCCTCGTACAGCTCTTTCGTGTAGCTTTCTGCTTTCGTTTTTCGCAACGCTTGGGCTTGTTTTATGCGCGTCGGCAGTGTCAAGGGGACTGGCGAAACGTTTTTATGTCTCGCGTGCGGGCGATATGAAGCTTGGTATGAGGGCTTTGAGAGGCTTTCTTAGTTCCGTTGCCGTTAGCTTGTGCGCGACTCTGTTTACCGCGCCAATACTCTCGATATATTTCTCTGAAATATCTTATTTTGCTGTTCTTGCAAATTTATTCGCCGTTCCTTGCGCTTTTGTATCGGTCGTTCTTGCGGTCGTGCTAATGCTTCTTGGAGATATACCGCTTCTTGGCGGAGGTGCTGCCGCGGCGTTTCGCGCGGTCTATTCTATGCTCAAAGCGTTCGCTTCGTTCTGTTCGGATAATTTAGAAACCTCACTCTCGCTTGGATACCGATTCTTTTTGCCGATACTGATGCTCGTTATATGCGTTCTTGTTTTTATGAGACTGAACGGAATAAGGAGCGTTTCGGCATTGCTTGCCGTAATGATAGTGGCTTCATTGGTGTTCGTGACCTGCGTGCAGATATATTCCGTATCTGTTTCGGAAAGAAACGAGGTAGTCTATCTTTCCGATAAAAGCTCCGAGGCTCTGCTCGTTTCATCGGGTAGCGAAACTATGCTGATCGACATAGGAAAGGGCGGTAAGTCTGTACCTACTTTCGGTACGGAAATGATGCAGAGCGAGTATTACGAGACACGTCCCGACGCGTTTATGCTGACTCACTATCACAGTCTGCACATAAGTACGGTTCGTCACCTTATTCGTAATTACAGAATAAAACGTATCTACCTTCCAACGCCCGAAAGCGAAAACGACGAAAAGATATACAGAAGTATTCAAAAGTATCTTTCAGAGACCGAGACCGTCGTATATACTCGCGGTGAGGACGTGGAGTTTGGTTCTCTTAGTGTTTCGACTGCCCAATATTCACTTCTCGAACGCTCTACCCATCCCGTTTCGGCTCTCCGTATTTCGGACGGAAAACGCTCGCTTTTGTGGGTCGGCTCGTCTGTTACCGAATCTGAGGTGGCATTATCCGTTAACCGATGGCTTTCTGAAAGCTCGGTCGTGATAGTCGGAAGTCACGGTCCAAAGGAAAAAGAAAATATTCCCTACTATACTGTTATTCCGAGCGTGACGGAGATATTCCTTTCGCCTTACGTTACCTGTGACGGAGTAAAGCTGTTTGGCGGTATTTATTTTGAGAGTCTTGAAGCGGACTCCGAGGGCGTAGTCGAAAAACGGTTCAGACTCGGCGCGGTCAGTTAAGCATTTTTTCGCAAAGGGTGTCGAAATCTATACCGCGCGCCGCCGCGCCCATAGGTAAAAGACTTGTTTTGGTCATTCCGGGTAACGTATTAGTCTCTAAAACGTACATTTTTCCGCTGATGCTTTCGAGGATCATATCGGTGCGGCTGAAATTTTTGAGACCGAGAGCGTTATGAGCCGAGAGCGCGAGCCTGAGTGCCTGCTCTGTCTGGACGTCGGATATTTCCGCGGGGGTCACTTCTTCTGTGCGCCCTGAAACGTACTTGTTCTCGTAATCGTAAAAACCGCACTTGGGTATTATCTCAGTGACGGCGAGTGGGGCATCACAAAGCACGCCGACCGTAAATTCTCTGCCCGTTATTTTACGCTCTATTATGAGCGTTTCGGCGGTTTGGGGTGCGTTTGTTTGACGTTTTTTAAGCTCGGAAATAAGCTCGTTTTCATTTTCCGCAAATGTTACCCCGACACTTGAACCGCCGTTTGCGGGCTTGATAACGCACGGAAAGAACGGTATAACGGGAAATTCTTTTTCGTCGGTCCTGAAAACAACGTATTCGGGAGTCGGTATGCCGTGCGCGGAATATATGCGCTTTGAGGTTATCTTATCCATAGCGGCGGACGAGGCGTGCGCGCCGCTTCCGATATATTTTACCCCGAAAGCGTCGAAAAGTGACTGCATACGTCCGTTTTCGCCGTCTCCGCCGTGGAGAGCGAGAAATACTCTGTCCGCTTTTTCACAAACGCCGAACGCTCCATTTGATATTATTTCTCGCTCCGAAAATGGTGTATTGTTTTTAACGCTTCCGTGCTTCTCTGCGCTTTCAATATCCGAGTGAAAATAGGGTTCGGAGGGGGTTATCTCCTTTGCGGGATCGATCATTGCTATCCTGTGACCTCGCCTGAGGAGAGCTTCCGCGACGTTTCTGCCCGATAAAAGAGAGACCTCTCTTTCGGAGCTTTTTCCGCCCATAAGTAACGCTATATTCAAGTTATAATTCTCCTTTTGTGAGTTTGGGGTCAAGTAAAAACAGTCGGCAAGATGTTTACCGACTGTTTTGTTTTTACTGATTTTTTGACTTCTTTATGCCAAATACCGTGCGCAAAACGGGTTTAAGTATGCTTGGAGCCTTGACTACCACGATCTTCAACGCTAGCTCAGTCCTTTCGTTGTGGATTATGTGTTTGGGGTCAGTCCGAGAGCAGACAGAGTATGCCGAAGGCAACGGCTGCCGCGGCGCAAACACCCACTAATACGCACGCGGGGAGAAATACCGTGAGCAGTATTCCCGCCCCGAACGCGGGGAACGCTATTGCCGCTATATTTCCGATACCGGATCTCGGAGAACAGCAAAAATTGATGCAACGCTTCGTCTTGAACACTTCCTTTCAATGGCATTATATGCCGATAGGGCGCGAAAGTTGTGAGGATTTTGCCACAAAATAAAAAAGCTCTCCCTACGGAAGAGCTTTCGTGCAGCGCTCGAAAGGCTTGATCTACTTTTTTGTTTTACTCGTCTGCCACGGGCGGAGCTTTTTGATCTCCTCGTAAACCGTTACGTAGCTTTCGTGGCGTTGCTTCGGTATCTTTTTCGCTTCGATTGCTTCTATTACAGCGCACCCCTCCTCGCGCAGATGCGTGCATTTACGGTATCTGCATTCGGAGACGTAAGGCTGAAACTCCGGGAAAAGTGCCGAAACGTCGTCCTTGGTGAGCGTGTCTATCGTGGAAAGATCGAATATACCAAAGCCGGGCGTGTCAGCTAAAAACGCGCCATCGGAGTTTATGTCGTTGGAAATGGGGTATAACGTTACCGCTCGAGTGGTGTGTTTACCGCGCGAGATCTTGCGGCTGACCGCACCCGTAGTGAGCGAAAGCGACGGAAACAGAGCGTTCATTACAGATGATTTACCAACTCCGCTCTCGCCCGCGAATACCGCGGTACAGCCCTTTATCTCCCCCGCAATGAAGTTTTTTAAAGCCTCTATGCCGATTCCCTCGGCAGACGATGTAAGAAAAACGCTGTATCCACTCTTTTCATAAACTTCCTTTATCTCGTTGGCTTTTTGCGGGTCAAGCTCGCATTTGGTCACCACTATAACGGATCTCGTCCCGTAGTATTCCGCCGCGCAGATAAGCTTGTCTATCGTTATGTGCGATGGAGCGGGGCTTGCCGCGGCGACTGTTATAAAAAGCTTGTCTATGTTTGCCGCGGGCGGCTTTCCGAAGAAGTTTTTGCGCGGCAGTATGCTTTCGATGGCGTGTCTGCCGTTATCCTCCTCCGTAACCGTTACCGTATCGCCGGGATACGGGGATATTTTTGCGAATCTCAGGCTTCCTCGCGCTGAACAGGAAAGCGTCCTTCCGTCATCGGTCAGAACCTTGTACAGACCTCCGACTCCAGAAAGCACGCGTCCGGTTACACAGGCGCGTTCGTTTTTTTCTCCGTTTTCCAAAAGACGTTCCCCTTTCTTTTCAGCTTTATTTCATTATACCTCAAATCGCAACGGAAATCAAGAGTTTTTTTCGTAATTTCGACGCTTTGATTTATTTTGTATATTATATGTTTACAAATTAAAGTTAAAATCGTTATTAAATTATGATAAAATTATAGCACAGCTACCAATGTGATAAAACCGAAAACGTCTCTTTTTCAGGCTCGGTGCCGCGAGACGCTTTCGTATGACTTATACGGAGGGATTATGCCAAAAAGAAATCAGACAGACAACAAAGGCACGGAACGCGGAAGCCTTGGGCTTCTCGGAATACTTGCGATGGCTCTTGCGCCTGTGATAGCCATTGTTTTTGCCGTGTTCTGTTATGTTGAAAAAAATCTCGTAGGTGTAAAGCTCAGCTTGTTGCTCGTAGTAGCGTACGTATGTATTATGGCAATAGTGGGAGTAGTTACTTACATCTACAAGAAAAGCAACCATTTAAAGGCGCTTGAAAGCAGGCGCGTAAAACAGACCGATGATTTCCCGTTGGGAGTTCTGGCGAGGTTTGAACAGCCTATCGCGGTCTGTGACGACGAGGGAAAGATAGTCTGGATGAACTGGAAGTTCGCCAACCGCTCGCCAAGACAGGTGCTTATAGGAGATGACGTCAATATCCTCAACGTGCTCAACTTCAAGGACAGTGAATACGTTGGCGACAGCGATATGCTCGAACCTCCGTCCGCGCTTTCGGCAAACGCGCTTCTCACGAAGCTTGCGGAAAAGCGTATTGGAGCGACGGCTAAGGGAGTTAAGGGCTTTGGCGGTGAATGGACAGTGTATTCCTACTACCATCCGTCGAATGCCGCGGACTTCTATATCATTGTTCTGACCGAGGATACCGTTCGTAACGACTGGATAAACCGTTATCACGATAACCTCGTCCATATAGCGTATATAGCGATAGATAACCTTGAAGAGCTTGCGCAGTCCGAGCAGGAAAGCTACAGAAACGCGTCAACTCAGGTAGATGCTATAATCAAGGAATGGGCAAGCGAATACGAGGCGTTTATAAAAGAGTACGAGCGTGAGAAATACGTCGTTATGGTGACGCATAAGGCTCTTGCCGCTATCGAAAAGAAACGCTTCGATATACTCGAAAGAGTCAGCCGCATACACATAGGCTCGGAAAATCTTTCCGTAACCGTTTCGATGGGAGTTTCGCCCGAAACGGGAACGCTTGAAGAAAAGGATAAGTCAGCTCAGGGCGCGCTTGAGACCGCGCTTCAACGAGGCGGAAATCAGGTCGTCGTTATGGGCGAGACGACTCGCTTCTACGGCGCGAAGGCTATAACCTCTCTTAAACGCTCGGGAGTTCGTCACAGAGTGTTTGCAGATAAGCTTATGCACCGTATGAACGCCTGCTCTAACGTCATAATAATGGGTCACAGAAACCCCGACTTTGACGCTATCGGCTCTTGCGCGGGTATCGCGAGACTCGCGCTTTCAGTAGGCAAGCCGACCAATATAATAGCGAATAAGGACGACCCGACGTTAAGAGATTGCTTTGCTAAGCTCCTTACCATTCCCGAATATGAAAATATATTCGTTGATGCGACCGATGCTCAGGAAAAGCTCACCTCGGACACGCTCGTTATATGCTCTGACGTAAATAATCCCGATAACTTCGAGGCGATAAACGTCGCTAAGAACGCGGATTATCTCTTTATAATCGACCACCACAGACAGAGCGAGAAAACGTGGGAGGCTATACACGAGCATAGAGAAATGCTCATAGTTCCCTCGGCATCATCTGCAAGTGAGCTGGTCTCCGAGATATTGGAGCTGGGACTTCCGCCGTCGGCGAGACTTCACCACGAGGAAGCGGATATAATGTTCGCGGGCATACTTCTTGACACCAAGAACTTTACCCGTAACGCACAGGTGCCGACGTTCGGCGCGGCGATATATCTCAGAAGTAACGGTGCTGACCCTGTTAAGGCTCAGGCACTCTTTAAAACGGGACTTGACGATTTCCGTCAGGAGGGCGCGTTTACTACCGACCTTGAAATATACCGTGATTTTATCGTTATAGCGAGAGAGACGAGTCAGGACGTATCCCCCGCCAAGCGAATAACCGCGGCAAAGACGGCAGACAGACTTCTCAATATAAAGAACGTAAGAGCCTCATTCGTTGTGGCGAAGATGCAGAACGACGTGTTCATCTCGGCGCGCTCGGACGGTTCGGTCAACGTTCAGCTCATAATGGAATCTCTTAAAGGCGGCGGACATTATAACGCCGCGGCGACTGTTATGAAGGAGACTACGGTCGAAACGGCAGTCGAAAAGCTTAAAGAAAGCGTATCGCTCTACTTCGGTACAGATGATACACCGGTATCTCAGACCAAGAAACGCAGAAAGCGTGTGAGAATACCCAAAGGAAATAAAAAGAATGTGGATCAGTCCGCTGAAAAGGCGTAATGACGACAAAGAAAGGCAAGGTAAACCCAAATGAAAGTAATTCTTAATCAGGATGTAAAGGGTCAGGGCAAAAAGGGCCAGCTTATAGACGTTTCCGACGGATACGCGAGAAACTTCCTCTTACCGAAAAAGCTTGCGGTAGAGGCTAACACGAAGAATATGGAGGAGTTTAAAAACGCCGAGACCTCCAAGCGCATACAGGAAGAAAAGGAGCTTAAAGCCGCAAAGGAAGCGGCGGCAAAGCTTGAAAGCTGTATGGTCAAGATACAGCGCACGAGCGGAGCGGACGAAAAGCTCTACGGTTCTGTTGGCACAAAGGATATATCCGACGCTCTTTCCGAGCAGTTCGGACTCGATATAGACAAGAGAAAGATACAGCTTGACGATCCGATAAAGGCGTACGGAAGCTATACCGTAAACGTAAAGCTCCACAGAGACGTTGTCGGAAAGATCAATTTTGTAGTGACGAAGTGATATGGACGGAAGAAATGAACTTCCCGTCTCATACGAGGCGGAGCAGAGCGTTCTCGGTGCGGTAATATTGAAGCCCGATTGCTTCGGGGATCTTATAAATCTCGTTTCGGGAGACGATTTTTACGTTGACGAGCATCGTGAGATATTTTTCGCTATGCACGATCTTTTCGCGCAGAGCCGTAATATAGACCACGTTACAGTTATAGAGACCCTCGCGAGCAAGGGCGTAATGGACTCCGAACGCGCAAAGCAGGCTATAACGGGCATACTGACGGCAGTTCCGTCAGCCGCAAACGCCGCCGATTACGCTAAGATAGTCCGTGACCGCGCCATTCGTCGCAGACTTATAAACATCTGCCGCGAGATACAGGAGAGCGCGTCGTCAGAGGCGGACAGCGCGGAGCATATACTCGAAAACGCCGAGAAGAAGATATACGCATTAAGCGACAAAAATATAAGCGGCGATTTCAGACATATAAAAGAGGTCATAAGAGAAAACTACCATCACTTGCAGGAGCTTTCAAATAACCCCGAGCAGAGCGCGGGACTTCCCACGGGATTTTCGGCGATAGACAATCTGCTGGTCGGTATGGGAGAGGGCGATATGGTACTCGTCGGAGCGCGACCCGGTGTGGGAAAAACGTCGTTTACGATGAATATAGCTACCAGAGCCTCTAAAAACCTTAACAAGACCGTATGCGTATTTTCACTTGAAATGTCGGCGGAGCAGCTCGTAATGAGAATGATCTCCAACGAGGCGAGAATAGACAATACCGTTCTGCGTTCGGGACGTTTGGCAGCCGAAAACTGGAATTCTCTCGCCATAGCCGCGAATACTCTTTCGCAGTGCAACATACTTATAGACGATACGGCGGGTATGTCGGTTACTATGATGAAGAGCCGACTCCGTAAGATAAAGAACCTCGGACTTGTCGTTATAGACTACTTGCAGCTTATGCAGTCCGAAAGCCATTCGGATAACCGCGCTCAGGAGGTCGGAGAAATCTCGCGCGGCATAAAGCTTATGGCAAAGGAATTTGGAGTACCTGTTCTTACCTGCGCTCAGCTCAACCGAGCTGTCGAGGCGAGAAAGGACGGACTTCCTCAGCTTTCCGACCTTCGTGACTCGGGTTCTATCGAGCAGGACGCGGATAGCGTTATGTTCCTCCACAGAAAAGAGGGTGAGGAGCAGAGGGTCCAGGTCGTTATAGCGAAGAACCGTCACGGAGCGACGGGTATAGTTGAGCTTGGCTGGACGCCGCAGTTTACCGCGTTCTACTCGCTTGATAATACTCACGACGATGGCGAAGAATGATACGGTCGGTCATAAATGATGGACAATAACTTTGAAAAACTTGAAAAACGTCTGCAAAACGAGCTTGCGGACGGAACGCTTCTGAGTACGGGAGACCGAGTTCTTGTCGCCTTTTCTGGCGGAGCGGACTCGGTTGCTCTGCTTATGCTTCTTTTTTCGGTAAGAAGTAAGCTTGGAATAGAGGTCGCGGCGGCCCACTTAAACCACGGAATACGCGGTGCTGAGGCTGACAGGGACGAAGCGTTTTGCAAAGAGCTATGCGAAAAAAACGGAATATCATTTGTTGCGGGTCACGTTGACGTGCCAAACGAATGTAAAAAGACGGGCGAGGGACTTGAAGAATGTGCCAGACGCCTGCGTTACGGTTTTTTGGAGAAAGCCGCGGCAACGCTTTCGTGTAACAAGATAGCGACGGCTCATCACGCCGACGATAATATCGAAACGGTGCTTATGCACATTATACGCGGTTGCGGACTTAACGGTCTTTCGGGTATTCCGCAAAGACGGGGCAACATAATCCGTCCGCTTCTTGCGTTTCGCAAAAAGGAGCTGACCGACGCGCTTGCCGATATAGGACAGGATTTTGTTTACGATAGTACTAATTCCGAGGACGACGCATCCCGTAACCTGCTCCGTCATACGGTGCTTCCGCAGATATATACCCTTAATCCGAGCGCAGATGCGGTGTTTATGCGTATGTGCCGTTCGCTTGCCGAGGATAACGCTTATCTTGAAGCGGAGGCGGCTGATATACCGTTTGACGCTGACAGAAAAAAGCTTGCCGAGCTTGCCGACCCCGTGCTTTCGAGATACGTAAGGAGAAAATACAAGTCGCTCTTTGACGGGAAAGACTGCCCCATGCCTGATAACGGTACGATACGTTTGATTTGCGACGCCGTAAAAAAGGAAAGCGGAACGGTCAGATATACGGTCACGGGTAACGTCATCGCAAGGATAAACTCCTTGGGAGTTGAATTTATAAAAGCATCGGATAACGTCGGGATTCCGCTTTTGGAGGAGCTTTCCGAGGGCGAGAATATAATGTCACAGAACGGTAACAAAATCCTTATAACCTGTGATAAAAAGGTCGCAGACGATTGGCAGAATATTTACAAATTATCTATACGAGCGTCGGTTAATTCTGATAGAATATATAAGAACGGAAAACTCTCTCTTACGGCAAGACCGATCGAGACGGGAGATAGCTACCGCTACGGCGGTCAAAGTAAGAATATCAGACGTCAGCTCATAAATAAAAAAGTACCGTCGGAGACCAGAAAAACGCTTCCCTGTATATGCCTTGAAGGCGAAGTGATATGGGTCCCGTGGCTTTCCGTCGCGGACGGAATGAAACCGAACGATAAGGAAAAAACAGCATATATATTTTATATTCCGTAAACGATATTGAGCGAAGGAAGGACATAAAAATGACGAACTGGAATGACGATGTAAAAAGCGTGCTTGTGTCGGAGGCAGAAACTAACGAGATATGTACGCGTCTGGCAAAGCAGATAGATGAGGACTACAAGGACTGCGAAAATCTCGTTCTCGTGGGAATACTCAAAGGCTCGATAACCTTTATGTCTGACCTTATGAGAAAGATAACCGTTCCCGCAAAAATAGACTTTATGAGAGTATCATCTTACGGGGATTCCACAACGTCCTCGGGTAACGTAAACATAATACTTGATCTTAACCGCAAAAACCTGCCCAACGAGGATATACTCATAGTAGAGGATATAGTCGATAGCGGCAGGACCTTGAAATATCTCGTCGGTTATCTGACGAATAAGGGCGCGAAAAGCGTAAGGACCGTCACACTTCTTGATAAGCCTGAGCGCAGAGAGGTCGATTTCTCGCCCGAATACATAGGAAAGCAGATAGAAAACAGCTTCGTAATAGGTTACGGACTTGATTACGGCGAAAAATACCGTACACTTCCCTATGTTGGAATAATACGTGACGATAAAATATGATTTTTACGGTCGCTTAGCGAAATACTGTGCCGATTTTGAGGTATAATAAGTTGAGCGAACGAATAAATAGAATTCAAATCTCATACGGAGAACAAACATGAACAAAAAGAGTAGCAAACGATTTATTTTTTACATCCTGCTCGCTGTGCTGATAATAGTTATGGCAGTAACGCTCCTCAGAGCCCCATCGGGTAACGCGTACAAGAACCTGACGGAGCTTGCAAGCGACGTTGAGGGCGGTCATATCATATCATTCAGCGTCAACGAAAACGGAAAATGTACCGTTGAGACTGATCAGGGTATCAAAAAGACCTATAAATTCACCAGTATGGGTTATCAATTCTTTATGGATAACTACGCTGATGAGCTTGCCGCGCTTCAAGCGCAGGGTAAGCCGATAGACTTCCTGCCCCAGTCGTCCGCAAGTATGTGGATCTCATATATCCCGTATATACTTTTAATGGGACTTATAATATTCACGATAGTTGCGTTTATGCGTTCGGCAGGCGGACGCGGCGGTGCGCTCAATAATTTCGGTAAGGCGCGCACTAAAATGGGTATTGACGAAAAGAAAAGAGTTCTTTTCCGTGACGTTGCCGGAGCTGACGAGGAAAAGGAGGAGCTTAAAGAGGTCGTTGACTTCCTTCGCGACCCCGGAAAGTACACCAAGCTTGGTGCTAAGATACCCCACGGAGTGCTGCTCGTAGGCCCTCCCGGAACGGGTAAAACTCTGCTTGCCAAGGCAGTTGCGGGAGAAGCGGGCGTTCCGTTCTTCTCGATCTCGGGTTCTGACTTTGTTGAAATGTACGTTGGTGTCGGTGCTTCGAGAGTACGCGACCTGTTTGAAAACGCTAAGAAATACCCTGCTTCGATAGTATTTATAGACGAGATAGACGCTGTCGGACGTCACAGAGGCGCGGGTCTCGGCGGCGGTCACGACGAAAGAGAGCAGACTCTCAACCAGCTTCTTGTTGAGATGGACGGCTTTGGTACGGGCAGTGCGGTAATAGTTATAGCGGCGACGAACCGTCCCGACATTCTCGACCCTGCGCTTCTCCGTCCGGGACGCTTTGACCGTCAGATAACGGTAGGCTATCCCGATATAAAGGGACGTCTTGAAATACTCAGGATACACGCACAGGGCAAGCCCTTTGAAAACTCTGTTTCGCTTGAAAAGGTCGCTCGCACAACGGTAGGTTTTACCGGTGCTGACCTTGCGAATCTCCTTAACGAAGCCGCGCTTCTCGCTGCCCGCAGAGGAAAGCTTCTTATAGGCGAGCAGGAGCTTGAGGATGCGTCTATAAAGGTCATAGTCGGAACTGAAAAGCGTTCCAAGGTAGTAAAGGACAAGGAAAAGAAGCTTACCGCGTACCACGAGGCTGGTCACGCGATACTTACCAAGCTTCTCCAACCAGATAATCAGGTACACCAGATCTCCGTTATACCCACGGGTGGCGCGGGCGGATATACTATCCACCGTCCCAACGAGGATCGCTCCTACGGTTCGAAGAACGAGATGAAGAACGAGATAGTCGTTCTCCTCGGCGGACGTATGGCGGAAAAGATAGTTATAGGCGATATTTCCACCGGAGCTTCTAACGATATTCAGAGAGCAACGTCCATTGCGAGAAGTATGGTAACAAGATACGGAATGAGTGACCGTCTTGGACCGCTCGTTTACGGCTCAGAGCATAGCTCAGACGAGGTATTCCTCGGACGTGATTTCAACAACCAGAAGAACTATTCCGAAAATACCGCATCCGTTATAGACGAGGAGATAAAGAGAATAGTATGCGAGGCTTACGATACGGCTGAGAAGCTTCTTACCGAGAACCTCGACAAGCTTCACTTTATTGCTTCGTTCCTGTTCAAGAACGAGGTAATGGACGAATATCAGTTCGAGGCGGTAATGAGCGACAGTGTATCCTCTATCGAGGAGCTTGAGGACCTTTCCGATAAGAGAAAGGCGCAGAGCCGCAAGGAGAACGAGGATAAGGCTAAGCGCGATGCCGAGGAGGCACGCCGCCGCGAGGAAGAGGAGCGCAAGCGTTTCAACGAAATGAACGGTATTCCGACCCCTCCGTTCGGTGTTTACCCCGAACCGCCCAAGGACGATAAGGACAATAAGTAGTTTCCCTTCTTTCTTGAAAGAAAGAAGCAAAGAACTTTTGAAAAACGCACCCTTGTATTTGGGTGCGTTTTTCAAAAGGTAATTTTGTTTTTCTTCGAAAAAAAGAAGGAGAAGCAAGACCCTATCGTAGGGGTCGGCGCCTTCGACGACCCGTACAAACACCCTGATTACACAAAACTCTATCTCTATGCGAACCCCTCGGAAGTGAAAAACTGTTCAAGGGTGAAGCAAGAGTTTGACTGTAAGTTTGTTTCTTTTTCTTTGGTTCGTTTCTTTTTCTTTCTTTACAAAGAAGGAAAAAGAAATGAAGTTAAAAACTTGACAAAATATTCAAACTGTGATATAATTCATAACGTGGAAAACGGAGGCATAGCTCAGCTGGTCAGAGCGTTCGGTTCACATCCGAGAGGTCTTGGGTTCGAGCCCCAATGTTTCCACCATAAATAAACAGCCGCCCTTTGGGGCGGCTGTTTATTTATGTCGAAAAGCACCAAGATCGAACCCCGCAAAATCCGCTTGCGCGGATTTTGCTAAGGTTTTGCGTAGTGAAAATATGGATTTCAGAGAAAGTTGGCGCAAAACAGGGTTCAGAGCCCCAATGTTTTACTTGTTATAGTACTCAACAAATAAATCGTTCGGCGTACATTCTAAAATATCACATATAGCTTTGAGATTTTCGAACTTTATCGCGCTTGTTTCATTTTCTACTATCTTTTTGAAATTCTGATAGCTTAATCCAAGCTGTATATAAAGCCAATATCTTGTTTTACCCTTTTCTTTAAGTATCTCATCAATACGAAAATGCATTACAACTACCTCCGCACATTATCCAATGCATACATTGTATATCAAAAAATCTATTGACAAATAGATTTATACATTATATAATGTACACATCAGATATGTTATATGGAGAATAAATATGGTAATTGCATTTTGTGGACATTCCCAATATATTAAAAATTTGGAAGATGAAAAAATGGTTCTGAAAATATTGGAAAAAAGGGTTGCAAACAATACTGTGGATTTTCTTCTTGGTGAATACGGTGGTTTTGATAGCTTTGCATATGGTTGCGCTAAGCAATTCAAAAAACTTCACCCGCAGTCTAAGCTTATATTTGTAATTCCGTATATTTCCATTGAATATCAAAAAAATCAAATTGAATATCGAAAAGAACGATTTGATATGGTGATATATCCTGAGCTTGAAAACGTTCCGCCAAGATACGCTATTTCTCATAGAAACAGATGGATGGTAGAACAAGCAGATATTGTTATCGCTTATATTACTCACGAATGCGGCGGAGCATACGCAATGTATAAGTATGCTAAGCGTAAAAATAAAGAAATATACAATCTTTCTTCGCTTGATTTTGATTGAAATTACCATTTCAAAAAACGTATATACATTCCTTGTTTGCGTATAATTCAAATTGTAACAACGCAATATAAGGAGAAATTATCAATGAGAAAAATCAAAATAACTGCGTTAATAATGACTTTGCTGATAATAGTGGGCGTTTTCTGCTCGTGCGCGGGAAATACTTCCGAAAAGGACCTCGGGAAATATCTCGTTCCGCCCACGAACGTCGCGCCGATAACACAGTCGGTAACGCTTCCGGCGGATATAGGCACATATATCGGCGGCAACGGTACGGTATATCTTTTTACTACGGCTGAAAATACGCAGACTAAATACAACGTTTATAATTTTAAAAGCAATAAGGTAGTTTTCAGCTTGACTGCCGATCCTCTTGAAACCGAAGTAAAGCTGTATGAAAATTCGCTTTTCAGCGTAAAAACACCTAATAACGTTAAACTGTATGATGCCGACGGTAATCTCATTTCCGAGGATTCCGCTGAAACCGAAATATTCAGCGATTCCGATACCGTCGTGCTTGGACGTAAGGCGTTCAGAACGAAAGACGGCAGTATAACCGAACGCTTTGAGCTTTCCGAGCTTGGCGGTCCTGTCCCTCACACTACGACTGTTACCGCAAAATACAGATATGACGTAAGCGATTCCGCGGTCGCTGTATATAACGGTAAGTACGAGCTTGTATGTTATTACGATATTCCCGAATACGTCGGAGACGACGCTAACGTCAATATCCTCAATAACGCAAACGTTCTCGTTCAGTACCTTGTTCCGCTTCCGTCGGACGCGCAGGAATATGACGTAGCCGAGAGCGTTTCGGGAACGGAGACGCGTATAGATAAATACGATCTTGTGACGGTGCTGGTGAACGTAGAGACGGGCGAGGAACGCAGTATAGATACAAATCTTATGTTCTATTTTGTATCGAACCGCAACCTTATCGACAGTGATGACCGTGTTGAAATAGCGGATAGTGTCGAAAATATAGCCGTGGTAGCCGAAATAGACGAAAATAAACGTCTCGATACCTCCGCGGCAGTCAAATTCGTTATCATCGATAACGATCTTAACGCCGAGGCGTATATAAACGAAATATTCCCCACCTGCGCGGGCTTTGAACGTGTTCTTTCAGGGGATAGGTACGTCGTTTACGACAAGCTCGGAAGCCTTTATATAATAGATAAAAGCGGTATAATAATAGGTGATATAAGCGCGGCTGAGGTCATAACCGATAGCTTTATCATAGGAAAAAGCTCGATATACGATCTCGACCTCAAAAAGCTGCACGATTTCGCGTCAGAGGGAAAGCGTTATGAGTTTTCGACCGATAATTCCGCAGTATTCTCAAAGGATAATGACGGAACAACGGAATATTTCGTCTATACCCGTGACGGCGGTATGCAGTCTGTCGGAAGCAACGTTTCGGTCACGAGCATAAACCGTGATATTTACTGTATAAGAAATCTCGACGATGAAACGTATTCTTATTATAACGAAAAAGGCGCGATGATAATCAGAACTGATTATGCCTTATATCAGACCGAAATGACCCCGAACGGCGAATATCTCTTTTACGGCACGGGTGCTGACGGAACGGTATATTACAGGATAACGAAGTAACGCTCAGGGAGCGATATAAATAACCTCTTCTTTAAGAAGTACACCGGTTTTTTCAAAAACCGTTGATTTTATGATTTCGGCGAGCGCGAGAACCTCCGAGGCTTTCGCGCTCCCGTTTTTGTTTATTATGAAATTGCCGTGCTTTTCGGAAACGAAAGCGCCCCCAACGCTTTTTCCTTTCAGTCCGCATATATCTATCAGCTCTCCCGAGCTCTTTTCCGCGTTCGGCTTTTTGAAGTAACTGCCCGCGCTTTTTACACCTGACGGCTGACTTTTCAAGCGCGTTTGACGGTTTTTGTCCATTTTTGCAAGTATATCGTCGGGTTTTCCCGTTTCGGGGATAAATCTTGCCTCTAAAATGATCTCGTTCTCGCCTGCGGCTGTGCTGTGTCGGTAACTAAATCCGCATTCCTTTGCGCTTTTGACAGTTGTTTTATCGCTTTCGGGTGAATAAACGGAGACGGAGAGCAGTGTGTCGGAGATCTCGCACCCGAACGCGCCCGCGTTCATTCTGATAGCACCGCCTACGGTTGCGGGGATTGAGCAAAGACCCTCAAATCCTGTGTAACCGTTCTCCGCCGCGTAATTGCATAACCTTGGAAGCATTACTCCGCACTCGGCGTGTAAAATCCCATTTTCCGAGTAAACGGAGCTTAAAAGCTTTGTCGAAATAACAGCGCCGTCAAATCCCAAATCGGAGAAAAGCAGGTTTGAGGCGTTTCCTATGACTATGTAGCGTTCTTTTAGATCGTATAATATCCTTAAAATCTCTTTTGCCGACGAAATATCGTTCGGAACGACAAAAAACGCCGCCTCTCCGCCGATCCCAAATGTGGAAACGGCGGAAAGCGGACGGTTTTTTACGTATTTTAAACTTCCTTTGCTTTGAGCGTCCTTTAAATACTGCTCAAATAAGGAGTTCATATTATATTCTGCTTTCTTTATTTTGTAAGCGTAAGAATTGATTTTCGGATCCCGAACTGAGGCTGCGCCTTCATTTCGAGCCTTCGGCTTTCGACTCGTCCGCATATGTCATTCTAAGCGTAGCGTTAGCGAAGTCGAACCCGTAGGGCGATGCGTAGCATCGGAATCTCAGGCGGACTCGCTCAGGATGACAGGAAAATCAATTACTTATTGTGGAATTAGTTTTAATTATTTTGCAAGAACAAATCTGTGGAATACCTTTTTGCCCTTCTTAACTACTACTCCGTTTTCAAGAGCTTCCTTTGTAACGGTGAGAGCTATGTCGGTGACCTTGGTGTCGTCGAGCGTTATTCCGCCCTGAGTGATAAGACGTCTTGCCTCGCCCTTGGATGCCGCGAGCTTGCTCTTTACCATCATATCTACTACGGTTATAACTCCGTCGGTGAAGTCCGCGTCAGCTATCTCGGTGGTAGGCATATCCTCGGAAGCGCTTCCCGCACCGAAAACTGCTTTGGCGGCGTTGAGAGCCTTGGTAGCCTCGTCCTCGCCGTGAATGAGCTTCGTTACCTCGTAAGCGAGCTTTTCCTTGGCGGTGTTAAGTCCCGCGCCCTCGAGCTTTTCGTACTCGGCTATTTCTTCAAGAGGCATAAACGTAAGGAGCTTCATACACTTTATAACGTCCGCGTCGCCTACGTTTCTCCAATACTGGAAGAA
>JAZOVD010000031.1:0-28265 GCA_045658525.1 Eubacteriales bacterium
GCTTCTTTCTTTCAAGAAAGAAGATAAAATCTATCACTCACCAAGTCTGGCGAGGAGTTCTTTTCTGCGGGCTTCGTGGTCAGCGCCGGGCTTGCCGAGCAGAGCATACATATTCTTCTTATAGCTCTCAACACCGGGCTGGTTGAACGGATTTACTCCGAGCATATAACCCGAAATAGCGCAAGCCATCTCGAAGAAATATACCATATATCCGAAATCGTACTCGGACTTCTCGTCTATTTCAAGAACTATATTGGGTACTCCGCCGTCGCAGTGAGCGAGCGCGGTCGCGCGGAACGCTTCGCGGTTAACGTCGTTAAGCGCTTTGCCCGCGATGAAGTTAAGACCGTCGAGGTTAGCCTCGTCGCCGGGAACGACGCTCTTTGCGCCTGTATTCTTTATGTCAACGACAGTTTCAAATATGTTTCTCTGACCCTCCTGTATCATCTGACCCATGGAGTGAAGGTCTGTGGAGAAGATAACGGACGCAGGGAATATACCCTTGTTATCCTTGCCCTCGCTTTCGCCGTAGAGCTGCTTCCACCATTCGGCGGTCATCGTAAAGAAGCCGTGGTAGCAGGCAAGTATCTCAATATCCTTGCCGCTTCTGTGGAGATAGTTTCTTATAAGCGCGTACTTAGCGCAGTCGGTATCGACCTTGCCGTTAAACGCCTCACGAGCGTCGGCAGCACCTTGCATCATCTTGCTTATATCACAGCCCGCGACCGCTATCGGAAGAAGTCCGACCGCGGTGAGAACGGAATAACGTCCTCCAACGTCGTCGGGTACGACGAACGTCTCATATCCCTTTTCGTCTGCAAGGAATTTAAGGCTACCCTTAGCCTTGTCGGTGGTGGCGAATATTCTTTCCTTAGCTCCCGCCTCGCCGTACTTCTTTTCAAGAAGGTCACGGAATACGCGGAACGCTATTGCAGGCTCGGTCGTAGTTCCCGACTTTGAAATCACGTTTACGCAAACGTCCTTGCCCTCGCAGATGGAGAGAAGCTCGTCGAGCGCGTTTCCGCTGATGGTGTTACCCGCAAAGTATATATCGGGGGTATCCTTTTTGAGATTGTTGTAGAGGGGACTCTTTACGAACTCTATCGCGGCTCTCGCGCCGAGATACGAGCCTCCTATTCCTATTACTACAAATACGTCGCAGCTCTTCTTTATTTTCTCCGCTGCTTTCTGTATTCTGTCGAACTCCTCCTTGTCGTAATCGACAGGAAGATCGATCCAGCCGAGGAAGTCGTTACCCGCACCGCTTCTGTCGGAAACAGTCTTTACCGCTTTTTCAAGCTCGGGTCTGAGAGCGTCAAGGTCTGATTTACTTACGAAACCGTCAAGATATTTTTCGTTAAGTCTGATAGCCATATTAATCTCCATTCTGCTGTCCATCGGACAGCTGTACAAATTTTTGACGAATTTACTGTGTTTTGCAACGCAAAACAAAAGGTGTTTAGCCTTTTAAGTAAATTCAAAGCGTGAAACAAGGTGAATTTTGATGCGCTCAAACCAAACTTTCACGCTAGTTCCTCCAATTATTCTTCGGCAGTTAATTTTGCGATAGCATCATCGAGAACGTCCGTCTCAACGGTCTCGATAGTTCCCGCGTCGCAGAGAGCCGCGAGCTTGGGGTCTATGGGCATACGTGCAAGAACGGGTATTCCGAACTGCTCCGCTACCTCGTCAACGTGAGACTTTCCAAAGACCTCTATTTTTTCTCCGCAGCAGGGGCAGCTGAGATAGCTGTAATTTTCTATTATACCGAGTATCGGGATATTCATCATCTTAGCCATATTGACAGCCTTGGTGACTATCATAGATACAAGCTCCTGAGGAGTCGCAACTATGATTATGCCGTCAAGGGGAAGCGACTGCATTACGGTCAGCGGAACGTCGCCCGTTCCGGGAGGCATATCGACGTACATATAGTCAACGTCGCCCCAGACAACTCCGTTCCAGAACTGCTTTACAGTTCCCGCTATGATAGGACCTCTCCACAGAACGGGAGCGCCCTCGTCGTTAAGAAGCATATTTATGCTTATCGCGTCTATGCCCGTTATGGTGCTCAGGGGGATTATACCGTCCTCGCAGCCTGTAAGGTCGCCTTTAAGACCGAATATCTTGGGTATGGACGGGCCTGTTATATCCGCGTCAAGGATAGCGGTGTTAAAGCCGAGACGGCGGGTCATTACCGCAAGCAGCGCGGTAACTGACGATTTACCAACTCCGCCCTTTCCGCTGACTACGCCTATAACGTGCTTTACGTTACTTGCGGCGTTCTGAGGCTCGATAAGGCTTTCAGGCTCGCGCGAGCCGCATTTTGCGGAGCAGGTGGAGCAGTTATGAGTACAGGAAGCTTCCGCTTCTTCGTTTTCATCAAGCATTTCGTTTTCGTTTGCCATTTTAAAAATCCTTTCTTTGGTCTTGATCTTTACATATTATATTTATTATACTACGGTTTATTTCTTTTTTCAATACATTTTCAATTTTTTATATTTGTTTTTACGTTCATTTCCCTTTATCTTCATTTCTTGTTCTTTCTTTGAACGCAAAGAAAGAACGAGAAACGAAGCAAAGAAAAAGAAAGAAACTTACAGTCGAGCTCTTGTTCCCACCTTGGACAGTTTTTTACTTCCGAGGGGTTCACATAGAGATGTGGTTTTGTGGAGATTTCTACTCCTTTTTGCGAAGCAAATAACAAATTCTTTTCTCACACGCTCATACCAAGTGGGCGTGTGAGAAAAGTTCTTTGCTTCTTTCTTTTAAGAAAGAAGGAGAAAATCCCTACCCAAGCGGAAAACCGCCATCAACGCCGAGGCATTGAGCAGTTATAAACGAAGCTTCGTCCGAGGCGAGAAAATAGACCGCGTTTGCTACCTCGGTCGGCTGACCTATACGGCAGAGCGCGGAGCTTTCCGCAAGCTCTTTCATCGTTTCCTCGTCATAGCAGGAGTTCATATCCGTTTCGATAACACCGGGCTCAACGCAGTTTACGGTTATATTTGAAGGTCCAAGCTCACGCGCAAGCGAGAGGGTAAGACCGCGAAGCCCCGCCTTTGACGCGGAATACGCGACCTCACAGGACGCACCGTATCTGCCCCATACAGAACCTACGTTTATTATTCTGCCACGTTGAGAGCGTACCATACAGGGTGTTATCTCTCGGCACATATAAAACGCCGACGAAAGATTCGTATCCGTTACGCTTTTCCAGTCGGAAACGCTCATATCCGTCATAAGGCCGCTTTTGGAGATTCCCGCGTTATTTACGAGAACGTCTATATCTCCAAGTCTTGCGATAGCCTCTGCGCAGGCTCTTTTTACCTGCTCGGGGTCAGATACGTCCGCTTTTATAGCGAGCGCGCCCGTTTTCTCTGAGCATTCCGCTGCCGCTTTATCGTCGTTTCTGTATATAAACGCAACGGCGTGCCCCGCGTTAACGAATTTCTCCACTATCGCGCGTCCTATTCCTCTTGAACCGCCTGTTATAAGTACGTTCATACGGTTTACCTCGCAAGAAAAAATTAAAAGACCTTGTTCGGAAATAACAAGGTCTTTTGTGGTGGACCATCAAGGACTCGAACCTTGGACCTACCGGTTATGAGCCGGGTGCTCTAACCAACTGAGCTAATGGTCCGGACAAATTGCGAATATTATTATACTACATCTTTTTTCGTTTGTCAATACCTTTTTTGAAAAAACTGAAAAATATTTTTATACGGGTCGTCGAGGGCGCCTGTCCCTACAAAACACAGCGCGTTATATCCATATCTCTATGATATGAAAATTTACACAATGGTCCCCATACAAAAATCTTTGCCAAGCTTTCTTTCAGAAAGCGGGAAAAATAACAAGGATTACATAAAATATTCATAAATAAAGGATATAATATAAAATGGACGCAAAGGATAAATTTTCCGCGCGCTGTAAACTTGAAAATTTTATAAACCGAAAGGAATTTAAGATATGTCAGACAAGTTAAAGAAGCTTAATAATTTTGAGGGAGTTGACGGTCCCGTCGTTACCATAGTTATGGACGGCGTTGGAATCGCAAAGGAAAACGCGGGTAACGCAGTTTATCTCGCTTCCACTCCCACTCTCGATATGCTTATGGCAAAGTACCCTATGACCGCTATAAAAGCGCATGGAAGCGCGGTTGGTCTGCCCTCCGATGACGATATGGGTAACTCCGAGGTTGGTCATAACGCACTCGGCGCGGGACAGGTGTTCGCGCAGGGCGCGAAGCTCGTTTCCAACTCCATAGAAAGCGGTAAGATATTCGCTTCCGATACCTGGAAGGAGCTTACCTCCTACTGCAAGGACGGAACGCTTCACTTTATGGGTCTTTTCTCGGACGGTAACGTTCATTCCCATATAGATCACCTCAAAGCGATGATAGTAAAGGCGAAAGCGGACGGCGTAAAGAAGGTACGTATCCACATACTCCTTGACGGACGTGACGTTGGAGAGACCTCGGCTCTTGATTACGTTCTTCCCTTTGAGGCGTTTATAGCGGAGCTTCGTGACGACTCCTTTGATATAAAGATAGCGTCAGGTGGCGGAAGAATGCAGATAACTATGGACCGTTACGAGGCTAACTGGAAGATGGTCGAGGACGGCTGGCATACTCACGTTCTCGGTGAGGGCAATATGTTTGCCTCTGCCGAGGAAGCGATAAAGAGCTACCGCGATACGCTTAAAGTAATAGATCAGGATCTTCCTCCCTTCGTTATAGCCGAGAACGGCAAGCCCGTTGGAACGATAGAGGACGGAGACAGCGTTGTATTCTACAATTTCAGAGGCGACCGCGCGATAGAAATATCCCGCACCTTTGAAAGCGGAGCGGAGTTTGATAAGTTCGACAGAGTAAGAGTTCCCAAGGTATTCTACGCGGGAATGCTCGAATACGACGGAGACCTCCACATTCCCTCGCACTTCCTCGTAAATCCCCCCGAAATAACAAATACGATGAGCGAATATCTCGTTAATACGGGTGTTTCCCAGTTCGCTCTTTCCGAAACGCAGAAATACGGTCACGTTACCTACTTCTGGAACGGTAACCGTTCGGGTAAGTTCAGCGATGAGCTTGAAACCTACCTTGAAGTTCCCTCGGACGTAGTTCCCTTTGAGCAGAGACCTTGGATGAATTGCGCTGAGATAACCGATAAGCTCATCGAGGCTATACAGTCAGGTAAGTATAAGTATATCCGCTGCAACTTCCCCAACGGAGACATGGTCGGACACACCGGTTCTCTTGCGGCTACAAAGATAAGTATGGAAGCGCTCGATCTTCAGCTCGCGCGCATACTTCCCGTTATAGATGCGGCTAAGGGCGTTGCGATAATCACCGCTGACCACGGAAACGCGGACGAGATGTACGAGCTTGACAAAAAGACAGGCGAGCCGAAGCTTGGCAAGGCAAAGACCAGCCATACGCTTAACCCTGTTCCGCTTATAATCTACGATAACTTCTATGCGGATAAATATTCTATGATCAAAGACGGCGGATACGGTCTTTCCAACGTTGCCGCTACTACCGTAAATCTTCTCGGATACGAAGCGCCCGAAATGTGGGATAAATCGGTGATCGAGATAAAGTAATAACAAAAGGAGGCGTGAGGGAATGCTCTTATCGGTCGTAATACCGATGTACAACGAGGCGGAGACCGCCAAGGTCTCGGCTGAGCTTCTCTCGCGCCATCTTTACGACTCGGGTATAAGCTTTGAGCTTATATTTTCAGATGACGGAAGCACAGATGGCGGCGCGGGAGTCGTTTCAGCACTGTCACAGCGTATTCCCGAAATAAAGCTCGTATGCTCGCCTGTGCGTAACGGCAAGGGCGCGGCGGTACGCAAGGGTGTGCTTGCCGCGAGCGGCGACTACGTAGTGTACATCGGCTGCAATATGGCTTACGGAGCTGAGAGCGTTACCGCTATACTTGAAAAGCTCAGTGTGAGCGGTGCGGACGTTGCGATAGGCTCGCGCGCTCTCCATCCTTACGGTTATAACGGTTACAGTAAGACGCGCAAGTTAGCGGCGCTCGGTTATATGCAGATATTAAAGCGCGCGGCGGGTTTTTCCTATACGGATTCTCAATGCGGACTTAAAGCGTTTACAAAAAGAGCCGCACAGCGTATATTCGCGCTTTGCGAAACTGACGGATACGCGTTCGATTTCGAGGTGCTTACGGTAGCGGATAAGCTGGGACTTTCCGTGCTTGAATACCCTGTAAGGGTTACGGGAAGCGTTACACATAGATCAAAGGTAGGAATGCTTCCGAGTGCCGTGGGAATGATCAAAGACGCAGTTAAAATAAAGCGTCGGCACAAAAAGTTAAAGTATATGAAAGGAGTTTCCGAAAAATGAAGCTTGATCTCTGGCTTTATAAAATGGAACGTAAAATATCCAAAATAGCCATCGAAAGGCTTATGTCGCTTATGACCGTGGCTATGGCGATGGTCTTTGCGGCTGACGTCATATTTTCGTACATTGCCGAAACTCCGATAAGCCTTTACTCCCTTATGTATTTTGACCGCGCGGCGATATTCGCGGGTCAGGTTTGGAGAGTTATAAGCTTTTTGTTCATTTATCCCGATGCGGGAAACCTTATCCTTACGGTGCTTGCGCTGTATTTCTACTGGTGGACGGGTAACTCTGTTGAGGGCTATTGGGGAACGGCGAGATTTAACCTCTATTACCTTTTCGGCGTTATAGGCTCGATAATCGCGGGCTTTATCGTCGGCGGTATGACCAATATGTACCTCAATCTTTCGATATTCCTCGCGTTTACGGTCATGTTCCCCGACGTTGAGGTGCTGCTGTTCTTTATTATCCCGATAAAGGTCAAGTGGCTCGGACTTTTCGAGGGAGTTATGCTTATCATACTCTTTATATTCTCGGGTATAGTCAACCGAGCGGCGATAATTGCGGCTATGCTTAACTTCCTTTTATTCTTCGGTCGCGATCTTATAAACAAGATCCGCCGCGCGTATAGGGAGTACAAGTGGAAAAAGGGGAGATAGTTTTTCCCTTCTTTTCTTGCAAGAAAAGAAGCAAAAGAACTTCTCTACTACGCCACATTGGTATATGGCGTAGTAGAGAAGTGTTTTTTTGTTTTTCTTCGAAAAAAGTTGGGAGAATTTATACACCTTATCTCTATGTGAACTCCTCGGAAGTGAAAAATGATCAACGGTTCAATAGAAAGTTTCTTTATAGAAAAGTTCTTTTGCATACTTTTCTTTCAAGAAAAGTATGTTCGTTTCTTGTTCTTTCTTTGCTTTCACAGAAAGAACAAGAAATGAAGATAAAAAACAATAATAGTCAAAATGCTCAGTTTAACCACAACATATATGTGCAATATGCGAAAAATAATACAATATATTGGAAAAGTTGCATTTGCAACACAATTAAAAGTGTGTTGGTAATATAATATTAACGTGCCATTTGATCCGCCGTCCAAAAACGGAGGATTTTTTACACGTTACTGATATTAAATGATGAAAAATATATAGGAGGAAGTGCTATGCAGGTAGTTAAAAGAGACGGAACTATAACCGACTACGACAGAAGTAAAATAATAATCGCGATAGAAAAAGCGAATAACGAGGTAGAGGAGATCGAACGCATCTCGCACGCGGAGGTTGAGCGCATACTCAACTATATTGAAACTAAAAAGCGTAAGAGAATGCTCGTTGAGGATATACAGGACATAATAGAGGATAAGCTGATGGAGTATGGTCATTATCAGCTTGCCAGAACGTACATAATCTACCGTTATTCCAGAGCGCTCGTAAGAAAGGCTAACACGACGGACGATTCCATTCTCAGCCTTATCCGTAACTCCAATAAGGACGTTATGGAGGAGAACTCCAACAAGAACGCGATAGCCGCATCTACTCAGAGAGACCTTATCGCGGGCGAGGTTTCAAAGGACCTTACCAGACGTGTTCTTCTTCCCGAAAAAATATCCAAGGCTCACGAGGACGGCGTTCTCCACTTCCACGACGCCGACTACTTTTTACAGCCGATATTCAATTGCTGCCTTATCAATATAGGCGATATGCTCGATAACGGAACCGTTATGAACGGTAAGCTTATCGAAAGCCCCAAGAGCTTCCAGGTCGCTTGCACAATAGTTACTCAGATAATAGCGGCGGTCGCCAGCTCTCAGTACGGCGGTCAGTCCGTCGATATACGCCATCTCGGTAAATACCTCAGACTCAGCTACGAGAAGTTCAGAGCGCACATAGCCGAGACCGCCGGAGGTGAGGCCTCCGACGAGGTCATAAACAAGCTCGCCAGATCCAGAACCATCGAGGAGCTTCGTTCGGGCGTTCAGACCATTCAGTATCAGATAAATACTCTTATGACCACCAACGGTCAGTCTCCCTTCGTTACGCTCTTCCTCAATCTCGATAAGGACGATCCGTACATAGAGGAGAACGCGATGATAGTCGAGGAGATCCTCAATCAGAGACTCCAAGGCATAAAGAACGAGCAGGGTGTTTATATAACCCCCGCGTTCCCTAAGCTCGTTTACGTTCTTGACGAGCATAACTGCCTCAAAGGCGGAAAGTACGACTATATAACCGAGCTTGCAGTCAAGTGCTCCGCTAAGAGAATGTACCCCGACTACATCTCCGCAAAGAAGATGCGTGAAAACTATGACGGTAACGTATTCAGCCCGATGGGCTGCCGTTCCTTCCTCTCTCCTTGGAAGGACGAGAACGGAAACTTCAAGTTCGAGGGGCGCTTCAATCAGGGTGTCGTATCCATCAACCTGCCCCAGATCGGTATAGTTGCCAAGGGCGACGAAAAGATATTCTGGGAGCTTATGGACGAAAGACTCGGACTTTGCTACGAGGCTCTTATGTGCAGACACAGAGCGCTTCAAGGCATAAAGTCTGACGTAAGCCCCGTTCACTGGCAGTACGGTGCTATCGCTCGTCTTGAAAAGGGCGAGAAGATAGACAAGTACCTTTACGGCGGTTACTCCACGCTTTCGCTCGGATATATCGGTCTTTACGAGGTAACTAAGGTAATGACGGGTGAGTCGCACACCACCGAAAGAGGTAAGGACTTCGCTCTGCGCGTAATGAAGCGCCTCAGAGCCGCTACCGATAAGTGGAAGGCTGATACGGGGCTCGGATTCGCTCTCTACGGAACGCCCGCGGAGTCTCTCTGCTACCGCTTCGCAAGAATAGACAAGCAGAGATTCGGTACTATAACCGATATTACCGACAAGGGTTATTACACTAACTCCTATCACGTTGACGTAAGAGAGGAGATCGGTGCTTTCGATAAGTTTGATTTCGAGAGCCAGTTCCAGGTCATATCCTCCGGCGGAGCGATCTCTTACGTTGAGATCCCCAATATGAGACATAACCTCAAAGCTCTTGCTGAGATCGTCAGATTTATCTACGATAACATTCAGTACGCTGAGTTCAACACCAAGAGCGACTACTGCCACGAGTGCGGATACGATGGCGAGATCATAATAAACAAGGACGGCGAGTGGGAATGTCCCGCCTGCCATAACAAGGATCACGCAAAGATGAACGTTACCCGCCGTACCTGCGGTTATCTGGGAGAGAACTTCTGGAACGTAGGTAAGACCAAGGAGATAGGCGCGAGAGTTCTTCATATATAAATAAGGGCTAAGTCACTAAAAAGAGTTTAAACAAAAAAGCCTCCCTTGTGCAAAGGGAGGTGGATTTGCCTAAGGCAAAGACGGAGGGATTGTAGAGACTATGTCTGTGCAAAAGTACGATCCCTCCGTCACCTGCTCGGTGACAGCTCCCTTTACACAAGGGAGCCTTTCTTTTAATGAAAAGGAAAATAAAAAATGAATTACGCAACGATAAAAGAGCTTGACGTCGCAAACGGTACGGGCGTCAGAGTCTCGCTCTTTGTTTCGGGCTGTACACACCACTGCCCCGAATGCTTTAACAGCGAGGCATGGGACTTTGATTACGGCTCGGAATATACCGAGGAGACCGAAAGCAAGATAATGAAGCTCCTTGAACGCGGTTATATAGAAGGCTTTTCACTTCTCGGCGGAGAGCCGTTCGAGCCTTGTAACCAGAGGGTTCTCGTTAAGCTTCTTGAAAAAATAAAGAGAACCTACCCCGAAAAGACGGTATGGTGCTATACGGGTTATTTGTACGATGCTGAGCTTAAAAAGGAAAGCAGAGCGAGATGCGAGGTTACAGACCGTATGCTCGATATGATAGATATTTTAGTCGATGGCAGATTTGTAGCCGAGAAAAAGAACCTCAATTTAAGATTCCGCGGCTCGTCAAACCAGAGAGTTATAGACCTGAATAAGACCAGAGAGACGGGAACCGTTACTATCTGGGAGGGTCTTAAAGACGAAAAGATATAAGAAAGGCAGAAAAACAAATGATACTCAGATTTAAGAAATTAAACGAAAAAGCGATAGCTCCCACTTATGGCTCGGAGTACGCGGCAGGCGCGGACCTCTACGCGCTTTCCGATGAGGATATAACCATACAGCCCGGTCAGACCGTTCTCGTTCATACGGGAATAGCTATGGAGATACCCGAGGGTATGGGCGGATTTATATATGCGAGAAGCGGTCTTGCTTCCAAAAAGGGTCTTGCTCCCGCAAATAAGGTCGGCGTAGTTGACAGCGACTACCGCGGAGAGGTAATGGTCGCGCTCCATAACCACGGAACCGCGCCCCAGACTGTTTCGGGCGGCGAGAGAATAGCGCAGATGGTCATAGCTCCGTTTATAAAGGTAGAATATACCGAGTGCGATGAGCTTTCCGATACAGTTCGCGGCGCGGGCGGATTCGGCTCTACGGGTACTAAGTAAATGATTAAGCTGATAGCCTCAGACGCTGACGGAACGCTCACCGAGCATAGAGCGAACGCCTTATCCGACGGAGTAGTAAAAGGTATAAATGCCGCTATGTCGTCGGGAATAAGCTTTGCGGTTGTCTCTGGCAGAGACAATCTCAGCCTTAAAAAGCTGTTTTTCGGTGTCGCCGGCGGCGTGTATTACGTTTCCTGCAACGGTGCGCTCTGCGTAAAGGACGGAAAGGCTCTTTACAGCCGACCCATTTCCCGTGAAAACGTTCTTTGGGCGATCGCTTACGCTAAAAAAACGGAAACGGGGTGCGTTTTCTGCTCGGAAAATGCCGTTTACGTATATGGCGACGACGCGTTTTTTGATAAGATAAGAAAGATGTACGGAGACGGCGCGGTCAGAGTATTCTGTAACAGGGGCGTAACGGATAACGTATATAAAATATCCTTTTACCGCGGAGATCTTACAGGTACTGAAATGGGTGATATACCGTTCGGACTTCGAATGTCTTATGACCGTAACGGCTGGACGGAATTCGTTAACCGTTTTGTAAATAAGGGCGGAGCGGTGTTCGACCTGCAAAGCAGGCTTGGTGTTTCCGCAAATGAAACGGCTGCGTTTGGCGACGAGCTTTCGGATGCCGATATGCTTGCAAAGGCGGCGCACCGTTACGCTACTACCGATAAGCTTGCCGAGTCGGCAAACGCGGTAAAGGTCGCTTCCGCTAAGGAATTTTTTGAATATTTAAAGTAACAAAGCGCATAAGAATAGCCACCACATTTTGTGGTGGCTATTTTCAGTTTACTTTAACTTTTTTACCGCTTATTTCGGTTATTTTTTCAGAAATGGCATCAATACATTCCTTTTTCTGCTCCGCGGTCATTGCAGGCTCGCCCTTCATCTTGTTTTCCATACCGAGAGCGTCGTATTTACTGTTCCCGAGCAGATGGTACGCCATTACGTTCACCTCTAAGAGGTTATCTATCTCGCACGCTATACGCGCTATCCCGTCAAGATGCTCCGCTCTCGTATTTACGCTCGGAACGAGCGGACAACGTAATACTATCTTTGCTCCGAGACTGTTTATCAGTCTCAGATTTTCTTTTATAGGAGTAAACGGAACGCCCGTTAGCTCCTTGTGACGCGCATCGTCCGTCTCTTTTATGTCAAAAAGGAATATATCCGTATATTCCGCGACCGCTCTGACCGTTTCGGGAGAGGCAAATCCGCAGGTCTCGATGCAGGTGTGTATTCCCTCAGCCCTTGCAGCTTTCAGAAGCTCAATAAGAAACTCACCCTGCATAAGCGGTTCTCCGCCGGAAACGGTAAGTCCGCCGCCTGAGTTTTTATAAAATACCCTGTCGCGGAGCACCTCTTTTAATATTTCGGAAACGCTCTCCGTTCTGCCAAGAAGCTCGATAGCGCCTCTCGGACAAACAGATGCGCATTTTCCACAATGAACGCACCCCGAACGCTTTAAAACGTGTTTTCCGTCCTCAAAAACGTGAACTCCGTTCGGGCATGCCTCGGCACACGCGCCGCAATTAACGCATTTGTCCCCGTAAAAAGCAAGACTTACGTCCTTTTTCTGCGATTCCGGGTTATGACACCATATACATCTGAGCGGACAGCCCTTGAAAAATACGGTAGTCCGTATTCCGGGGCCGTCGTGAACACAAAAGCGTTGAATATCAAAAATATTGCCATTCATTTAGTTGCTGTGCCTCATTCTGTTTATTATATCCTCTTGAAGCTCTCTTTTAAGGGTGACGAACCTCGCCGAGTAACCTCCAACTCTTACTATAAGATGCTTATACTGATCGGGAGCGTCAAGAGCCTTTATAAGCTCCTTTACGTCGGTCATATTACCTTGAAATATCTGACCGCCCTGCTCAAAGAACGTCATAAAGAGAGATGCTACTATCTCGGGAGTAGCAAGAGAGGTGTCGAGATCCCACATAGTTGACGCTCCGCCGTTGAAAAGCTCAAAGGGAAGCGTAGTGCAGGAGTTCATAGCGGCTGTTATACCCTTAGTCATAGACATTCCCTGAGGAGTAACTCCGTGAGCCACCGGCACGCCCGATCTTCTGCCATCTGGGGTCGCGCCGAGTATTCCGCCCGCTACGGGTGCCCAGACAAACGTAAGAAGAACGAGCTTTCCGTTACCGCCGAAGCGGTTTACGTAGGAGCTATATACCTTATTAAGAGACGTAGTTACTCTCGCAGCCATCGCGTCTGCCTCGGAATCTTCCTGACCGAACCTCGGAAGCGCAAGCAGCTTCTGGTGGAGCGTTTCGTAACCTACGAAATCAGCCTTTAACGCCTCGATAAGCTCACTCGCAGTGCAGATTTTTTCGTCAAACACGGCTTTTTTGATAGCGGAGAGAGAGTCTGCGGCGTTCGGTATTCCTATGATCGCAGAACCGTAATCGTGGTATCTTGCTCCGCCCGCGTGCATATTTCTGCCCCTTGCCAGACAGTCATCTATCATAGAGGAAATAAGATACGCGGGGCGGGAGACCTCAACGTGCTCACTTAATTTATCCTGATATTCCAAATTAAGTTCAAGAACTCTTTTGATCTCCGCTTCAAATACCGAGTAAAACTCCTCAAAGCTGTTACATTCGGCAAGAGACTTGGTCTTGAAGTGGTCAAGCTGCTTTTTAGAAACGAGACAATATCCGCCGGTCATACAAAGCTCAAGGAGCTTCGGAATGTTCTGATAACCCGTAAAGAGAAAGTCGCTCGTTCTTCCCTGAACTCCGACCTCCATACAGCCGCCGCAGTAGTAATCAGCGGCATCCGTTTCGGTAACTCCGTTATTTACCAGTGCCGTTATGATAGACTCGTCACAAAGAAGCTGAGCGCGGTTATCGCCGTTTATAACGTAATCCGCGAGAAGCTCTACGTACTCCTTTGGCGGGTCTTTCGGTATGCGGCAGTAGATATGCGGATGGGTGATATTGTACTTCATATACGCTCTGACCATAATATAGGAGAGCGGATTTATCGCCGACGTTCCGTTGGGGTGAGAGCCGCCAAGCACAACGCTCTCGACCCAACTGTCGCTGTAATACAGTCTTTCATCTATGCGTATAAACAGCTCCTCGATAAGCTCCTCGGCTTCTTCAAGTGTTATTTTGCCGTTTTTAAGGTCACTTTCAAGGTAGGGCCAGAGGTAATAATCAAGACGTCCCGGACTGTTTCCGCCGTACGGATTTTCCTTCATTACTATTATGAACTGCATAAAGAATGACTGTACCGCTTCCCTGAAGCTTCTCGCCTCGTGCTTCGGAACTTGACGGCATATCTCCGCTTCCTCGGTCATTCCCATCTCGATAAGCTTTTCGACGTGCTTGTCGTTCCATTCTTCAAGCGCATCGAGCATTATCATAACGCCCTTGTAAAAATGCTCGCCTTCGGGATCGCCCGCATGACGTTCAAGTCCTGTCTCGCATCTTTTGCGAAGTCCGTCAGTTCCTCTGCGGAGCACAGCGTTCCAATCCCACGCTATATGACCGGGAGAGCCGTAGGTAACGAGCTGATTAAGGGCAAGCTCGGTATATACGGGATCGTTTTTCTGCGATTCAAGTCTCGGCTGAGTATTGAAGTCGAAATCGGGGTCGTACTGCTCGGGTCTTTTCTCTCCGCGATAATATACCCTGCCTATTATCTTATCGTAAGGCTCAACGTAAACAGTCTGATTTGTGACCGCGTAAGCCATAGCTCTTGCCTGCTTTTCCCATCTCGGCAGATCCTTATAAATACCGAGCGCGGACGTATGTATATCGTAGTTAAACGTGTTCTGCGGAGGATCGATCGCTTTTTTTCTCGACTCCTCAAATATCATCTTCATTCTTTCTGATATAGCCATAACGAGACTTTCCTTTCAGCAATATAAAAATTAAAGTTTTTTAAAAAATTTGCCCTTATGCCTTGATTATATCACCTATATATGCTATAATCAAGGTACATTTGTACATTTTAAATTGTATATTAGTACAAAGGAGGACCTATGTCTGAACCTTTAATAGAGATATTCGCGGAGCATCCGCATTATTCGACTGAGGAGGTTTTTTTACCTCCGTCAAAGCTTATACGCGGATTTACCGAGGAAAGCTACAATAAAAAGCTACATTCTCAGGAGTTTTACGAGATAAATATAGTTATGCGCGGAAGCGCGAACCACTATATCGGTCAACGAAAAATAACGGTAAGCGCGGGAGATACGTTTATCGTGCCGCCGAACGTTATGCACGGTTACGACGGAAGCGAGGGCTTTGACGTCTATCACATACTGATACACCCGAGATTTCTCGAAAAAAACTCCGCCGAGCTTCAACGCTTATCGGCGTTCCCCTCTCTTTTCAAAATAGACCCGCTTATGAGAGAAAAGACCTCGGCAAAGCTGCATTTCAGGCTTACCGAGAACGAGATCGATATGCTTACCCCTCGTCTTGACACACTGACGTCTCATTCCAAAAGCAGCGAAGCGGTTGACTGTATCATATCAAACGGCGAGGCTTTGATAATAATAGCCGAGCTTTGCTCGATATACGAGCGTCACACCGAAGCTCCGCAGAGCTACGAAAACGACGATACCGCGTTTCTTTCCAGTATAGCTCATATATACGAAAATTACGGCGAAAAACTCACTGTTCCCGAGCTTGCGCGTATAGCGAGAATGTCAAGAAACGCGTACATAGCGAAATTCAAGCGAATAACCGGTCATACCCCTGCAAAATTTTTAAAGCTCCACCGTGTTGACGTTGTAAAGCAGATGCTTACCGAGACCTCGCGCTCGGAAGCGGAGATAGCTCTTGCCGTCGGCTGTTGTGACACTTCTCATCTTATAAAAATGTTCTGTTCGGAGATCGGGGTCACTCCGTCCGAATACAGAAAACGTTAAATTTTCTCGTTGAAATTCAATGTGTGATTTCGGGATATGGTAGAAGAAAAACAAAAATAATTCTTAAAAAACGCACCCGATAGGGGTGCGTTTTTATTGTTCAAAAGCCTTTCTCAATATTCCCAAAAATACTCTTTGCGCAGACGGCGCGGAGCTGTCTTTCTTTACGAATACGTAAATATGCCTGTCGGGAGATCCGAGGTCCATAAGCCTTGCGCCCTTGGGCAGCATATCCGCCCACGATTTTTCAGGATATAAAGCAACTCCAAGTCCCATTTCTATGTATTTTCTTACGTAATATGGGTCGTCAGTCTGTATAGAAATATTCGGCTCAAATCCAAATGAACGGCATATTTGTACTGTCAGGTCGTGCAAACGCGTTCCCTTTCCGAGGGATATAAACCGTTCGTTTTTGAGAAGCCCCACATCGCCGTTCTTCAATTTATGATATATTGGCAGATTTTTCGGGATAGCAAAAAGTAGTTTTTCTTCCGTGAGCAGAAATTTATCGTAATCGCCCTTGTACGGAGGATTATCCGAAATTATAAAATCGTAATCCTCGTTGTCAACGCCGTGCTTAACCGCGAATTTAACGTCGGGATATTGCTTTTGGCATATTTCTATCGCCTGAGTTACTATGCGTCGGCAGGTGCTTATCAGTATCTTTATCTCGCCTTTGGGATAAAGCGAGTTTTCAGATACGCTGAGCGCGCCGATATGAAGCTCGGTAAGCGCTTTTTTTGCGTGCTTGTAGAACTCCTTGCCCTTTTCATTTAAGGATATCTTGTTTGCCGTTCGGTTGAAAAGCTTTACGCCAAGCTCCTTTTCAATGGTTCTTACCGCGCGTGATATGTTCGAGGTAGGAACGTCGAAATGCTCCGCCGTATTTGAAAAATTTTCACATTCCGCCGCGTGGCAGAAGTAGGTTAACTGCAAAATCTCCATATTTTTCGCCTTTCTTTATATTCAACATTTTCGTAGGGGCGATTCACGAATCGCCCGTTCTAAAATTTTGGTCATTGCGGGCGATTCGTGAATCGCCCCTACATTTTTCATTTCCTGTTATATATTATACTATCTTCTACTATATCTGTCAAGATATAGTGAAGTGATTATATGTGATTATTTACAATATCGTGAGATTGTGGTAAAATCAAATTGGTATTAAACATTTAAGGAGGTTATTTATGAAATACGAAGAACCGAGAATATCCATTACCGTATTTACTTCCGATGACGTAGTAAGAACAAGCGGAGTTAGCGGCGGAATACCGGATCTCGATGACGAAAACGTCGATGGCGATTTATGGCTCTGACCTACAAAATATTAAAAAGGAGATAAAACGATGGCAACCAACAAAAAAAGATTTTTCGTAATGCTTGCCGTAGCTCTGCTTATATGCAGCGCAGTTACAGCTACCGTGCTGTTTGCGGCTGGCGACGCTTCCGAGCTTGATCCCAAGCTTGAAGTGGTATCGTATAACCTTTCGTATTCCGATTCCGTTTACATACTCTACGCGATAGCAAACGAGGGCTTTGACAGAGAAGAATACGAAATAAAGATGCTTTTCTGGAACGAGGCGCAGGACGATTACGTTCTCGGAACTGAAAGCTATTCTGTTTCCACCAGCGGTAAGGCTACCGTTAAGGGCAAGGACTGCCTGGTATTCTATTCCGAGGGACTTGCGGCAAAGGAAATGACGGACGACGTATTCTGCCGCGCCTACGTTACGATAGGAAATAAGGTATATTACGGCGAAACCGTAAAATTCAGCGTGCTTGAATTTGTACACGCTTCCAAGGAGAAGGGTGAGCTTACCGCTAACCAGATAGCGCTCTTTGACGCTATGCTCGATTACGGTGCGGCGGCACAGAAGAATTTTGGTTACAAAGCAGATACCCCGGCAAACGGCGTTTACCATAAGGTATCCGTTATAGGCGGAACGCTTGCCGACGGATTTACCGTGGGACGCGTCCTTGACGGTAAAAACGTTCAGCTCATAGCTCCCGCAAAGTCGGGTGAGCTTGTGTTCTCTCATTGGGAGAACGTAAACGGTGACAATGTAGCTGATGCGGCGGCCGCGAGCGTTCCCGTAACTGAGGTAAGCACCTATACTGCGGTCTACGAGCCTTGCACCGAGCATAGCTATGTAGAGCACGTTCTTGTAAGACCTACTCCCACGACGAAGGGCTCTTCCAAGTTCGTATGCTCCAAGTGCGGTGATAACTACACCGAGGAGGTCGGAACGACCCTTAAGCTCCTCGCGATAGGAAACAGCTTCAGCGAGGACTCGCTTGCGCACCTTTACTTGGTAGCAAAGGATGCGGGCATAGAGAACGTTGTTATAGGTCACCTTTATAAGGGTGGTTGCTCTCTTGAAACGCACTGGAATGCTATGAATGGCGGAGCGTCCGCACATGAATTTATGCTCGCAAACGATAGTGGAGCTATGGTAAAGCAGACCGCGAACGCAGACCGTACTGCAACCAACAGTAGCGGTACGTTACTGTATTACTACCGTCCCGAGTACGTTATCAGCTACACCGATTGGGATTATATAACTCTCCAGCAGGTCAGCGGCTCGTCAGGACTTGCCGACACGTATTCTCCCTATCTTGAAAATATCGTAGCCTTCGTAAATCAGCATAAGACCAATGAAAACGCAAAGCTTTACTGGCATATGACCTGGGCGTATCAGGCGGACAGCACCAAATCTGAGTTTGCGAGCTACGGTAACGACCAGATGACGATGTACAACGGCATACTTAACGCCGTAAACACCAAGATACTCACCAATAGCAGCTTTGACGGTGTAATTCCCTCGGGAACTGCGATACAGAATCTCCGTACCTCTCACCTCGGTGACAACCTTACCCGTGACGGCTATCACCTTGATACGGGTATAGGAAGATATACCGCATCTCTTACCTGGCTTGCAACGCTTACGGGAATAGATATAAGCGATATTGACTACGTTCCGAGCTCTTACACCGCGATAGGCGACCATCTTGACTGCATCAAGGACGCGGTTAAGAAAGCAATAGCAAAGCCGTATGAGATAACCGAATCTGCATATCCTATGCCCGATGAGCCCGACGAGCTTCTCGGCACTACGCTTTCTCCCCTTACCGAGGAGGACAGAACGTACCTTACAAGCAAGGGATACGACCCCGATGCATATATGATTCTTGATCTTACGCTTACTTGGAATTCATATTACGATACCTCGAAAGACTCCGGTAAAAACGGTGCATTGATTGTACCTACAGGCGGAGGCACGTTAAACTACTTTATATCGACACAGATATTTGCAAGAAACGAGCTTGTAAATGGAACTCTCATAAGAGTTGACGAAGGTTATAGATATCGTCCCGATGGTTGGGTGGAGCTTGGTATTAAAAACGGCACAGGCGAGGGTACATCCGGAGTTGCGCGCCCCGGTAACGTTTCTACAGCTCTTGTTGTGGTTGATGATAAATGGTGGGGCAGCTTCACTTACAGAGGCTTCAACATCAGTAGAACTGATGGAGCAACGATTACTGAAAGTGAAGGCTCTAACTTCAAAATATATATCCCCGTAGCGAAGAAGAGCGAGCTTACCGAGGAGGATAAGACCTACCTTACAGGACTCGGACTTAACGCTGACGAGTACAAGGTTATTGATTATGACTATACTCTTTACGGATACTATGACGCTAATCGTGATTCTACGATAAAATATTCGGCAACTACCGCATTGAATAAGCAATTCCTTTGTGCTAACCAGATATATTCAAGATACGATATAACTCTCGGAAGCGTTATACGTAATACTAAAACGAGCAGCTATCAGTACCGTCCCGAAGGTTGGATAACCCTTAACGAAAAGGTCGAGAGCGCAGATCGTCCTGCCAGAGTTACGGCTGAAACAACGATAGTTGATGCAGCTTGGTGGGGTGATTGGGGCTACCGCGCGTTTAACATTCAGACCAAAAATTCCGCTACTATGACTGATGCCGGTGCTTCCGCGCTTCGTATATACGTTAAGATAGCTTAAATAAAAAACGCTCCGCAAGGAGCGTTTTTTTATTGTTATTTATCCGACGGATAAACGATTCCGTTCTGTTTTCTTACGGTGTCCATTATTTCAAGCACCTTTATGCTGTCTGTCATCGGGTGTATGTCACTTTGAGTTTTCCCTGCCGAGATACATTTACACGTCTCGATTATTTCTTCCTCAAATCCGGCCCCGATGCTGGGTCTTTCGATAACGGTCTCCGTTTTGTTTTTGTTTATGACGAGCTTTTGCGCTTTGTAAAATCCCGGAATGAAGATATATCCCTCAGAGCCGTAAAGATATGCGGATTCCGGTTTTTTAGCGGTAAGCGCGGAGGTAACGACCGCTGATACGCCGTTTTCGTAGCCGAGTATAGTGGTGGCGTGGGTGTCAACTCCGTTTTCAACGCGACAGTGCGAATTTACCGTTTTGACGTCGTATCCCTCGAAGAAGCACGCGAAGTTTATACCGTAAACTCCGACGTCGAGAAGCGAGCCGCCTGCCATATCCTTGTTAAAGATCTTGTGATCGCGCATCGTCTCCATATTATAACAAAAGTCTGCCGATATTGCCCTCAGTTCGCCTATCTCACCGTTTTTCACGAGGCTTTGAGCTTCGATTACGGCTGGCAGGAATCTTGTCCACATAGCTTCCATAAGAAAAACGCCGTTTTTCTTTGAGCATTCGTAAAGCGCGCGAGCCTCATCTGCGTTTACGCATACGGGCTTTTCGCAGAGAACGTGTTTTTTCGCGTTCAAAAATATCTCAGCGCAGGGCTTGTGGAGAGGGTGGGGAGTTGCGACGTAAACCGCATCTACGTCCGAAGAAGCCGCCATTTCATCGTAGGAGCCAAACACCGTCGGGATACCGAACTCTGAGGCGAACGCCTCACCGCGCTGCCTTGTGCGTGAAGCTACCGCGACTAATTCAGCCTCGGGCACGTTCTTTATCGCCGCCGCGAATTTTCTCGCTATATTTCCCGGTCCTGCTATTCCAAAGCGTATCTTGTTCATATTAATCTCCATTCTGCTGTCCATCGGACAGCCGCACAAATCCTTGACGAATTTACTGTGTTTTGCAACGCAAAACAAAAGGTGTTTAGCATTTTAAGTAAATTTAAAGCGTGAAATAAGATGAATTTTTATACGCTCAAACTAAACTTTCACGCAAGACCTCTCTTTTAGTGGTTTATGCTACATAAAGTATATCATAAGTTCGGCTATATGTCAATATTTCCGAGAAATCCGACTGTCTCCAATTCGTAGACTGTTTTTGCGATAAGATTTTTAAAACGATTGACACACGGAGAGTTTTTTGATATAATTACACTGAGTAAAAAGAAAGGTGGGGGAACATGCTTTCACTTGGAAAAGAAATAATGATTTTTGACGGTGGAATGGGTAGCGAGCTTGTTAAATCAGGGGTCGCTTATACAGTACCCGAGGATCTTAACGTAACACACCCTGACGTTATCAGAGCGATACACAAAAGCTACGCTGACGCTGATTTTATAACAACGAATACCTTTGGGCTTAACAAAATTAAATACAAGGGAGCTTATGAGATCCCCTTCGTTGCCGAGAAAGCAATAGAAAACGCACGTACAGCAGGTAGAAAGGTGTTTTTTGACATAGGTCCTACCGGTATGCTCTTAAAGCCGATGGGTACGCTCAGCTTTGACGATGCCTATGAAGCATTCAAAGAGGTCGTGCTTTGTTCAAGCGATAAGGTTGACGGATACATAATCGAAACCTTTTCCGATCTCTACGAGCTTAAAGCGGCTGTGCTTGCCGTAAAGGAAAATTCGGATAAACCCTTATTCGCGACTATGACCTTTGATAAAACGGGGCGCACGCTTACGGGAACGACACCGGAAATTATGGTCGCGTTTCTTGAAGGAATGGGTGCGGACGCACTTGGAGTGAACTGTTCGCTCGGGCCGAATGATTTATACGACGTTATAGACCGTATTCTTAAATGTACTCATACACCTGTAATTATTCAGCCTAACAGAGGACTGCCGAAGCTCGTTAACGGCGTTTCGGTATATGATCTGACGGTAGAGGAGTTTACCGAAAGCGTAGAAAAATACGCAAAAATGGGCGTAAGCGTTATCGGTGGCTGCTGCGGTACTTCGCCGAGCTTTATTTCGTCTATCGCTAAATTCAAGGGTATGCAGGTAAAAACGGCAAACAATCCCAAGATCAACGCAGCTATTTCGTATTCAGGGTACGTAGGGATAAACGATGCTACCGAGTTTGCGGATCTCACTGTGGACGGCGGCGTGACAGAGGACGACTGTGAGGACATAGCCTACGACGTGCTTGATATGGTCGATGACGGGGCGGAGGTCATAAATCTTAATACGGACGGCGTGACCCCGAACGTTATTAAAACGCTTATAGAGAAGATACAGGAGATAAGCAACGTGCCGCTTCGCATCGTTTCAGGCGATGCGGGCGCGATTGAAAGCTTTGCGAGGTATTATAACGGAGTAGTGTGAAATTCAGAATGAAAAAGCCCCCGTCCCACGGGTATGTGGAACGGGGGCTTTTGTGAGCGAAGTAATAGCTTCCGCATTTACTGTTTTTTATAAAGGGTCAATTCACCCATAGCCAGACCTTCGCGGAATGATTTTTTGTGTCCGCTATACTCCGCGACGTTTGAATGAATAGAGAGCTTTACGTATCTTGCCGAGGTCTCTTTAAATTCGATTATTTCCTCACCGCCAAAGACTCGGAAAAGTCCCGTATCACACAGGCAGTACTTGACACCGTCAACGCTTGTCTGTAACGTATATTCGACCGGTAATTCGGCTATAAGCGCTTCGGGGCGTTTTGATATTTCTTTAAGCAGTTCTCTTGTTATTATTCTCGGATAATGTCCAAGGGCGGTTATTTTTTCAATGCGTCCCATATCTATTACGATCTCCGCGTCGGAATGATCCGAATGCCAGGATTCATTAGGATCATCGGATACAAGAAGATTTGCGTCTGTAGCGTATTTTACGTCAGTAGCGGAAAAGCCTGATTTGTCGATAGGCGCAAGACTTGATATAGGCTTATTTTCGGTCGCTCTACCTGTAAAGACCGGTACAGACCAGGTTTTTCTGTTCTTGGAATCTCTGAGTCTGAGATAGAAATATTCCGCCTCGTCTGAATTTACGGTAAAGCTGAAATCGGAAAGAGCTTCGCCCGTTATAGTTTTAACTGTCTTACCGCGATTTGAGATGACCTTACATTCAACGGGAAGAGCGTCCGCATCCTCATGAAAGAGTGATACTTTTACGTTGAATTCGTATTTATCGCAAGGGGTAAGAACAGCAGGCGCGCATACTCCGTTTACGGTGTATGCAAGCTTGACGTTTCCGCTTTCGCTTGCGTATATGCGGCAAGACATGATAGCGTCGATAAAGTCCTCTTTGGTTCTGTTTTCTGCCATAATGACGGTTTTGCCGGGGAATCCGTGATAACCCCACACGGGGCCGTGCGAATCGCTTGAACAGGTAGTCGATACCTTAAAGCCGTTATCAAGCGCGACGGAATACATAAACTCGTTGATGAGATTGGATTCTCTGGTCGTGCCGTTACCCATTTCAACCGTATGGATAGCATGGCGCATTTCGGGTGTGTTATTTTGGTGTAACATAAAGTTCCACATACCCTTATGGCTGTACCCTATGATCTGCGGATGCGCCAAGGTGCAAAGTGCAAAGGGCTTTCTTGCGACCTTGGAATAAAACTCCTCCCACGTAGCGCAATCGGTGTAATCATCAGTATTAAGCGTAACTATCTCACCGCTTTGCTTGATGGTGATGCCGTATCTGTCCGTGGCCATAGCCGAAACTGCACTTTCGCAGCCGGGGAATATTACGATCTGAGGACTTACCTCATCTGCCGCGAAGAAATTATCAAAGAATTCATTTGGCTTAAGCAGCTCTGCGTGGTCACTTATTACAGTAAAATCGATAAGCCCTTCCTCTTTTACCTGTTTGAGGTATTCTCTTGCGTGATCCTCGGCACGTGTCGGAAACAGCTTCGGATCGTGATTGAGAGATGTGTGATCGTGAAGGTCGCCTATGTAGTAGTTTAAATCTGTGCTTGGTTCTGTGTGCTTCATTTCCCGTACTGTGACCGGGATGCTGTATTCTGTTCCGTCAAAATTCGCCGTAACGGTCACCTCTCCGACCTTGCAAAGGGTAAGGAGGACTCCATAGGAAAAAGCATAGCGCTCATCATCGGCAAAGCTCTTTATAATGACCGCATCGCCCGATGCTGACCATGTTATTTTCTCTTTTGAAATATCGCTGTCCGCTACCAGCTTTACGGCAACTATATCACCGACAAAGGAGTTTACAGAAGCAGGTACGATCTGAACGTTCTCTTTCATAAGTGTTTTTATCTCCTTTATACTAACGTACTCTACTAAAAGTATATCACACGCGAGTGGATAAGTCAAGCAATATTTACTGATAAACAAGCGAGACCCTGTTCTTGCAAATCTCCCCAATAATATAAAAAACACGCACCGCGGATATGTGGTGCGTGTTTTTTTATTTCATAAGTGATTTAAGGTAAGTATCTACTAAGGCAAGAGCTGTTTGCTTTTCTTTTTCCGAACACAAGGAGAATTTTTCTACAATATCCTCTTGCTTTATTTGGAGGGCGGTGTTTTCCTCTGTCAAAACGGCATCGGGGGTTACTCCGAGCGCATCGCATATTTTGAGCAATGTTTCAATACGCATATTAACGTTTCCGCGTTCAATATCGGCATAAGTTCTGTCGGCAAGCCCTGCTTTTTCGGCAAGCTCCGCTTGGGTAAGTCCCGTTGCCTTTCTGAAAGCAAGTATTTTGTTTCCGATTTTTCTCATATCGTAAATAAGCATATTTTATCCCGCCTTTTAATTATTTTCGGAAGAAATCTTCCGAATTATTCCTCTATATAGGAATTATACATCTAAAAAGGCTTGACAAACAGGAAGAATAAGTATATAATTATAGGTAGAATAGTTCCTGCTAAAAAGAACACAAGATGGGAGGTAAAAAATGAAATATGAAGATCCCAAGCTCTCCGTAGTATATTTTGCTTCTGAGGATATTATCAGAACGAGCGGAGAAAAAGACTTCAAAGACGAAAACGTGGATGACGACGGATGGCTTTGAGAAAAAACAAAAAATCGAAACGAAAAAGAAAGGACACAATGAATATGTCAAAAAACAAAAAGCTGGTATTGTTTGTTGTTATGGTTCTTTTGCTTGGTGCGATAACAGCTACTGCAATTTTTGCATCAGACGGAAACAGTACCCCGACGCTTTGCGTCGAATCATATAACCTTTCGTACTCTGATTCGCTATATATGTTGTACGCGATAAGTAACGATGGCTTTGATAGGAACGAGCACGAAATAAAAATGCTTTTCTGGACGGAAAAACAGGACGAATACGTTCTTGGAACGGAAAGCTTTTCATCACGCAATGAAGGAAAAGCAACTGTTAAAGAAAAGGATTGTCTCGTTTTCTATTCGGACGGACTTGCGGCAAAGCAGATGACTGAGGATGTTTACTGCCGCGCTTGCGTCGAGATAGACGGAAAGGTCTATTACAGCGATACAGTGAAATTCAGCGTGCTTGAATATGTTCACGCTCAAAGAGAAAAGGGCGGACTTGACGATAAGAAGAACAAGCTGTTTGATACCATGCTTGAATACGGCGCGGCAGCTCAGGATAATTTCGATCATAAGCACCACCGCCCTGCCAATGGCAAATATTATAAAGTTAACGTAGTAGGAGGCACGCTTTCCGACGGCTTTACTTACGGACGCTTTCAGGAAGGTGAGACCGTTGAGCTTGTCGCTCCCGAAACGTTGGGTAACTATGCTTTCTTAAATTGGGAAGACGAAAATGGCAATATAGTCGCGACTACCGCCGCGGCAACAATAACGGCGAAAGCGGAAAACAAGACCTATACGGCAAAATATTATTCCGTCGGTCTTGCTTACACGTTCAGCTCAGATAAAACGTATTACACCGTTTCCGGAATAGGAGCTTGTACGGATAAGAACGTAATGATCCCGTCAACCTATAACGGCAAGCCTGTTGCCGAAATAAAGAACGAGGCGTTTAAGGATAAAACCTCGATCACGGGAGTAAATATACCGAACAGTGTGACTTTTATCGGAGAAAGAGCGTTTCTGAACTGCGATTCTCTTGAAAGTATAACGGTATCAAAGCTCAATTCCGCATATAAGGATATAGACGGAAACCTCTATACCAAAAACGGAGATACGATCCTTGCGTATGCGATAGGAAAAACGGAGACGGATTTCGCTATTCCTGACGGCGTTGTTAAGATAGGTAAGCAGGCATTTCAGAAATGTAAGCTCGTAAACGTTACCATACCGGCAAGCGTTACGGAGATCGTATTGCCGGTGTTCGGAGGTGATAGTGCAAATCTTACTAATATAAACGTAGATGAAAATAATACCGCTTTTAAATCTATCAACGGAAATCTCTATACCAAAAACGGGGATACGTTGCTCAGATACGCGATAGGAAAGAGCGATACGGAATTTGCAGTTCCGGACGGAGTAAAGAAGATAGAGAACTGTGCTTTTGGTGACGGTCGTTCGCTTGTGCGTATAACGCTTCCAAATAGCGTAACAGAGTTATGTATCGATGTGTTTGCTTATTGCGTCAATCTGGAATATGCAAATATACCTGACAGCGTTACCGTGCTTTCGGACGGAGTTTTCGTTGGTTGTTCAAGTATTACTAACATAAGCGTTGGCGGAAACAATACGCTTTATAGCTCTATCGACGGACATCTTTACAGCAAGGACGGTAAAACGCTTATCCAGTTTGCAGGCGGAAAGGCAAAGACCAACTCGGGATTCGTTGTTCCTGACGGCGTAGAGCATATTGCTACAAAAGCGTTTATGGGGGCTGAATATCTCCAATACGTAACTCTTCCCGACGGTGTAAAGAGCATAGGCAGTTATGCTTTCAGAGCGGCTTGGAGACTTCGCAGTATAAATATACCCGAGGGCGTAACAAGTATTGGAAAATATGCGTTTTATAACTGTGTGCATCTTAAAAATATAAGTATTCCCGATAGCGTAACGAGTATCGGAGAATATGTATTCCAAGGATGCGGAGAGATTCAAAACGTTACCATAGGCAACGGAGTTACAAGTATTCCAAATTATGCGTTCAGAAACTGTTATGCGATCACAAGCGTGACATTAGGAAACAGCGTCAAGAGCATAGGCGTTGAGGCGTTCAACGGTTGTTCCAAGCTTACGGGCATAAGCTTCCCCGATAGCTTAGAGAGCATAGGAAACTATGCGTTTAACGGATGTACCCAGCTTGCGACCGCAACGTTTGGAAGCGGACTTAAAACAGTAGGTGACGGAGCGTTCAATGGCTGCTCTGCTCTTGCAAGAGCCATCCTTCCTGACGGTGTTACCTATATTGGAGACTTTGCGTTTGCTTCGTGTACCTCTCTTGCAAGCGTAGATCTTGGAAACAGCGTAGAAACTATCGGAAACTATGCTTTGCGTTACTGCCCCGTTTCTGAGCTGACCGTACCCGAGACCGTAAAGAGCATAGGTGATTATGCGTTTGAATACTCTGCTCTTTCGTCGATCAATATTCCCGACGGAGTAACGAATATCGGTACGGGCGCGTTCAGATACTGTGTAGATCTTACTGCTATAACGGTAGGCAAAAACAATACCGTTTACAAGGATATTAACGGAAATCTTTACAATAAGAGCGGAGATACTCTTATCCAATACGCACTTGGAAGCTCTGCGGAAAGCTTTATTATCCCCGATGGAGTAACTGCCGTTGCGGACGGCGCGTTCTGGGGTTGTTCCAACCTTACGAGTGTAACTATACCCGAAAGTGTAACGAGTATCGGTTATGGTACATTCAGACTTTGTTCTGAGCTTGCGAATATAACGGTAAGCGAAAATAATACCGTATATAAATCGATTGATGGAGATCTTTACACAAAGAATGGAGATACATTAATTCAGTATGCTTCCGGAAAAGGCAACATTACTCTTATTGTTCCGGACGGGGTGAAAAATGTTGCCGCCTATGCACTCTACGGTTGCGATAAATTTATGAATTTATTTATCCCCGATAGCGCAACGAGCATTGGTGTCCAAGCATTTTCGGGCTGCTCTGGACTTACGAACGTATATTATGGCGGAACCAAAGCCGAATGGTCTAAAATACTCATAAACTCCGGCAATACAGAGCTTACTGACTCAACTTTATATTATTACAGCGAAAGCGCGCCCACGACAGAGGGTAATTACTGGCACTACGTTAACGGCGTTGTGACAGGTTGGTCCTAACAAACCGCAAGTTAATAAATAGACTGCTTATTAAAAAAGCTTTCAAAAATATCAAAAAAACACGCTCCACATAACCCGTGGAGCGTGTTTTTTAAAGTTCTTTGCGCAGCTTTC